>NZ_JYHN01000092.1:0-137942 GCF_000954015.1 Clostridium sp. FS41
GATACGATACCATTGCTGTACCATCAATCGTCTTGTGTTCCAGTTTCATGTTTCATGACCTCCCCGGAATACTTTCTGGCCCGTTCTCTGTCCTTGCTATGGCACTTATCACACTCTCTCCATTGTTCAGGATCAAGAAAACAGCCACAGGAATCACAATGGTACGGATGCATCATTACCGGCCTCCTGCTGTGCTATTCTTTTTATCCCCAGGATGCTGAATACAACATCATTATCTGCATACTTAACCGAATTGACGTATTCCTGTACAGCATTGATCCTTTCAACTGCCATCTGTCCTTGGAGAAACAGATCCACAGGCACGTTATTCATTCTGATTTCAGTAACATTTGCCATCTTTACAACCCCCTTCTATCTGTGCTATATTATCTGTAGAGTTAATTTTCATCTGGCCGACCGGAGTTCGCACCTCCCTCGGCCTTTTTCTTGCTTTTCCGTTTCCCCAGCCGAAGGGGTTAATCCCCAGGGCTGCTGCCGCACGGTTTGTCCCGTTTCTGCGTCTGCTCATCCTGCACCTCCACTATGTTATATGGAAAACAGCCTTACCATTCTGGTTTTTCCTTTGGTGATACTGACAGCATATCCAGCCTTGACCAGATATTTTGCCATCTCAAGCTGTTCCTGAGAGTTGAGCTTGCTTCCGGGTATTAATATCCTCACTGCGTTCACCCCCTTCCTATATAGGCACATATAAGGTAACATTATCCTTACATGCCTCCCAACCGCCGCTATAGCAGGGTCTGTATCCACCATCCGTCCATTTTATGCACGGAAATATATGTACGCAGAGTTCTTTTTTACCATAACTGCTCCGCAGGATTTCTGTGGATTCTATTTCATACCCATGGGTAATCCGGGCTTGTACATTCCCACTCACAATTTCCCCACATGGATACTCCGCTTCCACAAGTTCACTGATGGTTTGGTATTTTGAGTCCTTATAATATTTTTGCATGGCTTGTCCCTCCTTCCCTATATTGATATGTACCCGGTCCAGGTAAGGATCAGGAGTGTAACCGTCACTGCCAGCATGACCGCCAGGGCCATCCTCCAATGCTCTGACTCCCTCTGCATCATCCGCTCCTCATCCAGCCCTCCGGCCAGCCAGATGTTGGCCTGTGTAAGTTCTGTGGTTAGATCATGATTGCACCGGGCCGGGTCTGTCGTGATGGGCATGTACTGGATGTCTGCTCTGCTCATTTGGCTTCACCTCCATCCTATCAACTAACATCTAAAACATCTTCCTGCGGTAACTTGGGTTCTCCATCCGATAGATATACCTTTATTCCCATATTCCATAGTTCCTGTATGGAAAATTCTTCCGGGCGTTTCTTCCGCTGCGAAAATGTCCACGGCGATACCCCGGCTTTCTGCGCCATTTCCTCATCACCAAATCCATCCAATGTCTTGCGGCTGTTTATGCAGGCCATTATCCTGCGGCGTTTCATGGTAATTTCAAGAGGTCTTGTTTTCGGCATTGTCATTATCCTCCTTCATAGCACTTTTCTTTGTGGCCTCATTATCTGAAAAATACTCTACAGGAACATCAAAATATTTTGCAAGAATTAACAGTTTTTCAAACTTTGGTTTACTACGTCCTGCTTTCCAGTATGAAAAAATATTTTCGGCAATTCCCGTATCTTTAGACACTCGATAAGCCGTTTTTCCTGTTTTAGCCAACAAAGCTGAAAACTTCTCATACAACATTCATCACCTCCTAACGAACAAAATTCTTATTGCAAATACTTCACATATGTGATATACTTCAATTACCAGTTAAAGTATCACATTTTTAATGCATCACATGTTGGTAATGATTTTTGTTTTTACTACCATTTAGTGAAGCATGGTTATACTATACCACCATGCCGTGTAGTAGTCAACATCATTTTACTACCATTTTGTGAAATATGCATTTTTTGTTAAAGGAGCACAAAAAATGTACGAGATTTTTGAGTATTTATTACAAAAAAATGGTGTTACCACTTATCAAGTGGCAAAAGCAACCGGTATAAGCCAATCCACTTTTAGTAATTGGAAAAGTAGAAGGAATCTGTTAAGCCCTGATAAGGCCAAACTAATAGCTGATTATTTTGGTGTAACATTAGACTACCTAATGACAGGAAAAAAAGAAGCTAATAGCGAAGATGTTGTGATATCACCAAAAGATGAGAGAGACATTACAAAGGACTTACGTAAAATGATGGAAAATATCAGAAATGATAAAGATGGCCCTCTATATTACAATGGAGAAGAAATCGATGAGGCGTCACTAATATTACTGGAAAATGCCTTAGAACATGCCATGAGAGAAACTAAAAAAATTAACAAAAAGCGCTTTGGTCGCAGAAAGGACCCCAAATAGGTGGTTTTGGTTGAATAGACGTATCAAGCGTATTATTGCTTATTACAAAAGAAAACTTGGAACCAATGATCCTCTAAAGATAGCCCAGTATCTTAAAATACAGGTGTATTTTTGTCCATTGGGAAATATTGCAGGAAACTATGTGTACATACGCCGTGTCAAATGGATATTTGTCAATTCAGATATAGAAGATGATGTTTTTAGGCAAATAGTGCTGGCACATGAATTAGGTCATGCCATTCTACACCCAAAGGAAAATTGTGCCTTTATGGCCCATCAAACGCTATTACTGACCAGTCGTATTGAACGCCAGGCAAATATGTTTGCCGCTCATTTACTTATTAGTGATGATTTATTAAGAAACTTTTCAGATTTTACCCATAGTCAATTTTGCGATTGCACAGGATACCCCGAAGAATTATTGAATTTACGTCTTATAGAACAATAAAAGCTCCTGCGCTACCAACGCAGAAGCTTTCACATAGATACTATTGCCTGATTGAGTCAATGCAATAATATAGGCCTCGTAAACCTAATCATATTATATCATTTGACTTCAAAAATGGCAATGGATGTATTTTGATTACTCATTTTTAGGAGGATATGATATGGCAGAAGCAAAACAACTTCCTTCCGGTTCATGGCGTGCCTTGGTATATACACATAGTGAACAGGTGTATGATGATTTAGGGGCACCTGTCCGTTACCAGAATGGGAAGTTAAAGAAAAAGAAAATGTATGAATCTTTCACAAGTACTCTTCCCGGAAAAAAAGGGAAAAAGGAAGCCGAACGGATGGCCAGTATCTTTGAGGCAGAAATGGAACGCAAAAGCCGTCCTGAAAGCTGCACTGTCTCTGATGCTATTGATAAATACATTGCATCCTGTGATGCATTGTTATCTCCGACTACCATCCAGGGATACAGAAAGATGCAGCGTAATGGTTTTAAAGGTATCATGAATATGAAGCTAAAGGACCTTACTACCGAACGGCTCCAAGAAGCTGTAAACGAAGAAGCTAAACGGACATCAAAAAGAAATAAGACCAACCCTAAGCCGATATCCGCCAAAACTGTTATCAATGAGTATGGCTTATTAACTGCCGTATTTCAAAAGTATTACAAATCATTAGATTGCGCTGTACGACTTCCCAAAAAGGATGAAGTAATCAAAGAGCTTCCACCACCAGAAGTTATATATAATATTGTCAAAGATACCAAAATAGAACTTGCTGTCATGTTGGCAATGTGGCTCAGTTTTTCTATGTCTGAAATAAGGGGGCTTACCAAATCAAAATCTGTAGATGGTGATTATCTTACCATCCGTGAAGTGGTTGTTGATGTGGATGGAAAACCACTGCGAAAAGGACAAGCCAAGCAGTCCACTCGCATAAGACGCCATGAAATTCCTCCCTATATAAAAGATTTAATTGACAACGTAGAAACCGATCAGCTTATTACATTAAGTGGACATGCAATATATTGTAGATTCGTCAGATTAATGCAAAAAAACGGACTTCCACATATGACATTTCATGATCTGCGTCATATCAATGCATCTGTCATGGCTTTACTCCAGATTCCGGATAAATACGCCCAGGAACGCGGCGGATGGAAAACAGACTACACAATGAAGAAGGTATATACCCATACTTTCAGTCAAGGACGGTTGGAAGCAGATAATAAAGTTAATGACTACTTTGAGCGATCATTAAACCTTGAAACTGAAAATAATACCCCTATATGTGTTGGAAAAATATCAGATACAGATTACATGTTCGTAGTTAATGGATTACAGCGTGTTGTCCGAATTGGTGATCGGATACAAATAAAGTATGAGAAAAACAAAAATCTCATCAATGCCCGCGGCTATCTTACTAGTGTTAATTTAGATGAGATGATGCTTGGAAATAGAAAGTTCCTTATGCGTACAGTAAGAGATTTTATTAATTTGCCACAACACGAGCCACAACACGAAAGTTGAAACTGTACGTATTTACAAGCATTATGTAACATCGGATTGTGGTTCGATTCCCCTCAGCTCCATGCTGGATAATGTCGGATAATCCTTATTTTATAAGGGTTTCCGGCATTTTTTTTTAGAAGGAGCATTACTGGCATGTCTGTTGTGTGAGTAGATTCCAGATTCCTTCATTACTCCCGATCACGATTCTATTCTTCCTCCACAAACTCTACAATATCTTGAAGCTCACATTTAATGATCCTGCATAGCTTTTCAGCTGTAAGCATGGTTATATTTTGATTATGTTTCAAATTATAAATCATCCGACTGTCAATCCCTTTTTTGATCAATTGATATATCCCCCTGTTTCTAAGCACACCTATCCTTTAACGGACCCTGCAGTTAACCCTTCTATCATATATTTCTGGGCAACAGAAAATAGTAGTATTGTGGGTATTAATGCCATTACTGTTCCAGCTGCCATTTCTCCCCATTTTATGTCGTACTTCAAAATCAAAGCATTTAACCCTACCGGGATTGTTTTATACTTATCCTTATCAATAAACATGATTGCCATAAATAACTCATTCCAGGAATTAATAAAGGCAAATATAAATGTTGCTGCAATTCCTGGTTTCATAACAGGTATGATAATCTTTCTTAGTGCCGCACCATAGCTGCAACCATCAATCCATGCTGCTTCTTCTAATGTTGAAGAAATTCCGTCAAAAAAACCTCTTAATGTAACCACTGAAAACGGAATCATCATATTTGTATACAACAATGCCATTACCCATATATTATTTAGCATATGGTGTTTTGAAAGCATTTGATATAACGATGGCAACATTATAAACGTGGGAATCATCTGCGTAATTAGATAAAATAACAACAATGGACTTTTCAACCTGAATTTAAATCTTGAAAGAATGTAACCCGCACCAATTCCAATCATACTCGCAAAGGTTGCTGCAACAGTTGACACCAAAAGGGAATTACTCATATACCTTCCAAAATTGCCTTTCCATAACATTGAAATATAATTAACCAGGCTGGGCTTTTGTGGTAAATATTGAACCGGAAATGCATAAATCTCTGCCTGACTGCCCTTTAATGAAGTCACCAGCATCCAAAAAAAGGGGAACATGACAATTACCAAAAATAATAATAAAACGCCATATTTAAAAAAATCCAGAATAAACTTACTATATTTTCTATCCATGCCTTAATCCTCCGAATTTATGCGCTTAGTGGCTATTAAGTAGATTATGGTAAAGATGATCAAGAATAAAATGGATAATAATCCAACAGAAGAAGCTAAACCATAATCCAAACTCTGGACCAATTGCATCATATACGAAGTGACAATATGGGACGAACCAGCTGGCCCACCTTGTGTCATTGAATATATTAAATCGGGAAAATTAAAAATCCATATTGTCCTCATTAATACAGTCAGCAATAAAACGGATTGAATGGATGGCACTGTGATATTCCAGAACTTTCCAAATGCGCTGGCACCGTCCACACTGGCTGCCTCATATAAATCTTCGGAGACGCCTCTTAATGCTGCGGTAATCATAATTGTAAAAAATGGAACTCCATACCATATATTGGCTACAATACAAGATAATAAAGCTGTATTTTTATCGGCCAACCATCCAATCGGCTCACTTATAATTCCTATACGGCTTAGAATATCGTTAATCACACCTGATGTACCATTAAACATCCATCGCCATATAATACCAATGACAAATCCCGAAACAGCCCAGGGAAAGAATACTAAACCCTGATAAATTCCGGATCCCTTGAACTTTTTCTTGAGTAAAAGAGCAACACCAAAACCAATCAAAAACTGAAAAAGCAATGAAACGCAAACCCACTTTACAGTATTTCCTAATATCACATAAAACGAATTACTCGCATTCGGCATAAACAATTTTTTAAAATTACCGAATCCGATCCATCGGATATTTCCTATATCCATAAGATTATAGCTTTGAAAAGCCATAATACTTCCTTTAATCATTGGATAATATGTAAAAATCATTGGAAGAACAATAGAAGGGATAAGTAATAGGATAATGTACGCTCTTTTTTTCCGTTCCATTTTACCAATACCATTCATCTTTTCCGTATCTCCTTTTTCCTATATGAGGGAGAGGTAATTTTCACCTCTCCCGGGTTTATGTTTAATACTTTCTTCCCTCCTGCTGATATGCATCCTTCCAAAAATCATCCAGCCACTCCAATAGATCATCCGTGCTTATTTCCTCAGTTAACCACTTTTGATACATCGTATCCACATTCGTTTTATAGGTGGCATATGCGTTATACATCATTGGTTGAGTAGCACAGCGATAAACCTCCCCCTTTTCAGCCATGTCCATATAGATTGAGAATCTACCCTCTTTGAAAAAACTGTCAAGCTCAGGTGCATTGGAATGAATTGGAATTGTAGCATAATTTTTTGCAAAATATGTGTTATTTTCGGGATTAGACAGATACAGTATAAAGTCTGATACCTCATCCGGATGTTCTGTAAATGAAGTCATTGCCCAGCCAGCAAATCCATTTGGGAAAACCGCCTGTCCTGATGGACCTACCGGAAACTGGATTAATTCCCACTGTTCTTCACTCATATCTGCTTCACAAGATGCAATGACCTCTGGGTCCTGTATCAGCATGGCTGTTGTTCCGCCAACAAAACCCTGAACCATCTCCGCAAATCCCCATGCAATTGAGTCCTTTGGAGAGCAATCTGTATATAAAGATTTATAGAATTCCAGTGCTTCTTTTGTTTCCGGCAACGTAAAGATCGTTTCCCCCTCTTTCTCTTTCAAATAATATCCTGCATCTGGATTTGCCAATAGATCTGTTCCAATATAACTCCATATCACAGTATCCGCATACTGATGTCCCAATGTGCTGCCACGGAATGCAAAGCCAAACCGGTTCTTACTTGAATCAGTTAATTCTACTCCTGCGTCATGAATATCCTGCCAGGTCTTAGGCAACTCAAGATTGTTTTCTTTAAACCAATCTGCCCTGCAATATAGTCCTCTCCATAAAAACCCATAAGGGATTAAATATGCCTTATCCCCAGTTTTATAAATAGCCGAATTGGCTGCGCTGGTTAAGGTATCCTTATTTTCCCATTGATCCAGCCATTGATCCAGTGGCTGGATCCATTGGTTATTCACATACTGTGTGATCGTCAAATCCCTTGTCTCCACAATATCTACTCCTGATCCACTCATCAGCATCTGTGTGATTTTATTATCGGCATTTTCCAGTGGCGGAGAAATAATTTCAATGGATATATTGGGATGTTCCTGCTCATACTTATCTGCAATTTCACGGATAATAGCAGTTCGATCCGGACTGGTCAGAGATTCAACCATTGTAATAACAATGTTTTCTTCTCTTTTCATACTGTCTGTTTCCTGTTTAACTGCCGATCCCCCGCATCCTGTCAACATTCCTGCACCCATTGCTAACGTTAACATTGTTGCAACCATCTTCTTCATACATTATATCCTCCTTCATTTTTGTTTTTGTTATCATAAGATTGAAAAGGCCTTCTCCAAATCCGCGATCAATAGGTCATCTCCTTCCAGTCCGCAGTGTATGCGTATAATATTAGCAGAGGCCCCCAGCCATGAAGCTTCCTGATCTGTCATTCTTGCATATGGCATCTCCACCAGACTTTCAAAGCCACCCCATGATACCCCGATTTTAAATATTGAAAGCGCTTGACAAAACTTTTTTGTCTGTTCCATCGTACTGTCAATTTCAAAACTCATAAGACCACAATTACCCTTTTGTTGTTTTTTCATCAAATCATATTGTGGAAAGGACGGTAAGCCTGGATAATTTACGGTTTTTACCCTGGGGTGCTTATCTAAAAATGCAGCAACTGCCATTGCATTTTTTTCATGCTGCCTTAGACGGACCTCAATTGTACGTAATCCCCGGATTGCCAGCCATGCCTCCATTGGTCCTAATATGCCTCCATACAATTCTCTATGAAGCATCAGTTTTTTTAATAAATCCTCATCGTTTGCAATTAAAACACCACCTATAATGTCGCTATGTCCGCCTATGTATTTGGACATTGTGTGCATAACTATATCTACCCCTAAATCTAACGGATTTTGAAAAATCGGTGTACAGTACGTATTATCAATATAGGTTTTTGCATTATGTTTTCTGGCTATCTGTACTACCTTGGATATATCCTGCAAACTCATCACGATTGATGAAGGACTCTCCAGTACAATCAAATCGGTATTATCAGTAACAGCATCCTCAAACTCTTCAATAAGATCACCTTTTACAAATGTTACGTTCATCTGGAAATATTCTTTACAATACTGGGTAAGAAACGTATTTAGCGGTCCATATACATTTCTGACACAGACAATATGGGCGCCCGCATGGCATACGGACATTACAGCGGTTGTCGCCGCAGCCATACCGGATGAATACACAAATGCTTTGGTACCATGTTCCAATGCCGCGATCTTATCTTCCAGAATTCTAACTGTAGGATTCTGCACCCTCCCATATACATAAACATGCTTGTCATTTTTATCACTGTCAAAATATGCATCAATAGATGGAAATACATTTAATGAATTCAAAAAGACAGGCGGCACAATTGCATTGTAATAATTTTCATATTCCTCTCCATAATGGGTCTCAATCAATCTTGAGTCTTCCAAATACTTACTTTGATCTGTCATCTTTCTTCCCTTTCTTTGTAAGGTATATTCTATGTGCTATATGCTATATTATAGCTAAAATTAAAAATTATTTAATACCTGCATTTTCTAACTCTCTCCGTATATCTTTGATGATCTCTTCATTCGCATTCAGAGCGCGCTTTAAATTCCGGTCTTTTATGGCCTTATATAATTCTAAATGGTACGGCATACCTTCTTCAAATGGATTTTCTATGTCCAGTGGATCATTCCAAAAAGCATCAAATAAGTCGCTTAGAGTTGTCATCATTTGATACATCACACTGTTATGGCAGCACATATAAATCTTATAATGAAAATTCCGGTCCTCGTTGCGCTTTTCTTCTTTCTTATAAAATTTATCCATTAAAATATCTGTGATTTGACCTAACTCAGAAATCTCCGCTTCCGTTATTCTCCTCACAACCATTTTAATGATTTCACGTTCTAATACATGGCGCACTTCCAATGCTTCCAAAAGCCGCTCTTTCTCTTTGTGAAAACCGATTGACAACTGGATAAAATCATTTCCATAATTAGATCCGACAAAAACGCCTTTTCCATTCCGTACTTCTAGTAACCCCTGCGCCTCCAGAGTTTTTATGGCTTCTCTCAAGGAGGTCCTGCTCACCCCCATTATCTCAACCATTTCCCCTTGTGAGGGAAGTTTGTCACCTCTTATCAGTCCTTCTTCCTTTATGTAATCCTGAATATATTTTGTTATTTCAGACTGCAATGAAACCCTTTGTATTTTACGGTGCATATATTGTCCTCTCAATGTAAATCGCACAATTTACACATAATTATTTTTTTCAATATACTATCTTCTTATCAAAATGTCAATATATTCCACAATATAAATGCTTTTTTATCTGCTTTTCCCAAATTATAGCAGCCATTATTGTGCAATAATTTTTATTATCACACCTCAGCCAAGAGGATCTTTCCCCTTATCTTTGTATCTCAAACGTGCCCAGGATTTTATCAATATCGCGTTTCAGCGCAGCATTTGTGCGCCCTGTTATGACCATGGCCATATATACTTTGTTATTATATTCAAAGCTTATGCCATTCATATAGGCGATCATTTTATAGTCCTTATTGATATTCTTCTCAACACTTCTGGTATATTCTATTCCATCTATCGTATATGTCTCTTCGCTTATGATCTCATTCACATAATCATCCGTCTCAGGATAACCGCCCGGCTCTCCCTCAAACATTACCACGATCATCCGTCTTCCCGTACCGGTGATCACATGCATCACACCGGTTGTATCATAAAACTTATCCCCTTCTTCAGAATTACCCGGCATTAACATGGACACGCCGGAATTTGCCAGTTCACGCCGCTGCCATGCGGTAAGATCTTCCGGCTGCTCATACCGCATAAATGCATGGAAAGTGACAACTAAGCCTGATATGGCAATCAGCCCGGCAATTACTTTGGACGGTATTTTCCTTTTCCCCTTATATTCATCCTCCGGTAAAACCTCCGCCTTATCAACCATGACCGCCATTGCCAGACAGCTGATCACCGCCAATGGGACTATGTACAGGATAAAATATACCACCCATAACATGACGTGGTCAGGGGACGGAAGCATCATACAAAAATATAATAACATGGAAAATATTGCCGCCAATACACTTGTTAATGCATATATCAGGCCAATGGCCCGATTCTTCCTCACGCTGCTGTCAGGCAGGAAATATAACAGCATAAGCGCTGTTCCGGCCAAAGACTCATACCATATGGGGCATTGCCCCATCTCCAGTATGTAAGGCTGACCTACCATTGATGACAGGAACTCACTGACCATTGCAGCCAGAATGGTAAGCAGTCCATTTATAAACGCCGCTCTTTTTAAATAAACTATCTTTTTATCTAAGCGATCCACCATTACCCCCATAAATCACAGTCAAAAATTCTGTAACAATGACCTTATCCCATAGAATGCATCATGCCTGCTGACACAGGGAACCATATCCCTAAGTTAGCAGGCCGGTGCATTGCATAAAGTGAATTTATTATATCTGAACCAATGGCAAAAGTCAAACCTCCCCGCCTCTTTTAGATGCCGACCCCCCCGGCTTCCGCTGCTTTGGAATTTTTTCCTGCCGCCATTGCCGGAA
Source organism: Clostridium sp. FS41 (assembly GCF_000954015.1). Taxonomy (NCBI): domain Bacteria; kingdom Bacillati; phylum Bacillota; class Clostridia; order Eubacteriales; family Clostridiaceae; genus Clostridium; species Clostridium sp. FS41. The sequence continues at coordinate 11,232 of NZ_JYHN01000092.1, forward strand.
GACTGCACACCAACAGCAGGGTGGCTGAAGATTGCTCTCAGTCACCCTGCTGTTTATCTTTTATTCATTATTTCGCTGTTCCCCGTTCCAAACGCCATCATTGTCTACATACCAGCCATCGATCCAGGTATTTGTTAACAGTTTGCCTAATGTTCCATCGGAAACCTCGTTAAAGTAATACCACTTTCCATCAATTTGATGCCAGCCCACATACATATATCCCTGGGTTCCGTCAGAGTATGGATGGAGATAGAACACATGATCTCCGTCCCTAAACCAGCCTGTTGCCATATAACCGTCTTCATGGAAATAGTACCAGCTTACCACATTATTCCATACCAACTGTCTCCACTCTCCATGAGGCCAGCTCTTATCTGTAAACTCAAACCACCAGCCCTTTTCGTCCTGATGCCAAGCACCCGGAGTATTGGATGAGGAAGTATAAACCCTGCCGCCGTTTCCGGAGCCGCCGGAACCACTGCTTCCAGAGCTGCCGCCGTTCTCACCCGGGGTAGGATCAACCGGTTCTTCCTCATTATCGTCCACATAAGTAAGTCCAAAACCAAGTTCGTAATAATTGCCCTCACTGTCTTTGTATGCGTAAGCTTTTCCGTTCTCATCTTTCATGGATGCCGGCATATACTGATCCTTCTCATAGCCAGGCACATCATTTGGAGATATGCACACACCGTCCGCATTGACAGCGATCACACTGTCGTCCTTTGGAAGGGTAATGGGCATCTTGCCGGTAGGCTCATAGACACCTGTGATTACATCCATGGTTGCCGTTGTCAGGGTATCAAAACCAGCCAGGACCACATCTGAATAAGGTTCTACATTACCCAACATCCAGGCCAGGGTAAAGTTTACATTTGTCACAACTTTACCGCCGTTCGCTCTTACTGCCTCTGAGATCGCCTTGATGGATTCTGCATTCTCAATAGTGGATTCCGTATGAGTGTCCGCCACCGGGCGCCCTTCATCATCCACATCATGGACGATCTTATCCGTACATATATCCAGCTCAAGGTACCCCTTTGTTGCAGAGAAATAGTTGCCGGAGGATGGATTGACAAACAGTAATGCATAGTCTGCTTCGTGATAATTGTTGGTAAGGCTGATGTTGTAATCCCCGGACATAATGCTTCTCTGAAGCTCTGAAGTTGTGCTGGCCGAATTGCTCTGTCCAAAGTACTGGATATAAACTTTCTTCCCTGTCAGCTTATCAGCAGTCAATGGAAGGGTTCCTTCCCCATCTTTTAAGAGAACCACTGATTTCTGATGGGCCTCATATGCTTCATCCCAGTTATCCTGGTTATCTACCGTCTCTTGAGCAGTATCCGGATCGCGGTATGGATTCTCAAAAAGACCGAGATCAAACATTTCTTTTAACAGCCGCACATTGGACCGGTCAAGCGCTGCTGTTGTTAATGTCACATCCGCCACCTCATAACCTGCAGGAACTACACCTTCAGTCGTATAATAGTCGGATTTTCCGCCATCAGCGCCTCTGTTCCAAGCTTCAATGATCGAATTAACATCATTTGTATCACTTATGATATCTGTTCCCACATTGATCGCCAATGCATTTCTTTCAGGAACATCCAGTTCCTCAACTCCCCAGCACATATTGCCGGTAATACCGCTGTCGCTGTTTACATATCCCTCATGTCCTATCTGCTCACGGAGGATATCGTTGATAAATACCTTATTAAACGCAAACCCTACAGGAACCATGTCAATGGGATTTCCTTCCAGGTCATACTGTGTTTCACTCTTTTCAGCTGCCGGTTTTGCATAATATGGCATGATAGAAGCTACACGGTTTTCCACTGCCTTGATAAATGCCGGAAGGTGATATTTCTCCAAGCTGCCTTCCGTCTGATATACATTCCACTGTCCCTGTGAATAGTGGGGATCGAAACCGTTCTCTCTTGCACCGCCTCCTGGGAAATGTTTTACAGTCAGGGCAACACCATCTGCCTGCACACCATCCGAACCGTTCTGGAATCCATCTACCAGCCTTCCAATAATATCGCTGATCAATTCAGGATCCTCTCCAAACGTTCCATAGGTCCTCTGCCATCTGGGATCTGTCATGGTATCTGCCATGTACATATATCCCTTCTTTAAGCCTGACGCATCCCATTCATTTCTGGCAATCTCTGCAAAGCGGCTGATAAGACCCGCATCTCCTCCACGGGCAATATCTCCCATAACCGCTGCCGCCAGGCCTAATGTGCCAGGCCATGTGGAGAATACGCCTGACGCATCATTCATACCAAACGTCATCTGTCCATTTTCATTTCTGGAATTAGAAGCCACAACAACCGGGATTCCCAGTTCTGTCTTTTCTGCCACCAGGTTCATCTGGTTGATCCAGGAAGCCATATCCTCGGGTTCCGGATTTTGACGGAGTATAAAGTGCCTCAGCCCCCAGTCCACAATTGCTTCCGTTGTGCCCAGTGTGCGTGACACACCGAAAATTTCGGAAGACATGTCATCCGTGTTGGAGGTTTCATCCAACAGGCCGGTTGCCTCGTCAGGATCGGAACTATTGATACCCATACCTCTGGAATTAATAACCATCATTCCTGCTTTGTCCTGGATCGTCATCTTTTCAACTAAATCTTTTGCTCGTGTTTCAGCATCTTCCCGCCAGTCTTCGTACACATCCAGGATACCATTACCATTGGAATCTTTGAAGTACATACCGTCTTGCTCAATAATGCTCTTCGCAGTGGCGCCAATGGTTGGTCCGTTGCCGTTTTCCCTATAAATAATACTGTCATACCATGCCACAACTGAATCTTGTGATGCTACAGGAATCGTGGAATCAATATCGTTAAGCACCATAAGCTTCTTGGGCTCAGCTATTTCATAAAGTCCATCCACACCTACTGCATCCACCTTAAAACCATAGAAACGCTTAAATACATTCGTATATGTATATGCGCATGAATTATCCGCCTTCTTGATTCCAAGGTACAGCCTGGAAGGATTCTGTCCTAATAATTCCTCTGCTAAGGAGGCGGTTTGGCTGATGATATCCCAGATCAGGCCGTTCTCCTGTCTTGTCGGGTCTGCCTCCTTCTCCAAAACCTTCCAGCTGCATCCATACTTCTCAGCCGCATCTGCATCTGCCGTAATGCCAATATAGGCAATTCCTTTGGCTTTCAGTTTTGTTATATCAAACTCCGTATCATTATTAGATATAAGTCCAATCACTGCCTTGCCATTAAAATTATCCGGTATGCAAACCCTGATATAGTTGGTATATGCCTGGGCAGGCTTTCTGATATAAGGGATATCCTCCAGCAATACACCATAGATATTGGCAGTACCGCTCACTTTATAGGTCATTTCCTTATATCCGTCTTTTTCTTCCACATCACCTACCATCTTAATGGAAGGCTCACTTTTCATGGATTCTTCAATATTAGTAAACCATGAAGGGCGATATCCAAATATGGGCTGATTTTCCGCTATGGACATCATACGCTCACGTTCTTCCTCTATCAGGTAGCCCTCTGCAATCGCATCATCCAAAGCGGACTCGTACTGATCCAGATAGTCCTCCCTATCTGCATACAGATCTTCCAATTCCTCTCTGGATATATATACCATGGAGCCGCCGTCTGTAGAGTAGTTTCCATTAACGCCCCCATAATACTTTGCTACAGGCACCGTGATCTGGGGAGGAACAATACCCTCTGTCAGGTTTCCATAGTCATCTCTTGCATCCAGGTCAATATCATCAGCCTGGAAACCGGCCGGCATATCCCCGCCATCCGTCCATTCAATGAGGTTTGCCAAAACAGAGTTGACATAGGAATCCATATTAAGGTCCGTGTTTGTATTGGGACGCCCTGTATCCTTATCTGTCTTCATTGCCGGATAATACCCAGCCGGACGCCCTGCCTGGATCTGAAGTTCATCCGTCAGGTCCGGAGGGAAAATCTTGGATGAGTGGGCTCCGCCTGCGATCACGTAATGGCGGTACATATTCTCTCCCGGCTCATCGCCGTCTTCTTTAATATAATTGGGATTTATTTTAACGCAGGCACTGTAATCATTCTCTCCCTCCACCAATATATATGGCACTGGAGAATCATACGGTGCGGCAAAGCTTCGGGTTTTACCGCCGCTGCTAAGGGCTGAGTCCGCAAATGCTCCGACTACATTAACGAAGCCATCAAAAACAGCATCTCCCTCCCCCTCATCAGAATTATAATCTATTCCCACTGCATTGGCTTGTCCAAAGCAGTTAACAAACGTGTTTAGATACATACCTGACTGCGACTGCCCCATGAGGAATACCTTGTCCGCCGTATTTCCCCCCAACAGATCACAATCCTGCTGCTTTAGCATAACGCCTAACTGACCTAACATATCCCAGAACAAACCGTTCCTGTCGTCATCATTCAGGCTGCTGGTGCCCCATTCCAGTTCTGCATACCGCTTGGAATCAAATTTCTTAAGAGATTCCACATTGCAGTATTTTGAAGTGATTCCCACATAGGCATATCCATTCCGCATAAAATAATCGTAACTTCTGCGCCAAATATCGGGTAGATCCACTTTACTGCTGGCATTCAGTATATCCACAAAAACCACACCGTTAAAATCAGCTGGATCCTCCGGCATATACACAAATACCCTGTTTACATAATCCTGCGCCTTTGGTCTGGTTGCATTGCTGGATGTTGCAGTCACCACTTTATGGTCGTCTTCCAGATCATAGACATGCGCTTTTCCTTTCAGGAAATACTCTGTCTCTTTATAATTATATTTATCAGTAAAACCAATATCCTGCTTTGTTCTTCCGTTTTTCTGGCTTAGATACATGAAACTGTCATCTGTTTCAGCGATCTCCTCATAAGCAGGCGTATTGTTATATGTAGTAATTACCCTTTCCAGCATCTCATCATCCAGTGAATTATTACGGCTGGCTTCACTGGGAGTAGCCTTTGTGGCCTCGCTGGGAGTAGCGGTCTTTTCTTCCTTTAAGCTTAAAGAGGCAGATGCACCTGCACCCTTGATTGCATCTTTCTCTCCTGTTTCCTCTTCTAACTTGTCCGGATCATCAACGTCCGGTGTTTCCGGGTTATCGGTATCCGGCATCTCCGGGCTATCCGTGTCCGGCGTCTCCGGGTTATCGGTATCCGGCGTCTCCGGGCTATCCGTGTCCGGCGTCTCCGGATTATCCGTGTCCGGCGTCTCCGGATTATCGGTATCCGGCATCTCCGGGTTCTCCGTGTCCGGTGTCTCCGGATTATCCGTGCCCGGCGTCTCCGGGCTATCTGTATCCGGTGTCTCCGGGTTATCTGTTTCTGGTGTTTCTGGGTTATCTGTTTCTGGTGTTTCTGAATTATCGGTTTCTGGTGTTTCTGGATTATCGGTGTCTGATGTATTATCTTCTTCTCTTTCAATCTCTTCAGCGTAAGAATTAAAGGGTTTTATACCCCCCCCCCCCTGCTGCGACACTGTTTCCTACTCCTAGACTTGATCCCATCATAGAAGCGGCAAGAACTAAAGCCATAACTGGTTTTAATCTTTTTTTCATAAACCTTTTCTTACCCCTTTCTTAATCTTTGCTTTTCATCCTTTTCGCGATTAAGGAATGAAGTACAAATAAAAATACGGTCTGGCCATACTCGTATTAACAAAATGTTAACATTTATAAATATTATATAAAGATTTTCATACATAATAAATAGTAAGTTTTTAACATTTCTAGTACTATTTTGTCTTTTTGTATATTTTTTACGTATTACTATGAATTTAATTAGGCATTTATTCTAATACGTACCATTATATAATTTTCCGTCACAACAAAACCGGAAAGTATCGGAACCCAGGGAACATACGGCTCAGAAAATATCCTTTGCTTTTAAAACTCAAATAAGCGGACCACCACAGTGGTTGTCCGCTTACTTTTTCGTTCCATTCATTTACCTGCTATACCCTCAACGTCTTATCCTCCATCCCCCTCATACTCATATGCCCGCAGCACAGTTTCTCGTAAAGCGTCCACTGGGCGTCCACATCCTTTGTTATGTGATTAAAATACTCTTTTACCACATCACGGGCATAGTCATGGGCGACAAAATGGCCATCATCCGCTGCCAGATGGTTAACAATGTCATCTTCTGCATTCTTATCCACAATCGCGTATTTTCTCAGAAATTCCGCTGCTTCATGCTCTGTCCACCGCCGGTCCCAGATGTTTCGTGTGACTTCCAGTTTCCCATAGCCTGCGATCTCGCAGTACTCATGCCACAGCGGCATTAATCCTGCCAGAGCTTTGTCCAGCCCTGCCGTGCCAAAGATAACCTCCCTCTCAAAGTCTGTCTTCTTTGTATCAGAGTGGTCAAAGCACATGGAGATCACAAACCGTGCAGAGCCTTCCGTAAATGCGGAGGAAGAGGAGAACTGCTGTACCACCGCCATCTCCGGCCAGCACGTGTCAATATAGGTCTGGGTGCGCTTCTCATAATAAGTGAGATGGCCCGGCTCCATCTCATGTCCGATACACTCAATAACGTTGTCAACCGTCCATGGATAATTCAGGTTAAAATTCCTCTCATATTCCAGGTGGTTATAATCATAGCCAAACAGAATGGACAGGAACGCCATATCCGGATTTGGATAGTCACGCACCCTTACCCGGGGCATACTGTTTCCGGTCAAGGTCATCCTGTTCATGGACATGGTATGAAATTCCCTGGTGGTTTTCTTCATTACGTCCAGGATCCTCTCCCTGGGGATGGAGATCCTTTTTCTAAATTCCAGGACCTTATCCCTGGCCGGTCCCGCTCCCGGAAGCGCCTGACCCATCCGGTCCAGGATATCATCAAATTTTTGATAATCATACTCCGGAGCCACCAGGTCGTATAATCTGCCGGTCATCTCATCAAAGCCCATTTTCTCCCCCATCAGCATCCGGGTACGGGTGTTCAAGGCAATCACATGGTCAATGAGGTATCCTGTTCGCTGCAGCTGTTCCGGCGGGGCTGTCTTTTCAAACAGCTTCAGGTTCTCCGCCAGGTGTTGGGACTCATCCAGAATATCCTCCAGCGTTTTTCCGTGTTTTAAATCAGCAATCTCATAATCCGGCAGGATCTTATAATCCCTGGAAAACCGCATGCTGGTCCTGCGCCAGAAGGGGCCTTCCGTGTACCATTGTATATCAATATCATCATATCTGCTTTTGCACAGTGTAAGGTCCAGATACTGCTGTGCCATTGCATTTAATGCTGCTTCAGACATAAAAGCCTCCATTTCTCATATCGTTCTCATGTGGGATGCGATCATTTCCCCGGTTGCGATCCACGCTCCCGGTTCCTTCTGTATCCTGCTCAAAAGCTCCTCCAGTATAAAAATACGGCCCTGTTCACCGATCGTCTGGGGATCCAGCTGTATATTCATAAGCGTTCCCCAGCGCCTGGCGCCTTCCCACTCATAGATCCAGTTTTTCAGTACCTCATCCATGGATGCGGAGCGGGCCTGTCCGGGGGGAATGGGGGGATCAAATGCAAATGTAAAATAGGGAAGGTCAAACAGCTCCCAGTGAATGGGAAGTTCAACCAATCCGGTGCAGCCGTGGATATAAGGAATATCATTGTCTGAAAGGGAACTGCTGTATTCGTATCCCAACTCCTTAAGAACCATCAGGGTATCCTCATTCATCTCCCCCTCAGGCATCCGGAATCCCTTGATCTGTTTCCCTGTCAAAGCTTCCAGCTTTTTTCCGGCCCTTTGCAGCACCGTGCCCTGTTGGGCACGTGAAAGGCATCCCAGGATTTCATGCTGGTCCCCATGACACCCAATCTCATGCCCTCTGCGGGCAATCTCCTTTACCTGTTCCGGGTAACGCTCCCCAACGGCTCCGGGTATAAAAAAGGTGGCCTTGACACCAAAACGCTCCAATGTATCCAGCAGCCTTGGAAGTCCGTATTCCATTCCTGTTTTTCCCAGACGCATGATGTCCCCGTCATCCACATCCACGTCCGGATAAAAGATCCTTCCATAAAATTCCGCATCCAGGTTCACGCTGACCATCACCCCACAGCTTTTGCCCTCAGGCCAGATCTTCGTATGATCACTCATGATGTTCAACCTCCAATGCTGTTTTATGATACTTTGCTATGTCCAGGCAGGGGGCGCACCACACATCCCGGTTGTCCGCCAAATAACTGCAGAACCGTTCCAACATGACCGCCCTCCCCGGCGTTCCGGCAATCTGTGGATGAAAGGCGGAGGAACCTGTGGTCCCGAATCTGACCATGCCCTCTATTTCCCTGATCCAGTTGGAATAAACCACGTCATAGGAAGCGATCCTGGGCATCCCCTCCAGCACTGCGGGATAGGAATGCAGCACGGTCTGCACGTAATCATCCATTTGTTCATCCCGGCATGGCACATTGATCCCACCGGTTTTCTCCCCATCAACGTAATAGTATCCTCTGCCCTCTCCGCTGGTTCCCGCACTTGAATATAAAAAACCGCCGCCATTGTAAAGCCATTTTTCCGTCTCCGGCAGCAGAGTCCCGGTAGGTCTTATGCCAAAGGCCCTGCGTCCGGTATATTTCAGGAAAATGTCCTGGCATCTTCCAATGGTATCCTGCTGTTCTGTTAACGTGTCCCCATATCTGCCCGTGTGGTCCAGACCGTGATGCGATATCTCATGGTCCCTGTCCAGTATCTGCCCCACAATCCCCGGGTGTTCCTCGATCATCACCGCTGGAATGAACCAGGTGGCCTTCAAATGAAACTCCTCCAGGATCTCCAAAATCCTGGCCGCTCCCTTATTAGGACCATATGCCCCGATGGATGGCCCTTTGATAAATGCAGCGCCCCCCGGCAGCCTTCTGGCCTTGTTGCGCCAGATGGTTTCCCCATCCAGGTCAAAGCCCAGATTAAACGCACATTTTGCACCATTGGGCCAAATCATATCAGCATCCTCCTGCCTCCGTTGGGAGCCACAATCTGCCCTGTCACGTAGTCCGCGGATTCAGATACCAAGAACAGCACCGTATTGGCAATATCCTCAGGCACTGCGATCCGTCCCAGTGGAATCAGGGGAATCTCATCCCCTACCAGCTCAAAATCAGCCTCCCTGAGCCCCGGCGTATCTGTTGTGGGCACAGGGATCACATTTACATTGATTCCGTAAGGGGCTCCCTCTTTGGCAATGGAGGTGGTAAGGCCAATGACACCGGCCTTTGCGGAAGCATAGTGTGCGCAGAAATCTCCCCCTCCGATCGCATAGCCGGAGCTAATATTTACAATTTTCCCCTTTTTTTGTTCCTTCATATAGGGGAACACTTCCCTGATCATATAAAATGCGCTGTACAGGTTAAATCTGATATAATGATCCCAGCGCTCATCTGTGATGGTAAAGAAATCACAGGGCGGCTCTCCTCCTCCGGCATTATTGACCAGAATATCAATGGTGCCGAATTTCTCCGCAGTCTTTGCCACCAGATTCCTGATGTCCCCGATCTTACACACATCACAGTGGCAGTAATCGGCAACCCCTCCCTCTGCTATGATCTCATCCCTGACCTTTACGCCATTTTCGTCATTGATATCCGCCACCATAACCTTTGCGCCATAGGAGGCCAGCCCTGCCGCCACCCCGCGGCCTATGCCTCGGCCTGATCCAGTCACGATTGCTGTCTTTCCCGCTATCTTTAAGTAGTCCTTCATTATATTCCCTCGCTTTTTTGTTATTTTTTTCTGCCAAGATATGCCGCAACCACGCTCTCGTCACGGGCGATCTCATCTCCGGTTCCATAACGCACGATTTTTCCCTGTTCCATTACACAGGCATGATGGGCGATTTTTAACGCTTTCCGGGCATTCTGCTCAACCAGCAGTATGGTTACCCCCTGCTTATTGATCTCATCAATATATTCAATCACTTCATTTACAATAAGGGGCGCCAGCCCCAAAGACGGCTCATCTAACACAAGTACTTTAGGATTAGACATAAGTCCTCTGGCAATGGCCAGCATCTGCTGCTCCCCGCCTGACATGGTGCCGGCCCGCTGTGTGTGCCGCTCCTTTAACCTGCCAAACATACTGTATGCCTTTTCCAGTCCCTCTTTCCTGTTTTTAACCAGGTATCCACCCATGAGAAGGTTTTCCTCCACGGTCAGGTTGGGGAAGATCCACCTTCCCTCCGGAACCAGGGCAATTCCCTTTGCCACAACCGCGCTGGCAGACCTTGGGAGGGGTTCGCTGTTATATGAAATCTGCCCGCCCTGTGGTTTCAGCAGTCCGGCAATGCATTTTAGCAGCGTTGACTTGCCCGCGCCGTTTGCCCCTACAATGGAGAGTATCTCTCCCTGTTTCACCTCAAAGCTGACGCCCTTTAATGCCTGGATCTTTCCATAGCTGAATGTGAGATTATCTATTTTCAACATATTAGTCACCTACTCCCAAGTACGCATCGATCACTTCCTGGTTACCCTGTATTTCCTCTGGTCCCCCGGTAGCCAGCTGTCTGCCGAAATTGATAACCGTCATCTCATCACATACGCTCATGATCACATCCATATGGTGATCGATCACCAGTATGGTGATCTCCTTATTTTTTCTGGTTATCTCCCTGATGATGCCTGCAAGTACTGCTGATTCATCCTCATTCATACCTGCCGCCGGCTCATCCAACAAAAGGATCCTGGGCGATGTGGCCAGGGCGCGCACGATCTCCAGCCTTCTCTGCATACCATAGGGCAGATTACTTGCAAGATGGCCGCGTATCTCCCAAAGCCCCATATCCTTTAACGTCTCCTCGCACCGGTTTGCGCAGATCCTTTCTTCCTCTTTGTATTTCCTGTTTTTTATAATGCCTTCCCAAAAATTATAGGTCATGTTTTTCTGATAAGCGATATGTACATTTTCATACACACTTAGATCCCCAAACAGGCGGATATTCTGAAAGGTCCTGGCTATGCCGCTGCGGGCGATCTCATAGGGAAGCTTCCCGGCAATGGATCTGCCGTACAGCATTACATCTCCTTCCGTGGGTTTGTAAACGCCTGTGATCATATTAAACAGAGTGGTCTTCCCGGCTCCGTTGGGGCCGATGATACCAAAGATCTGTCCCTGCCTCACCTTTATATTCACATGGTCGGTTGCCACGATTCCGCCAAACCGTTTGCTCACATCCCGGATTTCCAAGGCATACTCACAATTCTCCATAGATCCTATTCCTTTCTTGAAATTTTCAGGCTGTTTTTGCTGAATTTTCCTTTCACCCAGCCAACAAGCGATTTAAGATCATTCATGGTCAGTTCGCGTGTGCCCATGATGCCGGCCGGGCGGAACAGGATCACGATCACCACAAGGAATCCGTACAGCACCATACGCCACTGCTCAGCAGAGCCAAACCGCAGCAGTTCCGGCAGCGGAAGCATCAGAAGACCTGCCAGGATCGTACCGGTAAGGCTTCCCCTTCCGCCCAGGATCACCATGATCACCAGCTCGTCCGACTTGACCATTGTAAACATGTTGGGCTGAAGATAATGCATGTAATGCCCCAAAAGCGCTCCCGCACAGCCGCACAGCGCGCAGCTGATCACCATGGCTTCCATCTTATACTGGAATACATTGATCCCCACGGACTGGGCGGCCAGCTCCTCCTCCCGGACCGCAACACAGTTCCTGCCGTGGCGGGAATTGATAAATGATTTTAAAACAATAACTGTGATCACCACTATGATCCAGACATTTACAAAATTAGAACCCTTGGGTATGTCCGCCAGCCCTCTTGCCCCTCCTGTTATGGAAGCCGCATTCTGGATGATCAGCTTGATCGCTTCGCCGATCCCAAGAGTCACTATGATAAAATAATCATCGCGAAGCTTCAGCGTTGGATAACTGATAATGGCTCCTATAACAGAGGATGTCACCATGCCTGCGATCACTCCCAGAAAAACCGGCATGTCAAAGTTTTTTGTCAGGAGGGCGGAAGTATATGCCCCGATGGCCATAAAACCGGCATGTCCCATGGAAAACATTCCCGTGAAGCCGCAAAGAATTGACACGCCCAAAACAGCGATCATATAGATACCGACTAATGTCGCAACACCTAACCAATACTCCACTTTTCCGCCTCCTTTATGCTTTATCTTCGCTGGACTTGCCCATCAGCCCGGATGGACGGATCAGCAAAATCACTATTAGCAGAAAATACGCAAACAAGTCTCTCAGCGAGGTGGACACATAGGCGGATATCATTGCCTCCGAAACCCCCAGCACCAGCGCTCCCACAACTGCTCCCGGCAGGCTGCCCAGTCCTCCGAACACCGCACATATAAAGGCCTTGTTTGTATAAAAAGTGCCCAGGGAAGGATAGGCCGTATATTTGGCCCCCAAAAGGGTACCGGCAACACCGGCCAGGCTCCCTGCAATGAGAAAAATGGAGAGGATCAGCTTAAATGTGTCAACTCCCATGAGAGAGGTGGCCTCCAGGCTGAAGGCCGCGCTTCTTATGGCCAGCCCCAGCTTTGTTTTGCGTATGATCAATTCCACTACCAGAAGTGAGATCATGCTTACAAGAAAAATCAGCATGTCCACCAGACCCACATTGGCCCCCATGATCTTTATGCTTTCAGAGGGAAAATTCACCGGAAATATTCTGAACCTGCCAGAAAATGCAATGATGATCAGGTTATCTCCCATCACAGAGATCCCAAGTCCGATGATCATCAGATAGACCCTTCTTGCGTTTCGTTTAAGCAAAGGGCGGTATGCGACAAATTCAATCACCGCTGCCAGAAGCGCTGCCGCTATGATTCCTGCGATAATTCCTGCCAGCAGATCCTGCATGGCATATGTAAGAAAAAAGAATGTGGTAAATGCGCCAATCGTAACCGTTATGCTATGGGCAAAGTTTGTAAAGTTCAGCAGGCTGTAAATCAGGGCATATCCGACTGCCATCAGCGCGTATACGCTTCCCACTGACAGTCCATTGGCTAATTGCTGTATAAACAAGGAAGTTACCTCCTTCTAAACGGCGCACGGCCTACGGGCCATGCGCCATGGTGTTATGGGGATCCTGTCACTGGATAGCCGGTGAGAAAAGGCCAAGCTTGGTAAATCCGCCGTCTTTAATCTGGTAAATGGGAACCTCGCGGTATACCAGATGGGTCTTGGGATCAAATGTGATGGAGCTGGTCAATCCCTGAAGCTCCGTTGTGTTCTCCAGGCTGTCCCTGATCTTGGCTGGATCAGCTTCCCCTGCCTTCTCGATCGCACCGGTAAGGAGCTGGAACGCATCATATGCCAGATAACAGTCCGGTCCTACATTCAGGCTCGGATCATATCCCCATTCCGCCTGGAAATCTTCCAGCAGCCCATGTACATGATCAGATGCAGTGTCCACTGCCACGTTATAGATCATGCCCTCCACGGAATCGGACGCAATGTTAAACAGATCGCTGGACATGGCGCCCTCTGTTGTCAGGAACGGCTGCTCGATCCCAAGCTCCCTTGCCTGGTTGGCGATCAGACCGATCTGTTTATAATATCCCGCCGCAATATACAGGGCGTCAAAATCCCCTGAATTCTTGATCTTTGTCAGTACGGCGCGGTAATCCACATCCCCTGTGTTATACGCTTCCTTTGTCACGATCTCACCGCCTGTGTTCTCCACGGTCTGGGTAAATTCATTGGTAACTCCAATGGAAAAATCGCTTCCGATCTCATAGATGACCGCAATCTTTTTAAAACCGCATTCATTCACCGCATACTGCCCAAGTATGGCACCGCTCTGCGGATCGGACAGACAGGCCCTGAATGCCCATGGACGCACCTCCCCGTCATCTGTTGTGGTAACCTTGGAGTTTGTGGCAATACTGGTAATAAAGGGAATCTCATTTTCAGCCGCCACTTCCCCAAGCGCCAGTGTGGTGGCGGAGGAATCCGTTCCGATAAAAGCAACCACCTTATCGTTAAGGATAGCCTTTCTCGCTGCATTGGTGGTCTCCACCGCGTCATCACGGTTATCATAGACCATGATCTCAATCTGCTTGCCCAGCAGGCCGCCTGCCTCATTCTTTTGTTTTGCCAGCAGCTGCACGGTCTGTGACAGAACATCCCCAAATAATGAAGACTCACCTGTGAGAGGACACACCACACCGATACGGATAGTCTCCCCATCAGCGCCCCCGGACGCTGCCTTTTTCTCCCCGCCGCACGCGGTAAGGGAAACCGCCATTGTGACTGCCAAACCAATACTCAGTAATTTTTTCATATTGTCCCCGCCCTTTCTCTGCTCATCTTACAATTTATTTTCCTTTTTCAGCTTTTGTATCATGCTGTTCTTCTCAAGAAGCTTATGACCTGCCCGTTCAAGGAGTTTTCTTCCCTCCTGCTGCGCTTCCCGTATAATCTTCTTTTCATCGATACTTAACAGTATTCTGTCCTCCATTATAATCCTTCCGTCAACCATGGACAGCTGTACCTCGCTGCCGTTGGCAGCATATACCAGGTTGGGAATCAGGTTGGACACCGGATCCCAGACAAGGGGTGTCATCTGGGGCACTTCCAGATCCAACATGATCATATCCGCCTTTTTTCCCGGCTCCAGGGATCCTATGACATGGCCCATACCCATTGCCCTTGCCCCGTCTATGGTAGCCAGCCTCAGCATCTTCCATGCCTGGAACAGGGAGGGATCTTTAAACCTGCACTTATTGAGCAGGGCTCCGATCTTCATCTCATAAAAAAGATTGGAAGAATTACCACCTGAGGTCTGGTCTGAACCAATGGCAAGGCGGGGGCTGTACCTGCTGAATTCAAAGGCAGGAGGAACATTCCCGTCCACAATGGCCTCACTTCCTGAACACAGCACCATCCCTGCCCCCTGTCCGGCCAGAAACCGGATCTCATCTTCACTCGCCACTGACAGGTGAACAGCGATCAGCCTGCGGTTGACCAGCCCCAGCTCATGGAGGAAGGAAATGCTCCTTTTTCCATACCGCATCTGCATCTGCTTTACCTCCCTCTCCCCGCAGGCCAGATGGAGATGAATGGGAAACCCTTCCCTGTCGGACATTTCCTTCATAATCTGTAGGGTTTCCCTTGATACACGGTCCAGTCCCAGAGGACATAATCCGCAGGTAATGCGGCCATTATGGCTGTCATGGTACTCTGTGATCAGCGTTCTGCAGTTTTTTAGAGATTCCTGCTCTAAATCATCTTCCAGAGGATATAGCTCATCATCCCCAATCACAGCCCGGCCAAGAGGCAGCCCATGGACCGTATGGGACAATTGGGCCCTGACTCCGGCCTGCACATGGTTATCCGCAAATAAAAGCATGTCCTCATTGCTGTCAACCATTGTTGTGGTGCCAGCCTTGATGGCCTCCGCTATCATGACCATGGAACCGGCCCTTCTGGATTCTGCTGAAAGGGCCCCCTTTAGCGGAAAAACGCAATCGCTCATCCAGTTTTTCGTATCCTGGGCAAATCCTTTATAAATGCTGACACCCGTGTGCATATGTGCATCCACCAGCCCCGGCATCAGAAGTTTTCCCCGCCCGTCTATATACCGGTGGGCTGAGTAATGCTTTATCAGTTCCCCGTTCTCACCAACACCGGCAATCCTGTCCCCTTTTACCGCCACGGCGCCATTGGGTATGATACCGCATCCGGCCGGATCCGCCATGGTCAGCACGATCATATTGTAAAACAGATAGTCTACCGTCATATTCCGCCTGCCCGGTCAACGGACCGCTTACTGCATCCAGGCGCCGCCGTTGGGCGAAAGTACCTGTCCGGTACAATAATCGCTGGCAGCCGATGCCATATATGCCACAGCGTAGGCTATGTCCTCGGGCTGTCCCACCCTGTGCCAAAGGGTGTCGGCGATCTCATCTTCCCATGGCCTGATCCTGGCCATCCTTGTATCCACCAACCCGGGTGCAACGCAGTTCACATTAATATGGTCCTTGGCAACTTCATGGGCGATCTCCTTGGAAAATGCGATCACTCCCCCCTTTGCCGCGGCATAATGGGGATCTGAAAAGTCTCCTACAATTCCTGCCCCTGAACTGATATTTACGATCTTTCCGCTTTTTTTCGCCCTCATCAATGGCAGGACGGACATGGTGAAGCGGTAAACACTGTTCAGGTTCAGTTCGATCAGGCGCATCCACTCCTCCTCCGTAATATCGTCAATGGTCACGCCTCCGCCGCAGCCGGCTGCGTCATTTACAAGGATATCCACGGTTCCGTATGTATCTACAGCTGTCCGGATCACGTTCTGTATGTCCTCATATTTTCTTACATCACAGTAAACAGCCACTGCAAAAAGCCCCTGGGATGTGATCTCCTCCACAACATCTTCCACATTTTCTTTTTCAATATCACATGCAACCACATTTACCCCAAGTCCGGCCAAAACCTTTGCGATCCCTCTCCCAATGCCGTTTCCAGCGCCAGTGACAATGGCTGTTTTTCCCACTAACTTGAAATAATTATACATAGTTTGTTCAATGACCCTTGTCTCCATATTTTTCTCCTTGCAAATTAGATATTTTGATAGTATTATTTTAATAAAAAAAACAGATTTTATCTGGACATTACTATATAAAAATCCTGTATTTCAGTCTGTAGTGTTAATATTATTCAATTTACCTGTTAAAAACATGTAATTGTTATGCATTTTTAACGGTGAGGGGGATGTATATATATTCATTGCGTGTATTGTTTATACACTTTTATGCAGACCGCGGTCTGTAAAATACAAAAAAAGTTGTCAAAAATGTCCGCCGGGGTCACCCTTGCGTCAGATGTTTTTTCAACACCGCCATTACACGAAGGAGGAGCATTTCATGAAACCCAGAACCATCAAGCAGCCAGCCGCTCGGTCACAGCTCAACGGAAAGCTTTGCAGCTATGAGATTAATAATACAACCATACAGCCCATTCCACTGATCCACCAGGATGCCCGTTTCTGGCTCATCACTTCCGGTTCAGGTAAACTGCTGATACAAAACCAGTCATATCCCCTTTGCCCCAACACCCTTGTCTCTGTACTGCCATGGCAGATAAGTGATGTAGTCCAGATTGATGAACCTTTACAATACAAGCTGATCACCTATAACTATGACGCCGTTACACGGGCGGTGAAGATATTCAGCAATGAGGACGGCCAGACGGAATCCTTCCTCACCGCCATGGAGGACCACCCCGTTGTCTCCCTCAGCGCCAGGGATGACACGATCGAATACCTGTTGGACGCCCTCTCCGGGGAGCTTAACACGGATTCACTCTGTCTCGGCTCCTCGCAGAACTCCTTCCACAATGTAAACCTGATCAGTATCCTGGTCCAAATGATGATCCATTACATCCGCCTGTCCCAGAAACAGAAAACCGAGCCTGATGAGATTCTCACAGATTATACGGAAATCCTGCGGTATATCTATCTGCACTGCAGTGAAAAACTGACCCTGGAAAAATTGTCTTCCCTTTTTAACTGCAGCCCGTCCACCATCAGTTCCTACCTTACCAGCAACACAGGACTTTCCTTTTTTGATCTGCTCAATGAGATACGAATCGGGAAAACCATTAATTTTATTATGTATACGGATTTTACGTTAAAGGAGATGTCAGAATTTCTTGGTTATGTAGACGAATCGCACATATCCAAAGTATTTGCAGCCCGTATAGGCTCAAAGATCAGTGATTACAGAAAGGTTTACCAAAAGGTACAGAATATCCTGCGGATTGAAGAAACACGCACTGTGTATTCGGTGATCAACTATATTTACCGGAATTATGCGGACGATCTGAATGCCAAGGATATCGCCCATCAGTTCGGCCTGTCGGTGCCTCAGATGAACGAGCTGCTGATCTACCAGGTGGAGCAGAATTTTACTGAATTCTTAAATCAGGTCCGGGTCAACAAAGCCAGCGAATTGCTCCTGATCCCAGCCAAAACAGTGCTGGAGGCCGCCTACGAGGTGGGATATAACAATCCAAAAACTTTTACGCGAAACTTCTTAAAGCTAAAAGGAATGACTCCCATTACATTTAAGCAAAAGTATACGGACAGCTTTTAAATACGAGGACCCGGCCTTAGGATGGATGTGCAAAGGAATAACGTGGCAGGTCCTAAGGTTCACCAGTCAAAACATGATGGAAGCCTTAGGACCATTGACCGGATGGAATCCGGACCATGTTCTTGCTAAATATCATCTGTTTTATCTATATACCAGATCTCCTGCGCCCCGTTTTCCCTGCTGTGCCAGCAGGCGCCCTCCTGGGCACCGTCCTGGGTCGGGTCAAAATAATACCAGTCCCCGGAGCCATCCTCCGGATTGCATACCCTGCCGTCCCAGCGGTGCCAGCTGGTGCACATATAACCATCCTTATTAAACAGGTACCAGTGGTGGTTAATGACACACCACTTGTTAGCCGGGTAAGTCCCATCTGCTCTGCGGTACCACCAGCCGTTGCTGTCTTTGATCCACCCATACCGTTCTTTATCCGCCCATGTCTTCATAAACGCTTCCGGATTTTTGTAAAGCTTTTTAATCCCAACCGTACTGCTGCCCCAGTCAGGCAGCTGAAAATGCGGTTTGTCCACAATGGATTTCCAGTTCCCGCCCCACTCCAGCCCCAGGGATACTCCTATGGCTCCCACTTTGCTGAAAAAACTGCCGGCGTCATTGTAGGCCCCTGTCCCGTCATTACGGTAAATATCAAAGGCCGTCCCCCACTGATGATAGGAGCTGTAGCTGCTGCCGGGAGCATTGGTCACGATATTTCCCGGTCTGGTCCTGCCCTGGGCATACAAAGCATCCTGTTCCTCCACGGTGCGAAGCGTCTCTCCTATCTTGATCTGCAGCCCCTGCCTGCCGCACTCTTCTATCAGCCTTCCTGCCATCGCCTGCAGACGGGGATGGCACAATATAATGTCCTTCATCTTTCCCTCCGATCAATGCTCCCGCCTCTTTAAGCGGTGAGCCATCACAAATACTCCTTAATTCCCTCTATTGTTTCCCGGATGTGGGACAGCCGATCAAAAAGCCCACGCACCCGGACACAAAATCCCGAAACTGGATAATAGTAGCCGCAGCGGTTGCGGACCATCCGGCGTCTGACCCTCCTCCCAAATCCCTCATCAAGATCAGTGTCACTAAACAAAACACTCCGATCACTGTTGCGATCAGAATCTGGAGCCTTCCGCTAACCGTATCCGGTCCGTTTGATTCCGGCCCGTTTGATTCCGGCCCTTCCTGGTCCAGGGACTCCCCATTAAACTCCGGCCTTTCAGGATCCCGCCTGATAAAATTGGCGCTGAGAAAATATCCGAAAATGCTGGCCGCCGAAGTGCGCACTATGACATCAATTTCATTTGACTGCCCGATCCCTCCGCTGCGGGTGACCAGGCTGTAAGCTGACTGTATTAACAGAAGGGCCATAAAAACGATCAGGCAGCGGTCCACCAGATGAATCCTGTGAAAATCCCTGCACACACATTTCCACCCTGTTTTTAAACATTTCATCTTTCCCTCCGATCAAGCCTCCCGCCTCTTTGAGGTTGGAAGCCATTGCTCATTCATATGGCGGGAGTCTCAATCTCCCTCCAAGATGAAGCCTCCGGCGGATTGCAGAGGCGCATCAATGTAGTATGTCATGCATAGCATGACCTGCGCCTCGCACAAGGACGCTTAGGCGTCCTTGAATCTTTCCCTCCGATCAAGCCTCCCGCCTCTTTGAGGTTGGAAGCCATTGCTCATTCACTAAGATTACTAAGACATGCTCTAAGCTATCATATGCCGGTCGGAACATTCCTGTGACAACCTGCAACAATCTGTATAATATGCAAACATCCTCTGTTTCCCCTGTTTATAGTATGAAACTTCCATACTATTTCCATGTTCATCCAGATCACGCGTGTAAAATAGACAAAAAGGCCTCTTGTCTTTCCTTATGTTTGTGCAGACTTTTATTACATCCTGTGCTATTATAATTAATGTAAACCCCCCCAATACATTATATAGTTTTGCTACACCCCATAAGAAACGAAATACCTTCTCCTAAAATGACCAGTTCCCCGACTGGTCATTTTATTTTGTCCAAAAACAGGATCACTGCCTTCCCCGCGTTTTTCCTGCTTCCGCCGTCAGCCGGGCTGTGATGGGAACAATATAAAAATTTACCAAAGCAGTGAAACAAAGTCTTGACAGGAAAAAAAGACCGTGCTATTATCAACTAAACCTACAGAAATAGTAGGAATGGAATGGAGGACATCAAATGGGAGAGAAACGCAAGAGAGAAAACAGACAGTTCAGATTTGAGACAACACAGCTTCATGCAGGACAGGAAACGCCGGATCCCGCCACAGGAGCAAGGGCCGTACCGATTTACCAGACATCATCCTATGTGTTTGACAACTGTGATCATGGGGCAGCCCGTTTTAACCTCAGCGATGCAGGCAATATCTACAGCAGGCTGACCAATCCCACCCTGGATGTGTTCGAGGCAAGAATGGCAGCCCTGGAAGGCGGCGTGGCGGCTCTGGCAACCGCCTCAGGCGCGGCAGCCCTGGCTTACACCTTCCAGAACCTGACAAGGGCCGGGGACCATCTTGTGGCATCCAGCCATATCTATGGGGGTACATATAATTACCTGGCCCACACCTTTCCTGAATACGGGGTCGGCACCACCTTTGTGGACCCGGCTGACTTAAAAGGGCTGGAACTTGCCATAAGGGATAACACTAAGGCCGTGTTTATAGAGACCCTGGGCAATCCCAACTCGGATATTGCAGATATAGAGGCAATCGCTGACATTGCCCACCGCCATCAGATCCCCCTTGTTATTGATAATACCTTTGCCACTCCTTACCTTGTGCGTCCCATTGAATACGGCGCGGATATCGTTGTCCACTCCGCTACCAAATTCATCGGCGGCCACGGGACCACTGTGGGCGGAGTGATCGTGGACGGGGGGAAATTTGACTGGGTCGGCTCCGGCAAATTTCCGGGACTTACGGATGCCAATGCAAGCTACCACGGAATCCGCTTTGCCCAGGACGTGGGAGCTGCTGCATTTGTAACCAGGATCAGAGCCATCCTTTTAAGGGATACGGGCGCCACCCTGTCCCCCTTCCACGGGTTCCTGTTCCTGCAGGGGCTGGAATCTCTGTCCCTGCGCGTGGAGCGCCATGTGGTAAATGCGCTGAAAGTCGTGGACTACCTGAATTCCCATCCTCAGGTGGAGGCCGTCCACCATCCTGCAGTCAGCAATGACCCGGTCCAGCAGGCGCTGTATAAAAAATATTTCCCCAATGGCGGCGGCTCTATTTTCACATTTGAAATCAGAGGCGGCGCCCAAAAAGCCAGAGAGTTTATTGATAACCTGGAGCTTTTCTCCCTTCTGGCCAATGTCGCGGATGTGAAATCCCTTGTCATCCATCCTGCATCCACCACCCACTCCCAGTTAAACGAGGAGGAACTGCTGGAACAGGGTATCCGCCCGGGAACCATTCGCCTCTCCATTGGTACGGAACACATTGATGATATTCTGGAAGACCTGGAGGAAGCCTTTCAGGCAGTGGAGCAGCATCCATAACAAATAAAAAACCGCCCCATACCAACAGATATGTGTATGGGGCGGTTTTTATCATCTCATCTTAGGCATAGCATGTGTATGGCACCATTCGGCCAGGACATACTTGAAACTTCTAAGTTATCCACAATCGAGCCACCACCAGATATAGATAAACACATAATATATGGTGAAACATCTTGTATTCCCGGTGGATAATGTGGATAACTCTGTGTATATCTTGGGGAAACCATGTGGACAGGTCTATTCTCACAAATTCCCCTCCACCGCAATGCCCTCCGCCAGTTCCAAAGCCGCGGTGATCCAGCCTGCAAATCTGGTATAGAAGTCAAAGACCGTATCATCAAACTGTATCTTCCCCATATCCTGCTCCATGGCCTGGATCACATGATTCCACTGCTCTCTGCCAAGCCTGTTATCCCAGCACACATCAAACTCCGGCAGGACCGACTTCAGATACGGAAGAAGCAATTGGGTATAATCTGTCTTAAATACGGTCAGCGTATCCATACAGGTATCACAATGATCTCCCGGTCCCATGTCAGAACTGCATGGATAAAATGTCAGCTTAATCTTTTCGTCCGGCTGTGAGAAACATCTTAGATCCATGCTGCACCCCCTCTTATAGGGCATCCCGCTTGCACATTCTATAAATGCCCCCCTGTGTCTTTTATTATACTCCTTCTCCCACCGCCGGACAATACTTCTAGTCTATTTTCTCAGGATCCGATCTCCTGCCCATCAAAGGAAACCTCATAGCTCCCTTCTCATCTGTCTCAAGGCATACGCAGCCCTCAAACATGCTGCCGTCATCCTTCAGGCGGTAAAGTTCATTCTTCCAGATCACCCACTGGTCCCTGGCCATGGCCCCTGTTTCCTGGAGATAGTACCATTTCCCGTCAGAGCCGGTTTTCCAGTCATTGTGTATCATCATTCCCGCACCGTCAAACCAGTACCAGTTGTCGCCGTCCTTATACCAGTCATTTGCCACATACCTGCCTGTATCGCCCAGGTAGAATCTCCATCCTCCGTTCTCCTCCACCCATCCGGACTTATTAAGGGGATCCGTGATGCCGTAATACAGGGCAATGGTATCTGCCTGTGCACTGGCAAGTCGTTCCAGATTGGCATCATTCAGCAGCCATCTGACGATCTCCTCATTTGTATGAAAGGAATTCTCCAGGATCAGGCCCGGGGTCCCCACCGCAGTGGCTCCCCTGAGCACGCCGTAATAATCCCCGTTCTGCCCTCTGCGGTGTTCGATACGGGCCGGCTGGTCCGTGTTCAGAACGGTTTCCACACACTGGGCCAGGGCCATGCCGATCCCATCTGCACTTCCGTTGATCGCGCAGTAGGCAGCAGGATAGTCCACTGAATTGTTCACCTTGTCCCCCACTGCATTAGAATGGTCTGACAAGAACAGGTCACATCCCCTGGAGGCAGCCCCCCTCTCATAGAGCCCTCTGTCCGTATCCCTTTCCTCCCTGGTTGTGATCACCTCTATGCCATAGGCTTCCAGATACTTCTTTTGAAGGAGATGAAGCTTCCATACCATTTCCGACTCATAATAACGCTTGTCTGCCGGGCTCTGATTGTATTTGCCATAGTGGCCTGCATCTAAGCATATCTTCATATTATAATCACCTCGTCTTTCTATGGTACTATAATATGCGGGACAGAACAGGTTTGTCCCGGACTGAGAACACCGCAAAAGGCGGCCATGCCCCGGACTGGTATCAATCCGGAATATGCCGCCTTTTCTCAATTCATCTCAATCCAGATGTTTTCCCGTATCACCGGGAAGGAAATCCTACGCCTTCCACAGTCCGTGGAGATTACAGTAGGCATACACAGCCTCCACCTCATCATCCGGACAGACCATAAACTCTGCCTGAGGCTTCTGGCCTGGCTTCAGTTCCTTTCTCTGATTGCCCTGCTTGGTCGCAAGAGCAATCCACTCTATGTAATGCTCGGGAAGCATGGGGTGCTCCGTGGAACCAACGGTGACCGTTACCTTCTGACCATCCACCTGGACAACCGGGACATGCTTTTCAACCGCTGCATCCGTGGTATTGGGCTCCAGTTCCTGCATCTTTTCACCGCAGCAAACAACCGGGACCCCGCTGCTCTTTACAAATGCGATTATATTGCCGCAATGGCTGCAAACATAAAATTTCATAGTGTTACCCCTTTCTCTGTTGTATTTAACTTATATTTCAAGTCTACCACAAACATTACTATTTACAAGGTAGAATTGGTATAATTAACAAATATGTAACAATTGGCGGGCATCCATATCTATTTCCCAGCAATAGGAAGGCTCCTGATATCCCTCATGCCCTGCCATCCTGCATCTCTGCCTGTTTGCTTCCATACAGTGCACCTGCTGAAAAAGCCGGGTTTCATCCACCAGCACCGGAACACTCCAAAGGCAGTCATCCATCCTGTTCAGCCCAGCCACGGAACGGCGTCCATGGGTCCTGGTAAGTTTTAACGGGCCTGCCTGCGAGAGGTATGCTTCTATCTGACAGGATCTGTATCCCTCCGCTCCCAGGACCTGCCGCAGCCCCTGGGTAAATACTAAGGGAAAATCCCTCCAGGCCGCCCCGTCCATGCCGCTCATCACCACGGCCAGGCGGTTGCTGGAATTTACCGCTACAAGGGTATCCCTGCTTTGAAGCTGGATACGGTGCAGTTCCCAGCAGAAAAACAAGTCCTTCTGTGTCCTGTCCTCCAGCTGTTTTATCTTAAGGTATGTTTGCAGTGGTATTGTAAGGCCAAGCTCCATGGCTCCTTTTCCTCCTAATGCTATTCCGAGGCTTAGAGACTTATGTTCCTGCGGATTCTTTTATTGCATTATATTTATTACATTATATACATTATAATATCATGGATCAAAGGTTCCTGCCACCCTCTCATGCGCTCCCCCACGCTCACCCTCACGCTCTTAACGTCCATTCGCAACTCACCCTTCGCGTTCATTCACAAACTTCTCACATTCTGTTCATAAATTTGTTACAGAATGATAAAACTTTACTCATATTTTTCCAATATACTAAATATTGTAAAGAGTTAATGCTAATAAAACTTTTTTTCATAATACTCGGCCGGTGAAGATAACTTCACCGGCCTCCTCCTTTTATCCCATCTTTTCCTTTTTCAGGATAACTTTTATCCCTTTCCGGCATATGATAAATAAAAAAGGATATTTTCCATGAATTACGAAAATCTCATTTCTGTTACAGGCGTCATAACCGATATCACAAATTACAACAATGACTGCTGCAGCCAGTTCATCACCATTACCGTGGACGGCCAGCAGATCAACATCATCATGACCCAGGATACGTTTGTGGTAGACACCATGCGTATCATGCCCGGAATGCGCATCGCGGCTTTCTATGACTCCACCCGCCCCGTTCCCCTGATCTATCCGCCCCAGTACCGGGCAGACATGATCGCCGTACTGAGACCTGAGGAGGATATCACCCTGGCTTACTTTGACAGCAGCCTTACGGCAATTGACAATTCCCTTCAGCTGAATCTGTACCAGTCCACCATCATCTCCACCCTGAACGGCCAGGCTTACCTTTGCCCTCCCGGAGACCATTACCTGATGGTCTATTATGCGGCAACCACCAAAAGCATTCCGCCGCAGACAGCTCCCAACCGGATCATTGTGCTGTGCCAGACCACAACCCCCTGATACTCAAAGGAGCACAATAAAATGTCGAAAACCGCGGTCACGGTTCGTCAGTTTTTCCTTCCCATGTGAAAATGCATAGATTAATTTTTCATACAGGGAAAACTTTGTGCACACTTTTTATGCGTCATATGCTATTATAATTAGCGTAAACCCCCCCAATACATTATATAGTTTTTGCTACACCCCATAAGAAACGAAATACCTTCTCCTGAAAAGACCAGTTCCCCGACTGGTCTTTTCGCTGTCCAAAAACAGGTGCACAAAGCAGGTATCCCTCCCCTGTTGCCGGTCCAAATACACTTCCCAGAAAATTCCAGAAAGAAATAAAATTTTTTCAAAAAGTACTGGACAAACTAAAAACAATATGGTATTATAAACAAGCTGTCGGTGATGAGTACAGCAAACAAGCAAAACAAATATCATAAGGCCTGATGGTCAAGCGGCTAAGACGATGCCCTCTCACGGCGTAAACCCGGGTTCGATTCCCGGTCAGGTCATACGAAAACAAGCAGATAACTGCTTGTTTTTTTGTTTTATTCCTTTCATTGTTTAGCAGGCCGCTGCTGCTCTGTTGAGCATGCACACCGGACAAGTGTCTCCCCGCAAAAAGGAATGATGCCCACGGAAGCCTCCGCCCCCAAATACCCAAATGCCTGGTCCAATGCAGCCTCAACCGTATTGCAGGGAATAAAACCAATATCCCGTATATCCTGCTCTGAAAACCCCTCTGAAACACAGAGCACCGTTGCCCGCTCCCTCACGGAGGCTATAAAAAGAGGAACATTTGCGCCCACAAGGTCGGTGATCCGGCCTGCATCAACTTCCTGTTTGATCTTCGTAAAGTCTGTACTCCCATATCTGCGCAGCGTTGCCTCATGCTGTGGAGCGTTGCCGCAAAGTCCCTCTTTTCCCCTTATGACAAAGATGATCACACCGTTGTCCCTAAGGCCAAAGTGCGAGAATATGTAGGGCTTGCATCCCTGCCAGAAATCTATGTCGGCCGGGGCAGCCGAGGCGATGACAATGTCGGCCCGCCGGGGGATCACCGGGCACATGACCTGTTCAGCCAGCAAAACCCCGGCCCGGTGCGCTTCAATAAAATGACCGCAGAACAATCCCAGGATATGCTTGTCCTCATCCATTACCGTGTTGACAATAAAGTCCAGACCCACCATGGCGGTGATCTCCTCCATTTCACGGCGGCAGAGATTGTCCGTAGTACCGCAGGACTCCAATACATTTTGAAGGGTACATGCCATCAGATGAGTGATCTCTGTTGTCCTTTCGCTGCAGACTCCCGGCTGGATCATCTTACAGCCGCCTCCCCAGCCCGCCGCAATATGGGGAACAATATTCCCAATGGCGATCTTAAAGCCGGCTTCCACCACCTGGCGGTATACCTGAATGGGTGTACCGTTCCTGCTTCTGCCCAGATCAACGAAAACGGAACTGTCCTTATAGTCCAGATTCAGGAAACGGAACCGTTTTATGATATCCATGCCAATGTGGGTTTCAATCTCATCCTCCGTAAGGATACGGTGGGTCCCCAGGGCCATGATCAGCGTAATGCGGCTGTCCGGTACGCCTGCATGTTCAAGGCGGCGCAGAACCTCCTGCAAAAGAATGCGCTTTGGGGTAGGGCGGGTGATATCGTCCAGCAGGATCACGATCTCCTGCTCCGGGCAAACCATATCTTCCAGCCTCCCGGTCCCAATGGGATGGCCAAATGCCTCTGTGATGATCCTGTCCTGATCCGGTATCTCCCTGCTTGTCACCGGCTCTGCATAGTATAAAAAGTTTTTATCCGGAACCTCAATTTCCATCCCCTTATCTCCATATGGAAGCATATATCTGCTCATAACCTTACTCCTGTCATCTGTTAGTCTAGAGTGTGTTTGAAAATTGCTTTCTGACATCTGTGCGTCACAGTTTGTGTGGGATTGGGGCCAAATGAAGGCGGCGTAGTGGGCTACGCTAACTGAATTTGGCCCCAATAACCCGCGAAATGGGGCGTGCTTTGTCCTAAATGGGTACCGGGCAGAGCCTGGGGGATTCCTTAGGGCAGATGACGGGAATGAATGTTCAAACACGCTCTAATGTATTGACCGGTGCCCTCCCCACCTGCAGCCTTTGTCCGTCACTGTAGCCCTCTTGACGCTGGGACAATTCCCGGATCAGGCACTGCCTTAAGTACCGGATCCGCTCCTGTCTCTCTGTATTTCCAATCAGATCGAAGAGTTCCCTGGGATCTGATCTCAAGTCAAAATACTGTTCCCTTCCAGTCTGGGAATACCAGATATATTTGTCCCTGTCCGTTACGATATAATGACTGGAATCCACACCGTAGGCGTGTTCGCCGTGAAGGTGATCCCGCACCTGCGACCTCTTCCCTCTCATAACAGGCAGAAGGCTGGCTCCCTCCACCGAAGCCGGGATCGGAAGGCCCGCAATGTCCAGAAGGGTAGGCATGACATCACGTATCTCTGTCAGGCAGTCAACAGCCCGGTTGCGCTTACCGCCCAAAAGATCACCCGGGTCATAGACAAGCAGCGGGATTCCCGCGGATCCTTCATACGGTAAGGCTTTGCGGAAAAGGTGATGATCTCCCATCATATCTCCGTGATCCGACAGAAAAACAAATACTGTATCCTCCAGCAGGCCGTATTCCGACACGGCCTGTATCAGTCGGCGCAGCTGCTGGTCAATGTGGGTTATATGCCCATAATAGGCGGCCTGGGCACGCTTTAATGTATGTTTGGAAAGCACCCCTTTCTTTGCATTGATATTCAGCGCCTCATTGTCAGGATCCTCCTTATCTGCCCAGTCCCCTTCCACGGGTTCAGGCAGATCCTGCTGCATGTAAAGATCCATGTAATAGCCAGGAGGATCCAAGGGGGAATGGGGACGCACCAGAGAGGTATAGAGAAAAAATGGCTTGGTGGTATCCCGGCGCCGGAGAAAATCAATGGACTCCGATATGCACCAGTTGGTGGGGTGATACTGCTCCTCGTAGGGGAAGGGGCGGGCCATCCAGGAATTGCATTCCAGTCCGGAGTCCATCAGGTCCGCATCCACCCCTTTCCGGCGCTTCAGCCAAAGAAGGTAATCATCATGCTGCTGATGGCTCTCTGTCTGAGGCAGCCCCTGATCCCGGTCAAACTCCAGATAGCCGTCATGAAGCACCACATTGTGGAAACCGCAGAGATTGCGTTCAGGATAAACATGCATCTTTCCAATGCATTGGGTATGATACCCGCCTCTTGCAAATTCAGACGCCAGGGTACATGGATAATTCCAGGGTACCCCATCCTCATATCCCACGCGCTTGTGGGTCCTCTGGCTGGTGCCGGTCATTAACGCGGCCCTGGCCGGAATACAGGAGGGCACGGCTGAGTAGGCTCTGGTAAACTGGTAGCCGTTCTTCTTCATCATATCCAGGTTGGGAGTCTCCACCACAGGATGGCCGGATATCCCCATACAATCCCGGCGCATCTGGTCCACTGTGATCAAAACAATATTAGGACGTTCCATAAACGTTCTCCTTTCACTCTCTGTCATCATTCAGTCCTGACCACAGCCTCTTTGCCGGGTTCCCCCCATATGCCGGAGGTATTAACAGCCAGGATCCTGTAGGAATACCGGTGTCCTGACTCCACCTCCATATCCACATACACAGCTGTGTTAAGGGCAGGGGAAGAAGAAAGTGTCTCATAATGGCCTCCATCCACGGACCGCAGCACTTTATAATGGAAAAAGTCAGATTCTCTGCTGGGTTCCCAGGTGAGAAATATCTGCCTGCCACAACAGCCCTCCTCCCATTGGGCTTTTACGAATCCTACAGCGGCAGGAGCCTCTGTGCTCACTGGCGTAAGCTGAAAAAGCGCTACGGCGTGCTGGGGCAGAATCACCTCCAGAGAAAGCTCTCCGCTGTCCGCGGTGATCTTTTGCGGATCCCCCATTGGCTCTAAACCGTCCGCGTCCCTTAACTGCCGTATTTGTTTAAGGTTGGGTTCTTTGGGACACCCCAGCTTATGCCATAATGTATTGGAGTTGGAGTGGTCCTGATCGATCCTGTATTCCAGCAGGTAATAGCTTCCAACAGCTCCGCAGTTTTGGATGTCCAGACGGAAGCTTCTCTTCCCAACCATATCTGAGATGCCATCCTCAAAATTCCAAAGCATGTAAGAGAAAACAGGTCCGCGCCGGGTAGCCAGTACACCAAACTTTTCATTAAAACCCGGCCCATCACATTGTACAGGTAGGCGGCGGTCTCCCAGCTTTGAAAGCAGCACGTAAGCATTAAAAAAGGGTTTTTTTATCATATCCGTACAGGGATATCTGCCAAGGGGAGTCAACTGTGAACGGTTTCCGCTGAACAGTGACCGCTCCCACTGCAGATGAGCATTGTCGCTGTCAGCCACGGTCAGGTTCACACCGCGGTCCAGCACCCTGGTGCAGTACAGGGAGATCATTTTGCAGACAAAACCCGGGGCGTAATGGCTGTTGCGGAAATCAAACCAGCTGGCATCCTCCACTCCCCTGCTTCCTGCCCAGATAATATCCGACTCATCATTAAAAAATTCCACATCACAAAATTGGGGATACTGCTCCAAAATATCCAAATACCGCTCCACGCTGCCGAACATGACGGCGGAGGATGGGTTAAAGTCCGTGGTCTGTCCGCCCTTGCAGTGTACGGAGACAAAGTCCAGCCGTGTGCCGTAGCCACCCGTACAATAATTCACTTCCCCGGCACAATGTTTCAGGAATCCCTCAAAGATCCTGTATCCCTCCTGGCCCTGCATGGTTGCCGGCCCGCCTGTGCGCAGCCTGTCATCCACTGAGTGGACAGCATGCTCCATATAATCATACAATGCGAAAAAGCTGGCGGGATCCCGGCACCAGGCAGCCTCATTGTCCGGCTCATTCCAGATTTCAAAATACCAGCCGCGGGTCTCCTCCAGCCCGTAACGCTCCAAACAATGGGCGGCAAAATCCCGCACCATCTCACCGTACAGCCTGTAATCTGCCGGCAGGAAAAATTCCTCCTCGCTTTTGCGGATCGCCTTAGGCAGATAGACCAGCTCTACAATGGGCGCCATCCCATGGCCTACGATCACGTCATACACCTGGTCCACCAGATCCCAGTTATACCGGAGCGTTCCGTCCTCCATGCGCGCTACCACCTTGTCATCACCATTCTGTCGGTTGTCATGGGCAAAGCAGCGGTTGCCGTAAGGCAGGTCCAGTTCCAGAAAATATCTGTCCCCCTCCCCATGAAGGCTGAGGATATTGTGCAGCCGCATATAGTGCAGATGACCG
The DNA here is from genome assembly GCF_000954015.1 of Clostridium sp. FS41. NCBI lineage: Bacteria > Bacillati > Bacillota > Clostridia > Eubacteriales > Clostridiaceae > Clostridium > Clostridium sp. FS41. Next base: position 41,860 of record NZ_JYHN01000092.1, read on the forward strand.
TGAAAGGAAGACAGGTAGTCATACATTCTCAAAAAGGAGGGGGTTGGGGTAAAATCTGCATTTGCATATCCTGTTGCACTCCAGAATGGCCGCAGCAATGTCTCCTTCCCCCCGTGGTCGATACAAAAACAAATATCAGGATCAAATTCAGCCATAATCAAGTTCCTCCTTCACGCACTGCTGTGTATTAGCACCCGGAATCACGCGGCGTCCCGGGAAACGGTCTCTCGGATTACATGGTACCCTGGGAAAGATTGCTGTAGGTCTCCACAAAGGCTTTTAAGTCTCTGTCTGTTATGCGGACCGGATCCTTCGTATCCTCCATATGTATTCCCAGGGCCTCCAGCATACTGGCTGCAATCTGCTGCATTTCCCGGGATTCTTCTCCAAACAGAAGGTTGCAGGTCTCCTGGGGATCCTTTAACACATTGTACAGCTCATAATATGTCTCATCTTTAAACAGATCCACAATGAGCTTATAGCCGCCCCGCAGGATGCAGCGCTGGAAATTGCTCCTGGATCCATTTCCGTCAAATTGGATCATTATATCCCTGCCGCCCTCATCCCCCTCAATCATGGGTAAAAGAGAAGTCCCGTCCGGCTCATGCCTGGGCTTTATCCCCAGATAACCGCACAATGTAGGCATCAGATCCACCTGGCTCACGGGCGTCTGTATATTCCTGCCGCCCATGTAGTTTTGTGGAAACTTTAAATAGACCGGCGTTCGCACAGACTCCTCATACATGCACATTTTCTGGAACAGGCGGTGGCTGCCCAGCATTTCCCCGTGGTCGGAGGTGAATACGATCAGGCTGTCATCATAGATACCCTGGCATTTCAGCTCCTCCAGCAATTTTCCCACCTGATCATCCAGAAGGCGGACCAGTCCCATGTACACACGCCAGCTCTCTTTCCACTGCTTTAAATCGTATTTTGTGCCCACCACACCTGTTAGATTGTACATCTGAAGCGGCGATTGATGATCGTACCACTTGCCCACATTGTCCGGAAGGCAGACCTCCTCTTTGGTGACAGCCGAGTAATAAGGTTCCGGTACATCCAGGGGCGGATGGGGGGCCAGATACATGGCGCTAAGGAAAAGAGGCTTGTCAAGGTCCCTGGTGCGAAGTCCCTCCAATGCTTTCTCCGTAAAATAGCCGTCAAAATAATATTTCTCCCCCGGCTCATAGCAGCCGGTAGTTGGATTTGAATAACGGCACACCCTGGTGTAGCGTCCGCCGGCCAGTTCAGGCACAAAGGAGCGGAAACGGTCTCCTCCCGGAGCCCGCACTCCATCCGCCTTTAACAGTTCCAGATAAGTCTTTGCCGTACTCAGCCACCTGGTCTTGCCTTCGGGGCGCTCCTCCAGCTTTCCCCCCTCTGTGAACAGATGCTGCTTACCGCTGTGCATACAGTCCCACCCGCTCCGCTCCATGAGTTCATAAAAGGTCTCAAAGGAGCGGCTCACCAGGCCGTAGGCCCCGTCCTGCTCAAGCCAGGGATTGATCATGCTGCCGTTGCGGCTGGGATATGTTCCCGTAAATATGGATCCCCGTGAGGGCACGCACAGAGGACAGGAGCAGTATGCTCTGTCAAAAAGCACTCCGTCCCTTGCAAGGGAGTCTATATTGGGGGTAATCCCCCGCCCAAGCATGTCATAGCGCAGCTGGTCCGCTACGATAAAAATAATATGAGGTTTCTTCATTCTATTCTCCTGTTGTTTCAGGTATATTCTGCCGCCCTTAAAAGATCCCCTGCCCGCCCTGCAGCTTGGTCAGGGCTTCCAGATAGAAAAAGTCTCCATAGATAATAGGCTGGTTAATAAACCGCTTTCTAGGGAAATGCACGGTTCCGTAATCGATCAGTCCCTGAGTCTGTCCGCTGAAATCAGAACAATTTTCAGTGAGCTTTTCAAGCAGCGAAACAGCCATGGAATAATATCTTTCCTTTTCCCCGGGATCCGTGCAAAGGTTTGAGATCTCGATCATGCCGCTGGCCGCACAGCAGGCGGAAGACGTATCCTTTGCATAGTCATCTGTACTGTCCGCCATAAAATCCCAACAAGGGATGCCGTTTTCCGGCAGATGGTCCATATACCAGCCGGCTGTTTTTTTAGCGGCATCCAAAAACTTCCTCTCCCCAGTCTCCCGGCATGTGAGTGCAAACCCGTAGATTGCCCAGGACTGCCCGCGGGCCCACACAGAATCAGGCGACTTTCCCTGGCCTCCCACCACTCCCAGCCGCTTGCCTGTGACCGGATCAAAACGTACAATGTGGCACACCGTTCCGTCTTCCCTTACAAAATTTTCCAGAACAGTCTCTGCATGGGCCAGGGCGATCTGGCAAAACCGAGGATCATTGATCTCCCTGGACGCCCAGTATAACAAAGAGAGATTCATCAGGCAGTCGATGATCGCAAGTCCCTGGGAATCCTCCCACTCACCGTCATTCCAGGCCCGTAGGAAATGCCCTGCCAGATTAAAACGTCCCGCCAACAAATTAGCTGCCTTCAGCCCGCGCACACGCGCCTGTTCATTTCCGTCACAGCGATAGTGGGCAACGGCTGTGGGCATCCACATAAAGCCCACATCATGGTGCAGGTCCACAAATGCCTCCATGGGCCCATCCAGCCGCTCTTCAATATCACACAGGATCTTATAAACCTCTGGATCCCTTGTCTTCCTGTAAACCAGCCAGAGGATGCCTCCCCAAAATCCCCCGGTCCAGAACTGGGGGGCCTCCCGGTTGTATTGTCCCCCCGGCGCGGCATGGGGAAATGCCGCGCCAATGGCTTTACTGTTGATCAATTCTTTTCGGATCGCCTGTTCATAGGCATCCTTTAACACATCAAGGTTCATTCTGAATTTCTCCTTCCCTTACTCAGTCCAGCCCATGGTCTTGGCATAGCGGTCGTAGGCCTGCTGATAGATCTGAATGTACTCATCCACATGCAGTGCTTTCAGCTTTTCAACATAGGCGTCCCACTCCTCCTCAATCCCGCCCTTGGAGATCCAGTTGGCGTAATTCTGTTCCACATAAGCATCGATATCGGTCTTTAAGACGGAAATACGGTCGATCTCTTCAATGTCAAACAGGACGCTGGGATACACGTTCTCCAGAGGAACATTATAGGGCGCATAAAATTCATCCAATTCTGCCCGTTCCTTTAAGTTTGCATTTAGTTCCAGCTTATCCGCAACCTCAGGCAGGACACCGAACACACCGTCCGTACCGGGACCGTAATCATGGATCAGCTCTGACTGCAGCTTGCCCTCGGGCAGCGGCAGATAGCGGTAGCCGCCGTTCTCCGTCTTTTCAAGGGAATAATCAAACAGTCCCTGGTTGACCTGAAGGGAATTCTCCGGTTCATAGCTCTCATCGATCCAGCGCATGATCACTTCCGGATTCCGGGCTGCCTTGGTGATGGCAAAGGCGCTCTTGCAGCTGATCTTGGATGGTGAGTTTGCCCACAGCTGGTCGCCTTTTGGTCCCTTTAAGGGAGCCAATGCAATAAAGTCATCTCTGTTGGGGCCTGCTGTGGAATTGCAGCTCCAGCCCAGGAATGCTCCCACAATCTTGGAAGGATCCTGTATTTTAGCTACATAGACATTAAAATCATGGGTAAAGCCCTCGGGGTCCATAAGCCCCTGGGAATAAAGCTTGTTAAAGTACTCAATGCCTTCCTTCCACGGCTCGGTCTGTGCCGTATAGATCACGGTACCGTCATCCACGATAAAATGGGTATAATCATCTACCTGGCCCCAGCTGCCAAACATGGGGGCCAGATTCTGCTGGCGCAGGTCCTGTGCCCGGAAGGTGAAGGGGATCTCATCTCCGGCATCACCGTTTCCGTTCAGATCATTGGCCTTAAATTCCTTTAATACTGCCTCAAACTCATCCAATGTCTCGGGTACTTCCAGTCCCAGCTGATCCAGCCAGTTCTTATTGATGAACAGCTTGCTGTACGTATCCGGGTCCAGAGAGGTGAATGTGGGGAGAGAATAGATATTCCCGTCCGATGCAGTGATCTGTGCCTCCAGTGTGGGATTGACCTCCATGGCGTGCTTCAGGTTTGGGGCATACTTGTCGATGAGATCATTTAAAGGGATCAGCATGCCCTGGGAGGCATACTTGATCACATCCACCTCGGTCAGGATCTCATAGCCGTAAAAGGCATCCGGCAGATTATTGCCTGCAAAGAGAAGGGCCTTTTTCTCATCCCATCCTTCCTTTGCATTCATATTCCAGTTGACATCCACATTGGTGGACTCCTCCATCTGCTGGAAATACACAAGCTCCTCGAAATTCTTATTCTTGGAGGTGATCGCCGCCAGGGTGATGCTCACCGGCTCGTTGACAATGGGAAGCCCCGTTTCATTGAAGTTGCTGCTTTCCACCGGCGTTGTGGTCTCATTTGCCTTGGTATTGGAAGTCGCCTTGGGAACACATCCTCCGAGAAGCATTGCCGCTGACAGTACAGACAAAGCGGCTGCCATACATCTTTTTTTCATAATATACCTTCTTTCATATTTTTATTTTGCTACAGCAATTGCTGTAAAATCATCCTTTCACTGACCCCAGCATGGTTCCCTGATTAAAGTGCTTTTGCAGAAACGGATATACCACAAGCACCGGCAGGGTTGAGACAATGATCAGGCCGTATTTGATCAGCTCGGCCGCCTTTTGCTGCTCCAGGATACTGTCTATATCGCCCATGGCCGAAACCTGGTTCTGCATCAGGATATTGCGCAGCACGATCTGCAGCGGCTGGAGGGACTGGTCTCTCAGATAGATCAATCCATTCATATATTCATTCCAATGAGCCACGCCATAATAGAGCACCAGCACTGTAATGATGGTCTTGGACAGCGGAAGGACCATTTTGAAAAAGAACCCGAAATGGCTGCATCCGTCAATGCTGGCCGCTTCATACAGTTCATTGGGAATGTTCTCCCGTATATTGCTGGTGGCAATGATGACATTAAACACATTGATGGCCGGAAGCAGGATCATTACCCATGGGGTATTGTATAGGTTCAGCTTCTGCATCAGCAGGTAGGTGGGGATCATGCCGCCCTGGAAATACATGGTAAACATCATGAAAGCCATCAGTCCCCTGCGGATGAAAAAGTTTTGCCGTGAAAGGGGATATGCGATCAGCATGGTCAGTATAATGTTTACCGAAGTGCCTACAACCGTATAAAACACAGTATTATTGTAGGCGGTCCAGATCTTCCCATCCTCTAGTATCTTCCTGTAGCCGTCCAAATTAAATCCCATGGGCAGCAGCCTTACCTGCCCGTTGTTGATGGCCACCGGATCCGACACGGAAGCGATCACGATAAAGTATAAGGGATAAAGGACCATCAGTCCAAGAAGTCCCAGGACCAGGTAATTAAACACATCAAAGATACGGTCCGCTCTGTTTTTTTGTTTCCATTTTTTAAACATTGTTCCCTTCCTCCCTCTACCACAGGCTGCTGTTGGTCAGCTTTTTAGACAGCTGATTAGCGCTGACCAGCAAAATAATATTGATTATATTATTAAATAGTCCAATGGCCGCTGAATAGCTGAACTGGGCATCCACCAGACCTACCTTGTAAACATAGGTGGAAATGATCTCGCTGGCAGCAATGTTTAAATTGTTCTGCATCAGATATGCCTTCTGGAATCCCAGGCTCATGACCTTGCCCATCTCCATAATAAACATCATTACAATAGTTGGCAGTATACCGGGCAGATCCACATGGCGGATCAGCTGCCATTTGTTGGCGCCGTCCACCTGAGCCGCCTCATACAGATCAGGGCTGATGCTTGCCAGGGCTGCTATATAGATAATGGCGCTCCAGCCCGCATTCTGCCACACACCTGATAAGACAAACACCGGCCGGAACCACTGTGCCTCCCCCAGAAAGAATACAGCATCCCCTCCCAATGCCTGGATCAGGATATTGATGATCCCGTTGCGGGGTGAGAGGAACAGCCCCAGCATACCGGTCAATACCACCATGGATATGAAATGAGGGAAATAAGTCACTGACTGGATAAAACTCTTAAAACGCCTGTTTTTCATCTGGTTCAGCAGGATAGCCAGGATGACGGGAACAGGGAAACCGATGAGCAGCTGCATAAGGCTTAAGGACAGCGTGTTCTTAATTAAGGTCCAAAATTGGGAAGAATTAAAAAAACGCTCAAACTGCGCAAACCCACACCATGGGCTGCCCGTAATACCCAGATCCGCACGAAACTCTTTAAAAGCGATCTGTACGCCGTACATAGGCATATAATGAAAAACTAAAAAATACAAAACCGGCAGGGCTGCCAACACCATTAACTGCCAATCTCTCCTAAACATCCGTTTGACCCGGATCCCTATCCCCGGTCCTTTGGGATCCTTATGTCCTTTCTTCTCTGCTGCCTTCATCACAAGTTCTCCTTTCACCCCTTGTTGCGGGATACCGTGTTTCTGGGATGAGTATAGCAGACCTTTGTGCAGGTTTTCAATCAACCGTTTTTTCAGATGTGCCGGATTTATGCAGATTGCCCATATAATCTGATCCATATACATCCGGAAATTGCGGAAAATAGTATGCACTTTTTCCCATATGCCGTTTTTTCCATCTAAAAAAAAGCCGTAAACACACGGCCTGCGGGGTAGTCTTCCCTCTCTCCCCCTTCTCTGCCCCCTCCAAAAGCAGTTGTCTTTCATTCTTTTTTTTGATATAACTAATATAAACAAAAAATGTCGTGAAAGAGGTGCATTTCCCGTGAAAAAGCCACAGCAAGGTAAACAGTTCTTTCGCTCTCTCGGTTCCTACCTGCTGATCGTATTTATTCCCCTCAGTATTATCTGTGCATTTTATATCATGCATTTTTACAAAGCATTCCGAAATGAAATACTGACCAATGTCAACAAGGATCTGATCAATATTTCTACCCGGATCGATACGGAGCTGTCCATTTTCCAGAACACAGCCCACCAGATCGAGGCCTCCAATCAGCTGGGTGCCCTGTCACATGAAGATGATCCGGTCAAGATCAACAGCGCAAAATCCATGCTCTCCAACTTCAGCGCCACCAACGCATTTATCTCCGAGATCTTCCTCACCATTCCGGAGATGAACTATGTGCTGAATTCCTCCACCTCCAACCGGATCTCCTATTTCACAGAGTGGTACTATGAGCTGGAAGGTCTGTCGCCCCAACAGGTGAAAGATTTTTTTACCAGTGCCACTCCCAAGATCCTGCCCTCTCTCACATTGCACCAGTTCATGTTCCCGGAGGAAAAGATCCTGCTGTTCAGCTATCCTATTTATACAGACTATTTAAAACAGGCCGGAAATGTGGTTTTCCAGGTTCCTCTGCCCAATATGGAACAGCTTTTTAATGACAAGCTGGGCAGCTATTCGGCTGTCTCCTTTTTGTTGGACCAAAAACTGGGGGTGATCACTGCTGTCAATGCCTCTCCGGACCTTTATGACTGGGCCAGCGACCCACAGAATCTTTCCGAGGCATTTTCAGATCAATTCCATTCCCTGGAGAACCGGTATTTTGTCTGCAGCTTTACCTCCCCTGAGTCGGGCCTAAGCTGCCTGACCCTGATCCCCCAAAATCAGGATACATTTTCCCAGATCACACAGCTGAACCTGCTGTTTTTTATCTCCATACTGGCCGCATCCGCCGTCAGCATGATCGTGATCGTCTATGCCATGCGCTTTAACTATTTTCCTCTGCGCAGGCTTCAGGATAAAGCCGGGCAGCTTACCAACCTGGAGCGCACCAAGGATGAACTTTCCGATATTGAAGATGCGCTGGAGCTTTTAAACGGACGCTCCCTTCACCTGCAAAAGCGGCTGGAGAGCACCGCTACCTCTGTCAAAAGTGCCCGTCTCCAAAAACTGCTGGCAGACGGCTATCAGTCCATCCAGGATTTTAATATGGACTGTCAGGAACTGAACCTGCACTTCAGCCACAGCCGCCTGTTTGTGACCACCAGTATCGTCCACCGCGATCCCTGTGACACAGAGGCAATCCTACAGGAGATCAAGGACTTCCTCTCCGGCTCCTTTGAAACATACTATCTGCGCACCGTTGACGGAAAAAAGCTGATCATGGTCCATTCCGTGCCTGAGACCACTGCGCCTGAGACCATCACAGACATTTATGGAAAAATGCACGCCTGCTTTATGGATCAGCATGCACTGCTGATCACCACGGGAATCGGCACCATGACGGATGATATCACCCAAATGTCCCAGTCTTACCTCAACTCCTGCACGGCGCTGGACTACCGCTTTGTAAAGGGCAACGGACAGGTGATCCATTTTGAGGAGATCAGCCTCAACCCCAACGCCGGCTATCCCCTGGAGCTGTTTGAAAAATGCAGGAACGCCCTGCGGACCAACCATTCTGTAAGGATACAAAACTGCATCACCCAGATCATCGACAGTGTAAAGACCAACAACTATCCCCTTGCCATTGCCCGCGGGATCTGTTTTGACCTGGTCAACCTGGTGACCAGCTACAGAGGCGACCAGAGCGGCAGCCACAGCCTTCTCCAGCAGAATCTCTTTATCTTTTCAGAGATCGAGACCATCCAGGATCTGGTCTCCTACCTGACCAAGTGGCAGCAGGAGCTGTCCTTTAATGATGCGGCTCTGCCATCTCAAAAACGGCGGCCCGCGGAGATTGCGGAGATTTTAAGCTATCTGGACGAAAACTGCTTAAGCTGCGAGTTCTCCCTGTCTGAGACCGCGGAACATTTTAACATGCCTCTGCCCAAATTCAGCCAGTTTTTTAAGGAACAAATGCAGCAGGATGCCCTGAAATATACCATACGCGTCCGGATGGACAAGGCAGCGCAGCTTCTCACCAATACCTCACAAAATGTGGACGCCATTGCCCAGCAGACCGGATACTACAACTCCTCCAGTTTTATCCGGCGCTTTAAGCAGGTATACGGCATTACTCCCAATGAATATAGGAAGATCCACCGCCCGGGTCCGTAACGCCTGCAGCATGGATGTCCAATAGAGTAGGGAAATAATTGCTAAGAATTATTTCCCTCTCGATGAACCGCATGTACGGGTCTCGTATGCGGTCCTGCAACTTTTTTCATCCATCTGATTTCTGGGTCATGCACCATTCTCGTAATAACGATTTGTACTATAAATCGTTACAGCCCTTCGGTTGTTACACCTACTATGACGTCATCCGGCTCCCTCCCCAAACCTTTTTCGACCAAGTTTCTGTACGCAGGCTCAAGAACTTTGCCACACCACTTCCTTCATCTATGCCATTACTGACACCGACTTGTGGTTCGCTGCACTTGGCGGTAAATACCCGTGACTGGACTTGCACCAGTTAGATTAGTGACATACTTGGCGCACTAGCAAAAGGAGCCTGCTATTGCAGGCTCCTGTGCTGTGCTTCGCTGGTCTCTTCATCCATCAGCGTTCTCAGTTCCTTTAGTTTTTCATTTTCCTGAAAATATTCCATTCCATAGGAAAGATTAAACTCATAGTCAAAATCAGGCGGATTCGCGCCCTGGCTGTGTTGTATAATCGTCTCAGCCTTATCCATGGCTTTAACAAATCTGGCTTCCGGTGTCTGACCCTGGTTATATTCCTCACACAATGCCATGATCTCTTTTGCACATGGACCGGAAATGGCCTTGGTCGCCCTGGACACATCCAGCTGCTCCTGCCTGTGCTTTTCCCCTTCATCCGGCCTCAGGGCCGCTGATACATCGCCTGTGTACAGTTCTCCCAGATCATGGACAAGGCACATAAGCATCACCTTTTCCCGGTCCAGCTCAGGAAATTCACAGCAGAGGACAGCTGCCCCAAGGGCAAGACGCCAGGAGTGCTCTGCCGTACTCTCCTGGCGTCCTGTGGCTGTCCATGCGGTCCGCAAAGTGGATTTAAGCCCTTCCACTTCCTTTATAAATTCCAGATATCTTCTCATATCAACCTCACATGGAACCTTCCGTTTTCCCTAATACAGGTTCTTGACCTTAAAGTCTTTTTCCAGTTCCCTTCTCTGATCCTTCTTGGCAATATCCGCCCGCTTGTCATAGTTCTTCTTACCACGCGCCAGCCCGATCTCTACCTTCACCAGGCTTCCCTTAAAGTACACCCGCAGCGGAACCAAAGTATAGCCCTTTTCCTTGATCTTGCCGCCTATTTTTAATATCTCATACTTGTGAAGCAGAAGCTTGCGCACGCGAAGCGGATCTTTATTGAAAATGTTGCCTTTTTCATAAGGGCTGACATGCATGCCGCAGATGTACATCTCACCCCGGTCCACCTTGACAAATGATTCCTTAACGCTGCATTTGCCCATACGGATCGACTTTACCTCGGTGCCAAACAGTTCAATCCCGGCTTCATATTTTTCATCTATAAAATAATCAAAATTCGCCTTCTTATTGTTGGCAACCAGCTTAATACTTTCCTTCCCCATTAGTTCTATTCCCCTTTCTCGTCCATTTGATTCCCGTCCCAGTTCCTGGCCAGGACAAAATCAACGGTCCTGAGAAGCCGGTCCGTGCCGGATACCGTTACCCGCACAGGCTGTCCCAGTTTATATGTTTTCTTAGTCATCTCTCCCGTAAGTTCATAGTGCTGTTCGTCAAATATATAATAATCATCGCTCAGGTCACTCATGCGCACCAGGCCCTCCACGGTGTTTGGAAGCTCCACATAAAGCCCCCAGCTGGTAACGCCTGATATGACGCCGTCAAATTCCTGGCCGATGAACTGTGACATATATTCACATTTCTTCAGTTTATCAGTCTCCCGCTCCGCTTCGTCCGCCCTGCGCTCCAGCGCGGATGTCTGCACAGCCACCTCTGGCAGGATACGCTCATAATGGCCGGTCCGCTTATCCCCAAGCCCCCCTTTCAGGTTCTCCTTGATGATCCTGTGGATCTGCAGGTCCGGGTATCTTCTGATGGGGGAGGTAAAATGAGTGTAATACCTGGTAGCCAGTCCAAAATGGCCGGAACACAGAGTAGTATACTTGGCCTGCTTCATGGAGCGCAGGGTCAGCCTTGAAAGCAGGGCCTCCTCCGGCGTCCCTTCTATCTTATCCAGCAGCTTCTGAAGTTCCTTAGGATGGATCTCCCCGTGCTGCATTTTTATAAAGTAACCAAAGTTATTGATAAATGTGCCCAGCTGCTTCATCTTTTCAGGATCCGGATTGTCATGGCTTCTGTAAAGGAAGGGGATGGATTGCCAGTAATGGTCCTCCGCCACTGTCTCGTTGGCCAGCAGCATAAAATCCTCGATTATCTTGGTGGCCGCGTTTCGCACATAGGGCTTAATCTCCAATGGCTTTCCCTTGGGATCCAGCAGGATCTTGCTTTCCGGAAAATCAAAGTCAATAGCCCCCCGTTTGCGCCTTTCCTCCCTGAGGATAAGGGACAATTCCTTCATACAGTCAAACATAGGGACAAACCCCTCATACTCTGCCATCACCGCCTCGTCCCGGTCAGTGACAATGGCATTGACCGCAGTATAGGTCATGCGCCGGTCCACATGGATCACGGTTTCCGCAACCTTATGGTCCGTCACAGTGCCCTGTGCATCCACCTCCATGATACAACTCAATGCCAGGCGGTCCGTACCTGCATTCAGGGAACAGATGCCGTTGGACAGCTTGTGGGGCAGCATGGGAATCACCCGGTCCACCAGATAAACGCTGGTGCTTCTTTTAAGGGCCTCCTTGTCAAGAGGGCTTCCTTCCTTCACATAATGGCTTACATCCGCAATGTGGACACCCAGGATATACGTTCCCTTTCCAGTCTTACAAATGGTCACCGCATCATCCAGGTCCTTGGCATCCTCACCATCTATGGTTACGGTCTGAAGCCCTCTCAGATCCAGACGGCCGGCCAGCTCCCCGGTCCATTCCTCATGTGTCTTCAGATCATTGATCCCGTACTCTCCTAATACTTGCTCCTGATTTCCCGGAACCTCCAACGAATCCTCAATGTCCTGGATCTCATCCATGACCGCCTGAGGAAACTCCTCCGGCAGCCCGTATGCTCTGACAATGGACAGGATATCTGTCCCGGGATCATTGACATGGCCCAGGATCTCCGTGATACATCCCTCGGGTTTATGCTTTTCATCCCCATAGTCCTTGATCTTTGCCACTACCTTGTGCCCGGTGACAGCCCCCATATCACAGCCCTGGGGTATAAAAACATCCTTTGCCAGCTTCTGGTTATCCGGTATCACAAAACCAAAACTCTTATTCTTTTGGTAATAGCCCACCACTTCCCTGTTGGCATGCTCCAGCACCTTGATCACAGTACCCTCTGCCCTGCGCCCCGAAGCCCCCATGCCGGATTTTGAATGACCGGATCTGACTGCCTCTGATTCCACCACGATCTGCACCCTGTCACCATGCATGGCTGCACCGGTGCGGTCCTCGGGTATGAATATATCCTGTTCCATGCCGTCCACTGTCACAAAGCCAAAGCCCTTGGGATGCCCGAAAAAAATGCCGTTAATGGAAAATGTCTCAGGCTTTCCGTATTTTCCCTTTTTCGACACACCAATCTTTCCTTCGGCCACCAGGGCGTCCAGCACCTCTGTCAGCTCATCCCGCTGTGATTTTGGGATATTCAGGAGAATGGCCAGTTCCTTTGCCTTCATAGGCACATAGGCCTTATCATCCATAAGTTCCGTAAGTATCTGTTTGCGCTGTTCCAATATTTCCTTTTCCATATAACCTCTCTTACCTGCCGCTTATGGCATGCCAGCCATCAAGCGCATAAAATGCTGTCAGCAATCCCAGCCTGTCCACATGTTCGATACCGCATAAAGCAATAAAACACCCTTATATGAATACAAGGGTGTTTTGGTCACGTTCGCTTCTGTTCTCTTATTATCCCTGAATCTTTAACAGGATATTCAGGATAATGGTAATTACCATAAATACAATGGCTCCGTACCTGGTAAAATGCTCCAGGGCACCTTCCATAGAACGGCCTCTGTTCTTGCTCCAGTAACTGTCAGTAGAGATACCGCCGATCGCACTTCCAAGACCATTGGACTTGCCCTCCTGCATCAGGATAACCACTGATATCGCAACACCAAGAATTACATATATGATTGATAAAATAATCTGAATAACTGACATTCGTGTGCACCTCTCCATTTTCTTATAGTCAAACAAAGATATCTTATCATACTTTGTCCAAAAACACAACCTGTTTTCCCATTTTTGTGACCATTTCCTATACGGCCTGGGATGAGATGAATGTTATCCTGCCCTTAAATTCCACGGTCCCATATCCTGCAGGTACAATAAAATGGCTTCCCTTTGCAACCGCGATGCCGTCCACCGTGCCCTCTCCCTCCAGGATGCTCACATTGGCGAAGCTGCTGCCAAAATCCTCCTCCCAGTGTCCTGTCACCTCCACCTTGTCCACTGTATAATAAGCGCAGGTGACCAGGTGATATTTCTTACCGTTGTCTGTGTCAGCCGTAAGCACAGGCTGCTGGTCCCTGTTCTCCACAAACGGGGCCCGGATCACATCAATGCTCTGCTTTACATGGAGCTGTCTGGGCTTTCCATTGGAAAGTCTGTCATAATCATAGACACGGTATGTAATATCACTGCTCTGCTGGGTCTCCAGTATCAGCGTTCCGCCCTTGATGGCATGGACGCATCCCGGATCGATCTGGAAGAAATCCCCCTTCTTAACAGGCACCTGGCGGATGAACTCATTCCATCTCCCTTCCCCGATCATCTGTGCCAGTTCCTCCCTGTCCTTTGCGTGGTGGCCTATGACAATGGTTCCATCCTCATCACAGTCCAGGATATACCAGCACTCCATCTTGCCAAGGGAGCCGTTCTCATGCTCTGCCGCATATGTATTATCCGGATGGACCTGGATGCTTAGGTCCTCCCTGGCATCTATGATCTTTACAAGAAGAGGAAATTCCTCACAGGAATCAGCTGCTTTGCCAAACAGTTCCCTTTGTTCCTTCCAAAGTGAGCTCAATGTACGTCCTGCATAGGTACCGGATGCCACTTTACAGTCACCGCTTCTGTGGGCACTGATCGCCCAGCACTCTCCCGTATGGTCGCTGGGGATATCATAGTTATACACTTCCTTAAGACGGCTTCCGCCCCAGATGGCTTCCTTAAATACCGGTTCGATGAATAACAGTTCTCTCATGCTTTATCTCCTTAACCCATGCTGTATTTTTTCTTATTTCATCATACCCCAGATTTCTCCTTTGTCAAGATTTACATGGGTAAAACAACCGGTTTTACATTATCGTGTACTCCCCTTCTGGCACTTAAATCTGCGAGATGATCTCTTGTCAGCTGTGCACAAATTTGTGAGGCACACAGGTTGTGTACATTGATCCAATCTGTGTAGGGCCGGCAAAAGATCATCTGCAAAAACATGCGCTGGTCAGACTTCGAGGGTAAGGTTTTCCTCAATGCGCAGCAGCTGGTTGTACTTGGCCACACGGTCGGAGCGGCATGGCGCTCCTGTCTTGATCTGTCCCGCATTCACTGCCACCGCGATATCTGCAATAATAGAATCCTCCGTCTCACCGGAGCGGTGGGAAATAATGGTGCCAAATCCGGCCCGTTTTGCCATCTCAATAGCCTCAAAACTCTCCGTCAGGGTACCAATCTGATTCACTTTCACCAGAATGGCATTTCCGGCTTCCATCTCTATCCCTTTAGCCAGTCGTTTTGTGTTGGTAACAAACAGATCGTCACCCACCAGCTGAATACGGTTTCCAAGCTCCCTGGTCAGCATTTTCCAGCCCTCCCAGTCCTCTTCCTCCAAGCCGTCCTCAATGGAGCAGATAGGGAAACGTTCCACAAGGCCTCTGTAGTACTCCACCATCTCACTTGCACTGCGGCGTATCTGCCTGCCTGCCATCCGACTCTCTCCCGGGAACAGATACATTCCCGATGCCTCATCATAGAGTTCACTGGAGGCTGCGTCAATGGCGATCTTCATGTCCGTGCCCGGCTTTAACCCGTTCTTTTCCATGGCCTTGACCAGGTATTCCAGCACTTCCTCAGAGTTCTTAAGATCGGGTGCAAATCCGCCCTCATCGCCCACGCCGGTACTGTAGCCATCTTCCTTTAAGAGTTTTTTCAGGGTATGATAGACCTCTGCACACATCCTCAGTCTCTCTGAAAAGCAGCAGGCTCCATATGGCATGATCATAAATTCCTGAAGATCCACTGTATTATCGGCATGTTTTCCTCCATTCAGGATATTCATCATGGGAATAGGAAGCTGGGATGCATGTATTCCTCCCAGATAGCGGTAGAGAGGCATATGAAGGCCATTGGCCGCCGCTCTGGCCACTGCCATGGATACGCCCAGTATGGCGTTCGCCCCTAATTTTCCTTTATTCTCCGTGCCGTCTGCATCTAAAAGCATTTGGTCCAGCCTTCTCTGGTCCAGTGCACTCTCAAAAAGCACTACCTCGCTCAGCACTGAATTCACATGCTCCACTGCCGTTTTTACACCCTGGCCGTTATACCGTTCCCCGCCATCACGCAGTTCCACTGCCTCAAATTTTCCTGTAGATGCGCCGGAGGGAACTGCAGCCCGTCCTGTGGCTCCGCCCGCCAGGCATACCTCCACCTCTACTGTAGGATTCCCCCTGGAATCCAGTATCTCGCGGCCTGTAACCGCCTCTATCTCCAGCTCGTTCAACATAAAAAATGACCTCCTCATATCAATCTTATCATTGATATAAGGATAGCCATTTTTTAGCATTTTATGTATGGTTTATGGGCTTTATGGCGGAGTTTTACCTGACTGCCCTGTCAGTTGGCCCCGGCTCCGTTAGTTGGTCCCGGCTCCGTTAGTTGGCCCTGGCTCCGTCTGCACCAACCGTAAATCCGTCCGGTGTGACCGTGCTGGAGAGCATGGCTCCGTTTTCATCACAGTAATACTGCTTATCTCCCCAGGAGATCCATCCGGTCCTCATATAACCTTCCTCGTCAAAAAAGTACCATTTGGAATGGATATACTGCCAGTTGTTCTTTGTATAACTTCCGTCCGTATTTACATACCACCAGCCTCTGTCATCCCTCATCCACTGTCCATTCAGCCTTACCAGGTCCTGGTCGGTTATCTCAATATAAGATGACTCCTCCCAGTCCCCTGCATGATTCCTTGCGTCAATGGCTCTTACCTTAAAGTAATAGGTGCCTGTTCTGGGAAACTTACCCGAGAAATCAAAGCTGTTCTCCTTCACTGTGTAGACAGTTCCGATCCCATCATCAGAGCTGCTGTTCCCTCTGCGGCACAGACGTACCTTATATGTCTTTGCCAGATCCAGGTGATCCCAGTGGGCGATTCCGTTGTCCTCATCCCAGATCAGTCCGTCCACATCCAGATCCTCATCATCCTCATCCAGCTTTTCCAGGGTAACGGTGAGCACCATCTCGGATTTGTCGCTCTTAACAGAACTGGACACATACTTTACCTTATCCCCGTCAAATTTAAATGCATTCTTGCCTGATTTGGAAAAGTAGTAATCAGAATCCGCCGACAGCCATATCTCCACCTTTGGCTTGTCACCACCGATCCAGTAATCTCCTTCATTTACAATATCCACGCTTTCAATGGAGCATTCCCCACTGTCCAGCGTAACATCCACCGTTCCGCCTGATTCCCCTGCCTGTATGTCGGAAGCGAACGTAAGCCCAATGGTCCCCACTTTTGTCCGTTCTTCTTTCGCGAAACTGACCAGGGACATGGACATTGCAGCCACCAGAGCCAGACCGGCGACAGCGGCCCCTTCCCATCTCCTTCTCATAAGAAATTCCTCCTTTGTCCTTGTTCTCACTCTATCATACCACAAAACACCGATGATTGAAATCTCCTTTCCGATCCTCAGTTCAGGGAATTTACTGTCCATTTTCCCATACACCAAACTTGTTCCATTTTCATATAGTATTACTAGTACTGAGTTGCGTAAATAACCGTAAATAAAGCGCCTGAACCGCCCAAGGCATATCCGAATCCAATCCCATGTCCGTCTCACGGACCGGGCCAAAAGCCAGGGAATATCCCATCAGGGGCAATAGACGCCGCACTTCGGTTATTGATGCAGATCAGTATCGGGCCGGAAGACCATCAATCCAAGATCCACCCATATTCCAAAGCCCGGTCAGATAAACAGTTTAGTACAGGGGGATTATTTCTTGATTACCTTAAGTCTTTGTATGATTGTTAAAAATGAAGAGGCAGTGCTGGAGCGAATTCTAAAGCCCATGTCCCTGGCAGCAGACCAGATCATCATTATGGATACCGGATCCACTGACAGGACAAAAGAGATTGCACGCCGTTATACCCAGGAAGTCTATGATTTTCCCTGGAAAGATGATTTTGCCGCAGCCAGAAATGCGGTCTGCGAAAAGGCATCCATGGATTACTGGATGTGGCTGGATGCCGATGATACGGTAAGTCCGGAGACTGTAAAACAACTTATTAAGTTAAAAGAAAGTCTGGATCCGTCCACTGATGTGGTGATGATGAGATACGCCACAGGTTTTGACTCCAAAGGCAGGACTACATTTTCCTACTATAGAGAGCGGATCCTTAAGAACCACCGGGGATTTCTGTGGCAGGGAAGGGTCCATGAGGCCGTGACTCCGGGAGGTAATATCCTGTATTCCGATATAGAAATACAGCATAAAAAGGAGGGCACCGGCGACAGGGACCGCAATCTAAGGATTTACGAGACCATGCTAAAGGAAGGAGAAAAACTGGAACCCAGACACCAGTTTTATTACGCCCGGGAGCTGTATTACCATGAACGTTTTTCCGATGCCATCCAAGTACTTGAGAACTTTCTCAGGGAACCGGACGGATGGATTGAAAATAAGATCGATGCATGCCTTCACCTGTCCTATTGTTATGACAGGACGGGGCAGCGGGAACATGCCATGATGGCTCTTACTAAAAGCTTCGTCTATGACATTCCCCGGGCGGAAGCGTGCTGCGAAATGGGACGTCTTAAACTGGAAAACGGAACCTTACGGGAAGCCGTCTACTGGTACAGCCAAGCCCTGGCATGCAGTCCGGATGAACGCTCAGGAGCTTTTGTCCAAAAAGATTGTTATGGCTTTCTTCCTGCCATTCAGCTATGTGTCTGCTATGACAAGCTGGGTGATCCCAAACGGGCCTACTACTATCACAAAAAAGCCCGGAATCTAAAACCGGATCATGAGGCCGTAAAGCAGAATCAGGCATATTTTGAACGCATCTTAAAACATTGAACGGAAGCAGATGCTTCCAGATAATAAAGCAAGGAGAGGTTGTTATGTATTATGATTTTCCACAACGAATGAACCCATATCCAGACTATCATATGGACAGCCGCAGCGATTCCATGAACATGGAACAGCGCCGTCCAGGCTGCGGCACCACTGAGGGCAGCCGTTTGGCAGGCTCAGGCTGTGGATGCGGCTGTGATTGTGACTGTTGCGACTGCTGCTGTAATGGCAGGGGTCCTACTGGACCAACCGGGCCTCAAGGCCCCAGAGGCTGCCCCGGAATCCAGGGACCCACAGGCGCTACCGGTGCCATGGGACCACAGGGTTATGTAGGGCCCACCGGACCAACCGGGCCTATGGGGCCGCGAGGATTTAACGGCGCCACTGGCCCCGCAGGACCACAGGGGCCACAGGGAATACAGGGACCGGCCGGTCTTACCGGCGCTACCGGACCAACCGGGCTTCAGGGGCCGCAGGGCATCCAGGGGCCCACAGGTGTAACAGGCATTCAGGGGATTCAGGGACCGCAGGGCATACAGGGACCAGCCGGCGCTACGGGTGCTGCCGGTGCCACAGGTGCTACCGGTGCCACAGGTGCCACGGGAGTTCAGGGACCGCAGGGCATCCAGGGACCGGCCGGGGCTGCGGGTGCTACCGGCGCTACCGGAGCCACAGGAGCTCAGGGAATTCAGGGCATCCAGGGACCGGCCGGCGCTACGGGCGCTACCGGCGCTCAGGGAGTTCAGGGCATACAGGGGCCTGCTGGACCCACCGGTGCAACAGGGGCTCAGGGTATCCAGGGGATCCAGGGGCCTGCCGGACCCACCGGCGCTACCGGCGCTCAGGGAGTTCAGGGCATACAGGGGCCTGCTGGGGCTACCGGACCTGCTGGGGCCACAGGCGCCACTGGGGCTACCGGGGCTCAAGGGATTCAGGGACCGGCTGGGACTACCGGGGCCACAGGTTCTCAAGGTAACCAGGGTCCGATTGGTCCTACCGGACCTACAGGGGCCACTGGGGCTACCGGCGCTACTGGGGCCACGGGGGCTGCTGGAGCTACGGGAGCCACAGGCGCTACGGGAGCCACGGGGGCTACGGGGGCTGCCGGCAATGCTGTAGAATGCTTCTGCGTTGAACAGATGAGAAATCTGATCCGGCAGATCATCAGCCTTTACCCCAATGATACGATTATTGTTGCCATGGAAAGCGGCAACAATGTCAGCGGACGTCCGGGTTCACTTTTACCCGCCCCCAATACCAATCCCAACGCCGGTCTGTTCCAATTGGTGAATAGCCAGGGGGTTCCCCAGGAAGCGGTGTCAATCTGCCGGATTACGGCTATACGAATCACCAGTTCAACTTACAACAACAGCATCACTTATCTTCCTGCTCCAGAACCTCTACCAATTGGATGTGGTGCAGATTGTCAAAATGCAATACGGGCATATCTGCCAGTCGGAACCAGCGGTGTAGATATCAAAGCCGGCGGTCAGACCGTTGCACAGGGGACTGTTTTAATAAATGAATTCGGTATGTTAGTTCTCGTTGGTCCCAATAACAATGATCCAACCTTTGTTTCTGCCTGCAAAGCCGAAATCATATCAAAATAAACCAAAACCATCCGAAATCGGATGAAAACAATATTATACACAGATGAAATACGGCTCTTTCTGGTTCCATTGGATCAGTTCACCAACAGAGCCGGAGGTATTCCATTTATGGATATGAAATTTAAGTGTTTAAAATACAAAAGATACATTACAATCCAGACTTTATCATGGCCCTTTTTCACACACGTGTTGCCAACAGAAATGAAATTCCGGTTCAGCAGGTTCGATTCTCCTGCAGTTCCGGAACCGTGCTGATACAGGTATTACCTGCTCATAGAAAGCAGAGGAGCCGCCACCACTTCTCCTCCCACATTATCCGAGGCCAAACCAGAGGTCTTTTAGATAAAAAACCGGTAACAAACATCACTCCATAAAAGCTTATCCATTAACTTGCCTTGCAACATTCCTATTACCCAAAAGGAGGGGGAGAAATGTATTATAATTATCCCGATAATATAAATATGCATGATAATACGAACCGTCAACCATTTGAAAATGACTTTAATA
Source organism: Clostridium sp. FS41 (assembly GCF_000954015.1). Taxonomy (NCBI): domain Bacteria; kingdom Bacillati; phylum Bacillota; class Clostridia; order Eubacteriales; family Clostridiaceae; genus Clostridium; species Clostridium sp. FS41. Next base: position 62,265 of record NZ_JYHN01000092.1, read on the forward strand.
CTTCATCCGGATGTATGGGAGAATCCAGGTGTCCCGGGGATTGCAAATGCTCTGGAAACTGTAAATGCCCTGATAACTGCAAATGCTCCGATAGATGCAAATGCCCCGATAACTGCAAATGCCCTGACAGATGCAAATGCCCTGACAGATGCAAATGTCCCGATAACTGTAGATGTCCTGACAGCTGTGATTGTCCTGACAACTGCAGATGTAACTGCGATTGCAGATGCTGCAATCCATGCCCGAATCCAGGATGCTGTCCAAATAGAGGACCAACAGGTCCAAGGGGACCTATGGGACCAGAGGGACCAAGAGGACCCATGGGAGCAACTGGGCCAAGAGGACCTATGGGACCCGTTGGGCCGAGAGGATGCCCCGGAATCCAGGGACCAGTAGGGCCCACAGGAGCCATGGGACCACAAGGTTATGTGGGGCCAACAGGACCGGTCGGACCAACAGGCGCACAGGGTGTAAATGGAAATACAGGTTCTACCGGAGCTACCGGACCTACCGGACCTCAGGGACCTAAAGGAATAACCGGCACAGCCGGTGCCACTGGCGCTACCGGAGCCACTGGTACCAGTGAAACTATCACCATCCGTAATACAATCACCGGAAATCCAGGTGAACCGGCCGAAGTGATCGATATAACCGGCGGACCTGACCATGTCCTGGACTTTATTATTCCTCGTGGGGCTACCGGGCCTGCCGGGCCTACCGGTAATACTGGAGCCATGGGTCCTGCCGGTGCTACCGGAGCCACAGGTGCTCAGGGTATACAGGGTGTTGCCGGACCTACCGGGGCCACCGGGCCTCAGGGACCGCAGGGCATCCAGGGAGCTACAGGTGCTGCCGGTGCCACTGGCGCTGCCGGTGCTACGGGCGCTCAGGGTATACAGGGTGTTGCCGGACCTACCGGGGCCACCGGACCTCAGGGACCGCAGGGCATCCAGGGAGCTACAGGTGCTGCCGGTGCCACTGGTGCTGCCGGCGCTACGGGCGCCACGGGTGCTACCGGCGCTACCGGCGCTCAGGGTATACAGGGTATAGCCGGACCTACCGGGGCTACCGGGCCTCAGGGCATCCAGGGTGTTGCCGGACCTACCGGTGCCACCGGGCCTCAGGGCATCCAGGGACCTACCGGTGCTACTGGCGCTACGGGTGCTCAGGGTATACAGGGCGTTGCCGGACCTACCGGACCTCAGGGTATTCAGGGCGTTGCCGGGCCTACCGGTGCCACCGGGCCTCAGGGTATCCAAGGGGCTACTGGGGCTACTGGAGCCACTGGCGCTACTGGCGCTCAGGGTATACAGGGTGTTGCCGGACCTACCGGTCCCCAAGGACCTCAGGGCATCCAGGGTGCAACCGGTGCTACCGGCGCCACAGGTGCTACCGGCGCCACTGGCGCTACCGGCGCCGCTGGCGCTACTGGCGCTACCGGTGCCACAGGTGCTACCGGTGCCACAGGTGCTACCGGTGCGGATGCAACTCTTGACGTACTTGCAACTGTTGACCCCACTTACCAGGATTCAACACCTGGCGGTGCATTGACGTTTCATGATGCACCTCTCCTGTCCGGCGAGTCCATTAGCCAGCAGGCCGGTTCTACCGATATCATTATCAGTGAGGCTGGAGTTTATCAGGCAGCCTTCCATTCCACAGTAACAGTGGGCGCCTGCATAACCATTCCCACCACGGTAACAGTCAGGCTGGAAGCTGACGGTGTATCTGTTCCCGGAGCCATAGCAAGACATACCTTTACTTTTTCAAATGAAACAGCCACCCTTGCATTTACAGTACCATTCACGGTTACCGCACCGCCTGTAACCCTTCGCGTAGTGGTAGATGAAGCAGGATTTATTTTCAGCAATGTTTCCCTTATTGTTATGCGGTTGGGCAACGTAGCTCCGTAATCTGGATGCAATTATCTTCTATGGCTACAGTTATCTTCCATGACTGCTGTCATCCATGAATGGTAAGTTTCTGCTGATCTGCTGATCGATCGCCATGGTGAACAACCGGGTTATCCATAAAAAGATAACCCGGCTGTATCCTGTACATCCATCGCTCTAAGATAACGCTGACAGCGTACTTCCCCCTATATCGGCCTATCCGGCATGACAAACCCATCCAGTGCCCTGTTCAGAAAATCATTAAATGGCTTTATCAGCAGGTACATTTCCCCTGCAATCTTTACAGACCTTTCTAAATCATCAAACACGCCGTCCTTCAGGTGATATTCAACAAACCAGCTTTTATATTTTAGATATTCTGCAGCCGGACAATCAGAAGGATATCCTTTGGGTACATTTTTCAACGATGTTCCCATAATCCTGAAATGTGCAGTAAATTCCGGTGATTCCACTATGCCCAAAAACTCCTCCTCATGCCCGTGTATGTATTCCCTGATGCGGTATGTGACGTCCTTGAACATATCTGCAAACAGCCCTCCTCCCAAAAATGACTTTCTCCAGCGATATGTAAAGAAAATAACCTACCGGAACAGGCAATTTACCTGCAGCCGCAATATGGCACCGGAACACAGGATGATAAGGCTGCTTATCCGCGCTGAACCTGGTATCCCGGCTCAGTTTAAACATCAAATTTCGTGGTTCATTGTGAAGTGCGGTTCTATCCCATGTTCCGATTTCAAGTATAAGGGCCTGAATCAGATCCTCAAACTCCTTGACAGCTGCCCGTTTCTCCTCTTTGTGGCCATGATACCATTGGCGATCATTATTCTGCTCCAAATCTGAAAGATAGGAAATCATACTGTTTTTCATTACAGCTCCCCCTAAAGTTCCTGAATCTTTTTAAATGAGGCTGACTGCAAAATCTTACAGACCACATCCTGCGCCCGCACCGGCGACTGATAGCTGGGCAGCATTTCAAAGGTAAGGGCTAATGCATCCAGTTTTTCCATCTCATCCATAAACTCTTTTGAAACTTCCTGGTCCATTGTCTGAAGCTTAAGATAATCTAATTTTTCCGGGTTGATCCGCCTCTGAGAAATAGCATAATTGACCCGCCTGCTGCAGGAACAGATACCTTTTTCCGTTAGACCACAGTGAACATCCAGAAAAGCCGCTACCTTTTTCCGTATTCTTGAAAGCTTTTTGCGGTAATTCTCCGGAGTCAGATCTAAGATTTCTCCGGCCGTATGGCTGTCAAGCTTAAACATCGTTCCAAAAATAAAAATACATCTGCTTTCCGGGTCCAGGCACTGGAGCATTACATTGGTACAGCACATTTTTAACTCTTCAGCAAGTGTTTCTCTGCTGATATCATCCACCAGGTCATCAATACTTCCCATATCCGCATAACGGATGTCATTTCCATAATACTCAAAATCCAGCGGCTGACCGGCAAACATAGACCTCTTATGATTTTTCAGATAATTGACCGCCAGCCTGTACACCCATGTACGAAAGGAACTCTCCCTGCGAAAGGAAGACAAATGGGTCATGATTCGGATCAATATCTCCTGGGCCGCATCCTCTGCATCCTGGACCGTGCCCAGCATGCGCAGCGACAAATTAAACACAATATCCTGCACACTATCCAGCAATTCCTCAAGAGATCGATTGTTTCCAGCGATTGCCTCATCAATTAATACACGAATTTCATTTTCATCTCTTCTCATATTCTTGTCCTTTCCTGCTCTCTGCTGTTTATACTGTTTTACAGCTGAATAAAATTCAACACCCACCTCCCTATTATTAGACAGCAGTTTTCCACATCTGTGACAGAAAAAGACCTCATAAATCTTTCAGATAGTATGTTCCTTCTAAAAATACAGCTTCAAGTCCTAGTTTTTGGAAATATTCCGCCATGGCAATACATGCAAATTTCTCAGTTGAATAATGGGTAGCACCAATCACACTGATCCCGTTTGTTTTTGCAATCCTGTGAAACTCCAATGTGGGTTCAAAATGCATGTCCACGGCTTTTCTTATTACCTATATTATCATATATAATAATCGATTTCATAAAATGCCGGACTTTTCCATAGCAAAAAAGCTGCCGGCTGTTATCATTATTCAGCCGGCAGCTTTCGATCATTTAGTAAAATAACTGTGATATAGTTGGAAAAAGCTGTCTGTCACACAACCCTGTCCACCGGAAAAATCCACCACCTCACGCAGGTCATCCTTAAGCTTTACTGCATGTTCCCGTACAAACGGTTCATAGATGGCCAGAAATGCCCTGGTCTTTTTATCCTGGGCCAGCATACTCTTCCTAGCAGCAGTCGCTTCCTCATCATATGCATTGGTACACTTGAAAATATAATACTTTCCGTCCTGCTCCACAATGCCGCTGATCTCATCCTGCTCCAGAGCAAATGCTGCCTCCTGCCTGCTGTCCAGATGGTCATTCCATTCCATGGTATATAAAATCTGAGCATCCTTGGAGCTTCGTGTAGCAATGGAAAAAAAGTCCGCATTTTCCTGCCGGACCTGAGACAGGATATCCTCCGCCCTCTCCCTGGTATCCAGTTCAATCTGCTGAACCTGGATCACCTTTGCCTCCGCGTCACTGACCTCCAGATTTTCATTCCTGGTCAGTTCCCCAACCAGCTTATCTGCTCTGTAATATTCACAATATAAGTCATATATTTCACTCTCTGATACATCTATATAGTCCTTATCCTGGTCTGACAGACTGCGGTAGTATTCCTTTGACAAGGTCTTGAGGGAATCCTTTTCCTGACCTGTCAATTCCACTCCCTGTTCGTCCGCCATCATATTCGTGGTAGCCAGTTCAATGAGGAACTGCTCAATCTGATCGATCAGCTTGTCCTCAAAGGTGACACCACTGTCGTCCGCTTTTACGGACCACAGTTCACTGGTATATATGTTTTGATAACGGTTCCGCTCAGTGGCTGCTATGACCATGATCTGTCCTTTGGTATAATCCTTTTCCACGGTCTTAACACCGTTGGAAGACGCAGCCTTTTTGGAGCAGCCTGCGGCAGGCAGCATAACCGCCATACAGACTGCAATCATTACAGCAACAGCTTTTCCTCTCATCCCCCGTATTCTGTTGATCTTACTTCCGTCCAATAAAGAACTCCTTTCACAGCAGATGTCTTAAAATCTTGAGGACACCGTCATTCTCATTGCTGTCAGCCTGGAACCTGGCTGCTTTCCTCACTTCTTCCCTTGCATTTGCCACAGCAAAACTGTAATATGCCCGGCCCAGCATCTCAATATCATTCAGCTGGTCACCAAATGCCATAGTTTCCTCAGGTTTGATCCCCAAACTATCCTGGATCGTCTCAATGGCCTTTCCTTTGTTCACACCCTTAGCCATGCAGTCCATCCACATATCGCCTGCACATGCTACCTTTAACTCATCCTTAAACTCTTCGTAAATATCTTTGGTGGCTGCTTCGATTCCCTCCGGCTTATAAATAGAAACCTTCACACAGGGCTCATCCAGCTCCAGAAGGTCATCTACCCTGGTCAGGTTGAATTTATAGCTCTCGGTAAGCCACCTGAACAACTCCTCATTGGGGGATTCTATATAATCTCCATTGGCACCTGCATAAACCACTTCCAGATCCGGATACCGGCGCACCTTCCTGATAATACGGTGAACGATCTCCGGCTCTATGGAATATACATAAAGGCTTCTTCCACAGCATCCCACATATGCCCCATTATTAGCAACATAAAAAATCTTTTTTTTCACAGGTTCAAAAGCATGCTCCACACTGGCCCATGGTCTTCCGCTGGCAATGACAAACTGGATTCCCTTTTCACGCAGCTTAAGAATGGTATCAAATACCTGAGGGTTTACACTGGGCGAGCCGTCCTGTACAAGTGTTCCATCCACATCTGATACAATGAGCTTAATCATCTTCCCTATCCTCCAAAAGTCCTTTAATCTCCTGGTTAAGCCTGCCAAGAGGTAGGCCCACCACATTGGCGTAGTCCCCGTCAATTCCTTTTATATAAGCTGCAAACCGGCCCTGTATGCCATATGCTCCGGCTTTGTCTAGCGGTTCCGGACATCCTGCATATTCACTGATCTCCATGGGCGTCATGGGATATACATGGACATCCGTCTTTTCCGCAAAGGTAATACCATGGGTCATCCCCCCGCCCTGGCACAGCAGCACCGTTACACCGGTATATACCTGATGGGTCCGGCCCTGGAGTTTCTCAATCATCTCATAGGCCTTCATGGGGGTCCCGGGCTTACCAAGGATCTCACTTCCCACAGCCACCACGGTATCCGCACCAATGACCATGGTTCCTGCCCCGTATTCTGCAGCTATGTCTTCTGCCTTTTGTCTGGACAGTTCCATCACCACCCGGTCCGGCTTTCGTTCACCGGTTTCCTCCGCCATATGGCTCGGCCTTATCTCAGGTTCGATCCCAATCTGGTTCAGAAGTTCTTTTCTCCTGGGAGAGGCGGACGCCAGTATAACCCGGTATCCGCCCCAGTTCTCATTTCTATTCATGTCATTCTCCTTTAAATGTCCGCCAGATATAAAATACGCAGAAAACCAAAATGCTAATAGAGCTTTAGTACTATTTAGTGCAAATATATCTTTAATACTAATATATCTTCAGGCGGCCGATCGCCCTTTCCTCTTCTTCCATACCGCCCATGCGCAGACGCAGGCAATGGATAAAATCCACCAGGTAAAACACAGTCAGGCCAACCGCTAACATACTGCCCAAATTTCCAGGTATGCTAAACACCAGGGAACGTACCCAGTGATCCAGAAAATAGAAGAAAAACAGCCCCAATAACCCCCAGGCCAGGCTGCTCTCCAGGCAAACCATGCCCCTGTAATTAAATGCCTTGTGGCTGTAATCCCACCAGAACGCACCGAACAGGCGTACCATGATATTGGCTGTCACCAATTCCATCGTAGTGGCCATGGCCATGGATGCCGTATAAAGTTCTACGGGCCTTCCTGACACAGGCTTTAACAGCATACATGCCCCAAGAGCACCAAAACCGTATATGATGCAAAAGGGGCCATGGCCAAAGCCACGGTCCACCACAGGCCGCTTATATTCAACACTGAGGACAACGCATTCCAGCAGATATCCAAGAAAACTATATAGAAAAAACCAGTTAATGAAGCTGTAAATATTCATGCTATCTTCTGTCCTTCCTGTCTAATGTGACGTCTCCCCCAACACATTAAAAGTAAGGATCCATTGCAAGTGCAAGCAGAATTCCCAATATCGCACCTGCCATAACCTGCAGCGGGGTATGTCCCACATACTCCTTAAGTTTTTCCTGAAGCACCTCCGCATTCAGCTTCAGCGGATTTTCCATCAGGATGGAATTGAGAAGTTTGGCCTGCTTACCAGTCTCCCGGCGCACCCCGATGGCGTCATACATAACAACCATAGATACCACAAATGACACGGCAAACTCAAAGGAACCAACCCCATATCTCAGCATGGCCGCGGTCGTCATACCGCAAACCGTGGCGGAATGGGAACTTGGCATACCGCCTGATCCCACCAGCCGCTCCGCATTAAAGCTTTTATTCAGCAAAAAGTCGATCAGTGTCTTAAGGAACTGGGCAACCACCCATCCCATTACTGCGCTGACAAGAATCTGGTTGCCCAGCATTTGTGTCCAAACATTCATATCGTTCTTCTCTTTCCCCTTTCGTTAACGTCTGGCCGGCTGTGCAAAAAAGCACATCATGAGCCAGCGCTTAAACCGGGCCGTTGTCTCCAGCGTACTGCATAGTTTATCCGCACAGGTAATTGCATACCCGGCCTTTGTTACCGGAGGTACCGGTGTCAGGGGCCACATATGACGGAGAATGATCGTCTCCTCCTCCCATGACAGATTAAAATATCTGTCCGCATTGCGGAGTGCTTCTCTGGGATGGGTGAATCCATGAAAATGCTTCCCCGTCTCCCTGGCATGGGTATGCCAGTCGTATAAAAACAAATCATGGAGAAGCCCTGCTCTCGCAGCGCTTCTCCAATTTCCTCCAAACCTTTTACAGAACTTATATCCAAGATATGAAACCTGTATACAATGGGTCTTGCAGGTCGTTGTCCCATGCTGTATATACTGGTCCATAGACTGGAATACAGGATGTTCCAAAATATCCTTCACACACTCCATATATTCCTGATCACTTGTGTATTCATATAACCCTGATGGCTCCATGGGCATCACACCTTTCTTCCTTTATCAGATATATTATCTGATATTCCAGGTCCTCTGTCAATATCCAATCAGCCAATCGTAAAGTTCCTGATACTTAGCGGCAGATGCCCCCCAGGAGAAATCCCTGGCCATGGCCCTGTCAATGATCTTATTCCACTCACGGCGCTTGCTGTAGTAGATATACTTCGCATAGCGCACACTGCCCAGCATCTCGTGGGCGTTATAATTAGCAAAGGAGAATCCGGTTCCCGCTCCCTCGTACTCATTGTAAGGTTCCACAGTGTCCTTTAGACCGCCTGTTTCCCTGACAATGGGCACCGTGCCATAGCGCAGCGACATAAGCTGGCTCAGACCGCATGGCTCGAACAGAGACGGCATCAGGAACGCATCGCATGCTGCATAAATCTTATGGGACAAGGGCTCTGAATAATAAATCTGGGCAGACACCCTGTCGTGATACTTCCAATCGTAATGACGGAACATATTCTCATACCGCTCATCACCCGTTCCCAGCACCACCAGCTGCAGATCCTCGCTGCACAGTTCATCCATCACGCACTGTATCAGGTCCAATCCCTTCTGATCCGTAAGACGTGATACAATACCGATCATAAACTTCTTCTCATCTACAGGCAGGCCAAGTTCATCCTGAAGCGCCTTTTTATTCTTTGCTTTTTCCTTACGGAAATTCTTGGCATTATAGTTCTGGAAAATATGCGGATCCGTCTCCGGGTTGAACTCGTCATAATCAATTCCGTTCACAATCCCCCTGAGACTGTCTGCCCTGGCTCTCATCAGGCCGTCCAGACCCTCACCGTAAAACGGCATCTTGATCTCTTCCGCATAGGTGCTGCTCACTGTAGTGATGGCATCCGCAAATACGATTCCGCCTTTCAGCAGGTTACCATCTTTGTATGCCTCCAGCTTATCCGGTGCAAAATAGTAATCCGGCAATCCTGTAAAGCGCTGAATAGTCTTCACATCCCATACTCCCTGGAACTTCAGGTTGTGGATCGTGATGACCGACTTCATATCCCGGAAAAAATCTCCCTCGTGGAATCTGTCCTTAAGAAGTACAGGAATCAGACCAGTCTGCCAGTCATGGCAATGCACCACATCCGGCTGAAAACCAATGACCGGCAAGGCCGACAGGGCCGCCCGGCAGAAGAAGCAGAACTTTTCCAGATCCCAGTACCAGTCACCGTAAGGTTTAGGTCCGTTGAAATAGCTCTCATTGTCAATAAAATAGAAAGTGACGCCTTCATGCTCATATTTAAGAATCCCTACATAGCGGCTCTGTCCCAGATAGTCCATATAGAAGTGATTCACATATTCCATACGGTCACGCCACTCCTGCTTGATACACAGGTACTTGGGGATTATAACCCTTACATCAAAAAACTCTTTGTCAAAGCACTTAGGCAGAGAGCCAACTACATCTGCCAGTCCTCCTGTCTTGATAAACGGCACTGCTTCTGAAGCTGCAAATAATATTTTCTTCATCCAAACCTCCCTCTCCTGACGAACAGGTTCCTTATGCCTTTCCATATAGTATACCGTATTTTACCGAAATTAGGAAGTTCTTTCTGATTAAATTACTTTAAATTTTTTTGTATTCCAGAAGTATTTTATCTGATATCAGCGCAATAAATTCAGAGTTAGTGGGTTTGCCTTTTCCTGTGCTGATCGTATATCCGAATACTTCATCAATGGTTTCCATCTTTCCCCTTCCCCAGGCAACTTCAATCGCATGACGAATGGCCCTCTCCACGCGGCTGGCCGTTGTCTGGTTCCGTTTTGCAATGGCCGGATAAAGGATCTTCGTGACAGAGCTCATCATTTCCTGGTCCTCCACAGACATTGCGATTGCGTCCCTTAAATACTGATACCCCTTGATATGAGCAGGAATCCCTAACTCGTGAAGCATTTTCGTGATATCTGTCTCCAAATGCTCCTTCATGTATTCCTCTCTTGTGATATGTGACTCCTCTCCCGGTTCAAAGGGAGCTGTCACCACCTTACCCATGGTCTGCTTTTCCGGCAGCTTTCCAATGTGGCGGATCTTGTTGACCAGAATCTCTTTGTCGAACGGCTTCATCAAATAGTAGTTCGCTCCCGCTTTGAACGCGTCTTCTGTCATCTGCTCTCCACCTACTGCACTTAAAATGATAAACGCAGGATTTTTCATAAATGTATGTTCGCTCTTTACCTTTTCCACCACGGATATCCCGTCAATTTTCGGCATTACCAGATCCAACAGCACGATATCCGGCGTTGTATCCACAATCATGTCAATGGCATCAGCGCCATTATCTGCCTTACCAATTACGGATAATCCATCCTCAGCATTGATCAGCTCATCCAGAGTATTCAGAATCAGCGGATTGTCATCAACAATCGCAACATTCAGCTTTTCCACTTCCTTTTACCTCCTAAAATTGTTTGCCTGTGCTAAACTACCTGCTAAAATATGTGTTAGTTGATTTTCGACCTTCTGGTTTACAAAAATCCATATCATTCGTCCTGAGCTCCTCGCGAATCTTATTATATATGTTCCCCATAACATATATCAACGATTCGTGGTCGCAATTTTAGACACATGTCGAATTATAATTGTATCATTGAGGGTTATATTTTGCAAGTTATTGTTTTGCAAGTTAACGAATCCGTAACAAATAACCACTATATTTTTAGCATATTTTCACATTTCGACACACATTTTGTCATAAATCGCCAGTAATCGACTAATTAACCCATATTTCATCATGCACTATTATAGAACGCATCCAACGCACATTTTCTCCTTGTCTTTTTCTGCCGGATTCCTCAAATTCATGCATCAGCAAGATACCCATGGGCTGTATTTTCTTTGTGAATTACGCGTAAAAACCATGTAATTTTGTAACCCTTTTATACTTTGTCCCTCATGTGTCGCAGCGGGAAGTGACATGAATCTGGATATTTTAGCAAAATATTTCACTGTGGTAAATCATTAAATTGGTAGTTTGTACGTGAAGCCCGCGCGTAGGAGGGGGAGTTATATTTATTTCAATGATTGGATATAAGGTGACAATTAGGGTTATTAAGTTAGATTGGTTCGTGTTTGTGCGAAGGGATGTTCTGAGTTTTTTTGGTGTAGAGGTGGATGGACGATCTGATGTGGCATGTTCTTCTTTTTGGGGGATTCAATCTAGCTTATATCGGCGGATTGATGATTGATATAAACTCCTGCCATTTCTGTTTGACATAATTTCACTAGGATATTCTTCACATCCGCTGGCCGCTGGAGGATATGATATTCTGAGGCAGGCTGCGCCACTTCTGAATAAAAATTTCTTTTGTTCCATTGCCACATAGGTGAAGGATCCGTATATGATCGTTGAATGCTTTTTAGTGTGATGGATAATTGAGGCATATGATGTTTGAACGTGTGATTACTTTTGGGTTATTGGAATGGGAGTGTGTTTGGTTTTCTTTATTGTAGAAGTGATGTTTTTGTTTTTTGGGAAAAATTGGAGATGTTATTTTGGGAAGATGGGTGTATTGGAATAATTAATGGAGGGAGGCTATGTGGTCTTTGTATTGGGGTGATTTGATTTCTTTGATTTCTTTTGCATGTCGATCACTTATTCGGTACGCTGGAAGAACAGGATAGTCGGGTTTATCAGAATAGTGCTTTCATCTGATGTTTTAATATTTTTTATATTATATGACTTAATTTATTCGGATTGAATTAACCTATGCTGGGGCTGACCGTTTAGGGAGCAGCGACATCAATATTACAATGGATTTCTATCACCACAGCTTCCTTGCGGAAGCTGACGGTCAGAATTCCGCATGCTGATTTTAATTTCTAATATTTCAATCCACAGCCCCCTCGCGGAAGCTGACCCATTATTCCATGTTTTACAGCCAGTCTCATTATATTTCAATCCACAGCCCCCTCGCGGAAGCTGACGGTTGTTCAGTTCGTCATTCATGTCAAATCCGGGATTTCAATCCACAGCCCCCTCGCGGAAGCTGACGATTTTCTACAGAATTAATTTTATTATCCAATTATTTCAATCCACAGCCCCCTCGCGGAAGCTGACCAGCTTTTCAGCTTCAGATAGTTTATCATCCGTAAATTTCAATCCACAGCCCCCATCGCGGAAGCTGACGCTACGTACCGGAGGATATGATTCCCAGGGATCCATTTCAATCCACAGCCCCCTCGCGGAAGCTGACACATAACGAGCCTGGATAATGTACAATACAAAAATATTTCAATCCACAGCCCCCTCGCGGAAGCTGACCAGGGACAAAATGCGAGAACTGGAAGATGCCTGTATTTCAATCCACAGCCCCCTCGCGGAAGCTGACGCTGAAGCCGCATCATATCACTTTCAGGGATTTTGGATTTCAATCCACAGCCCCCTCGCGGAAGCTGACTCTCCACGTTCCCATATGATCCTTACCACAGTGCATTTCAATCCACAGCCCCCTCGCGGAAGCTGACAGCAAATATGTCTAATTTTCTTTTTTATACAAGACATATTCTATACAAATCATACAACTCTCTTAATCATTTTACAACCCATGATATCTAAATTATTCTCTTTTCTCAAATTTTTCTTAAAAACCAAGTGCGAATCTCCTATGCTTTTCATGTGCACTTGGCATTCGCACCAATATAGTAACTTACATTATCAAGTATTTATATACCAAAATTATGGTTCAAAATCTTGCTCCCCTTACATCTCTTCCTCTATCCGCTCACTACTTCGTCTAAGCACCAAAAATTTTTACTCCATAAGATAGAGTGGACAAAGGCTTATAAGAGCCAAGAACGCAGGATCACAGCACCTATATGCCCACTCTATCCTCCCTCACCCTCAATGCTCCAACATATTCTCAATCAAAATCCCATACCCCCGGCTCGCATCCTGCACAAACACATGGGTCACCGCCCCGGCCAGCTTCCCATCCTGTATGATCGGGCTTCCGCTCATTCCCTGCACGATTCCCCCGGTCAGATCCAAGAGCCTCTGATCCGTTACCTTAATAACCATACTTTTATTCTTATGGCTGGCATTGTAATCTACCTTCTGTATCTCTATCTCATAATCCTCAAGCTGGCCTGAGACGTCACTTCTGATATATGCGATCCCGGGTTTTACGTCCTGGCGGCAGGCGATCTCCATGGGTTCGCCTGTGAGCTGCTTTTTGTACTGCTGGTTCACGGTTCCAAAAATCCCTTCATTTGTATTTAAGGTTATATCTCCCATGTGAGACTGGGGACCGTAGTAGATCACACCGGACAAAAGGCCCGGTTTCCCAATAGTACCCTTTTCTATCCCCATGATCTCCGTTGAGTAAAGAGCTCCCTGAGACGTCTCTACCAGATCACCTGTATCGCTGTCGCTGATCCCATGCCCCAGTGCCCCGAAATTTCCATTCATGTCCACATAAGTAATGGTTCCGATCCCCTGCGTATCGTCCCTGACCCATGCTCCCAGTTTGTAGTGGCCGTCCGAACTCTCCACCGGCTTTACACTCACATCCACCGGCTCTCCCTCTCTCCGGATAGACACAACTGAATCCTGTCCTCCCGACTCGTTAACAGCATTGATGAGATCCTCTTTTGTCTTCATTGGTTTTCCGTTAAATGCTTCTATATAATCCCCTGATTTTAAAACCCCGTAGGCAGGCTCCACTTCCATTCCGTCCGTTCCGGTGATACGCCCCGTTCCGATTACCATGACACCGTCTGATTTCAGATAGATCCCTATGGGCTTTCCACATGGTATGGCATACCTTGTATCCACCACATCCACCTGAATATCCTTCAGCTTAATAACTCCAAACAGCTTCAGGCCCACCTGGTAGCTTCCCTGCTCCTGGGCAAACATGGAGAAGTGCTGCTTGCCGCTGATCGTAATCTGGTCCGCCGGGATATTACTCTCATTTCCCAGGGACACTTCCTTACTATCGCTTGATATTGTTGCTTTTAAAGGCAGACCAAAGGAAAATTCCTCCTCCTGGTTTTGAATGATGCTCACCCGGTCCGGCACCGCCTGGTCCATGTAATACCACGTGTATCCCGTAACAGCTACAACGGAAAGCCAGAAAACACGCCCCAGCCACCGGTAAAATTTTGATTTTCCTGTCATCGCCCTGCCTCCTTATATAGTCTTGTATTAGATTTCGGCAAAGGCATGTTCTGTCTTTTAAAGCTGTTTTCGGTCAAAAAAAGAAAGACGCATGCTCACTGCCTCTTTCTTAGTATTATCCGTACCGCGGATTTCAATCTGTTTTATTTTGTTCTGTCTGCCAATTCCTTCATCTCCAACGCATTTTTGCGCACTGTTTCCGTAATCCGTGCGCCGCCTAAGAGTCTGGCAAGTTCCTCCACCGATGCTTTCCGGTCCAAAAGCCGTATGGTTGTGAGAGTGCTTCCATCTTTGGCAGATTTTGATATCTCAAAATGAGCGTCTGCCATGGCTGCGATCTGGGGAAGATGGGTGATACAGATGACCTGGTGGTTCCCTGCAATATAGGAAAGCTTCTCAGATACCTTCTGTGCCGTCCTTCCACTGATACCAGTATCGATCTCATCAAAGATCAGGGTTGGAATATCGTCTGAATCAGCAAGCACGGTCTTAATCGCCAGCATGATCCTGGACAGTTCTCCGCCGGAAGCCACGTCTTTTAGCGGCCGCATAGGCTGCCCGGGATTGGTGGAAATGATAAACTGCGCCTCATCCCATCCAGAAGGGCCGAAATGCTCCATCTGCCGGAACTCCATATCAAAATCCACATCCAGAAAATTCAGGTCAACCAGTCCCTGTTTGATTTTTTTTACAAGATCCCTGGATGCCTTTTTACGTATCTCAGTTAATTGTGCACAGAATCCCTCCAGATGATTCACACACACTTCAAGCTCTTTCCTGGTCTGTTCCCTGTGAAAGTCATAATCCTCCAGTTCATCCAGACGCTTCCTTTTTTCTTCCAATTTTTTATGGATCAGAGGCACCGTTGCGCCATATTTTGCCTGAAGGTTGTGTATCAGGTCCAGACGCTCCTCTGTCTGGCGGAATGTTTCCTCGTCAAATTCCATGGAATCCATGTAGGAAGATATCTCCCGTTTGGCGTCCTCCAAAATGGAATCCGCATCATAGAGCTGGTCCCGTATCCCTCCCAGTGCTCCATCATACTCTGCCACCCGCTCAACCTCCCTCAGGGCACGTGAAATCCATTCCCCCTCCACTGCCTCATAGGCTGCACCCAGGCTCTCGGCTATTTTCTGGGAGTGGGCAAACCTGCGGTAGACCGCGGTCAACGCTTCCTCCTCATCTTCCTTTAAGGCGGCATCCGCAATCTCCTGTATCTCAAAACGAAGGAAATCAGTCTCCCTGATACGGCTTTCGCTGTCCATGTCAAATCCCTCCAACCGCTCCTTCAGGGTGCGGTAGGTCTGGTATTCCCTGTATATATTCTGTTTTACCGGCTGGGAATTGGCCTTTATATAGGCATCCAGGATTTCAAGATGTTTGGATTTGTACAAAAGTGACTGATGCTCATGCTGGCCATGGATATCCAGCAGCAGGCCTGTGATCTGGCGCAGTCTGGCCGTGGTAACTGTCTCGTCATTGATACGGCTCACACTCCTGGAAGCCATGATCTTGCGCGAGACAATTACAAGCCCATCTTCTGTGGGTTCTACCTCCAGCGCTTTTAGGGCTTCTGTTTTTTCCTGTCCTGAAACGGAAAACACAAGTTCAATATAGGCATAATCCGCTCCATGGCGTATGCTTTCCCGGGAAGCCTTGCCCCCCAGCGCCATGGTCACGGAACCGATGATAATGGATTTACCGGCTCCTGTCTCTCCGGTGAGTATGTTGAGCCCTTCGCCGAACTCCACGTCCGCCTTCTCGATCAGGGCCAGGTTTTTTACATGCAGCTCCAGTAACATAATGCACCTCTTTCATTGACGCTAAAACGTATCTGAACACCGGTTAACGCTAAAGCATGTCCCCTGCACCCCCTGGGACATGTCTTAATCCTCCACCATCTTCTTGATCTTCTCCATCACAATAATCGTATCATCCACGCTGCGGATGGCGCACATAATGGTGTCATCCCCTGCAATGCATCCCACTATCTCAGTAAACTGAATGGCATCCAGGGCAGCTGCCACCGCCATGGCCATGCCTGAAACAGTTTTGATCACCAGGATATTCTGCGCCATGTCCATGGACATGAAACCGTCCTTTAATATCCGGATAAACTTGATAGCCGAGGTACCCCTGGGGCTTTCCAGGACCATGTACCGCTGCCTGCCGTTTTCGGACTGCATCTTGGTCAGCTTCAGCTCCCGGATGTCCCGGGAAACAGTTGCCTGAGTCACATTAAAGCCTGACTCATTCAGTTTTTCAGCCAACTCCTCCTGAGTCTCTATGTCATATTTACCGATTAATTCTACGATTTTACTGTGCCTCTCTACTTTCATGTCATATTCTCCCCAAATGATTGCTGAGATTTTGCATAAATGATACCTGTTTTAATTTCACCATAACCGTCTCCAGATGGGAACACTCAATACAAATGCTGTCCCCTGCGGACAGCTCCATGGAACTGTCCCCGTCAAAGGACACCACCTGGCCGCTGTTTAACAGCCTGATCTCTATCCTGTCCTCGGGCGCCAGAACAATGCTCCTGGCATTAAGTGAATGGGAACAGATGGGCGTCAGCACCATCATCCGGGCCGAGGGGGCAATGACCGGGCCTCCCGCGGAGAGATTGTATGCCGTGGAACCCGTGGGTGTTGCCACCAACACCCCGTCCGCCGCGTATTCATTGAGATATTCGTCATTGACGTAAACGGAATAACGCAGGACCTTCAGAGGATCCTGCCTGGTAACTGCAATCTCATTCAGCGCAATGTCCGACAATACAGGCTCCTTATCGTGAAATGCCGTTCCCTGTATCATCATCCGTTTTTCCAGCTGATAACGGTCCTCCAAAAGCGCATCCATAACAGGGGCAATATCTTCCTGCCTGCTGATCTGGTTCAGGTAACCCAAATGGCCACGGTTGACGCCAACCATAGGGATCCCCCTTCCGGCCAGATCCCTGGCTGCCTGGATCAAGGTCCCATCCCCGCCGATGGTGATAACACACTCCGTATTCTCCGGTACCATCCCGGAATTTGTATGGGTGCTCTCCCTGTCCCGCAAAGATGCGCTGTTCAACCTGCACACAGCGCCCTTTGCTTCAAGGTATGTTTTGATAAACACCTGAGCGTCTTTTACATATTCCTTGCTCAGATTGGCAATAATATAGAAATATTTCATTGTTAGGCTCCTGTTATTTATCCAGTGAAGTGTGTGCTTCCTCCACAACCATCTTGGGATCCACCGGCACGTGACTGTAGATTACGGTTTCCTCATCTGCAACTGCATCATGGTCCCCGGCATGATACCCATCATGATTCCCATCATGATCCCCAATCTGGTTTCCGCCATGGTTCTGAAGATAAAGAAGGTACTCAATATTTCCTTCCGGTCCCTTAATAGGGGAATATTCCAGGTTCAGCACCTCAAACCCTATGCTGAGCGCATACTGGATCACCATCCGGATCACTTCCAGGTGCACACTCTTTTCCCTGACAACCCCTTTCTTGCCCACCTTTTCACGTCCCGCCTCAAACTGCGGCTTGATCAGGCACACAATCTGTCCATCCTCTGTAAGCAGCGCCTTCACCGGTCCCAGAACCTTGGTAAGGGAGATAAAGGACACGTCAATACTTGCAAACCGGATCCTGTCCCCAATATCCTCCGGGGTCACGTAGCGAATATTTGTTTTTTCCATACACACCACACGGTCATCATTCCGCAGTTTCCATGCCAGCTGTCCGTGCCCCACGTCCACGCTGTACACCTTCACTGCCCCGTTCTGGAGCATACAGTCTGTAAATCCTCCTGTGGAAGCCCCCACATCCATGCAGACCTTTCCCTCAAGCTCCACGCCAAAATGACTCATGGCTTTTTCCAGCTTCAGGCCTCCGCGGCTCACATACTTAAGAGTGCTTCCCCTGACTTCGATCTGAGCCGTATCGTCAAAGGAGGTTCCCGCCTTATCCTCCTTTTGTCTATTTACATAGACGATTCCTGACATGATCAGGGCCTTGGCCTTTTCTCTGGACTCAGCCAGACTTCTCTGCACCATAAGCACATCCAAACGCTCTTTCATCTTTTCCTCCCTAGTTCAGCCCATTCATCCATCCTCCGGCCTTCATGGTCCTTATGATGGAATCACTGTCTATTCCAAGTCCTTCCCTCAATATGGAAACATTACCATGTTCCACATAATCATCAGGCAGGGCCACATTTAACACCTTGATATGTGGGTAATTCTGATGGATATACGCAGTCACCGCCAGCCCATATCCTCCCTGAAGGACATTCTCCTCCAATGTTACGATCAGGCCGTGATTCCCGGCCAGACGATCTATCAATTCTATGTCAATGGGCTTTACAAAGCGGCCATTGGCAAGGGAACATGCATAGCCTTCCTTTTTCAGCTTCTCCCTCACATGCTCTCCTGTGCTCACCATACTGCCCACTGCCAGCAGCGCAATATCCTTTTCCTCGTAAAGCATCTCGCCTTTTCCGTAGGCCACCGGCTGCCTGAAATCCCTCAGTCCCCGGTATGCTTCTCCCCTTGGATAGCGCACGGCCAGGGGACGGTCATACTCCATGGCAAATTCCAGCATGGCCCTCAGCTCCCACATGTTTTTGGGAGCCATGACGCTCATGTTGGGGATGGACGTAAGAAAGGAATAATCAAATATTCCCTGATGGGTTTCCCCATCGCTGCCCACAAGGCCTGCCCGGTCCACCGCAAACAGTACGGGAAGGTTCTGGATGCATACATCATGAAGGATCTGGTCATATGCCCTCTGCAAAAAGGAGGAATAGACCGCAACCACCGGTTTTAATCCGGCTGCCGCCATGCCTGCCGCAGAGGTCACCGCATGCGCCTCCGCAATACCCACGTCAAAGAAACGGTGGGGATACTTTTTTCCAAAGGCAGTCAGCCCCGTACCATCGGGCATGGCTGCGGTCACAGCCACCAGATTGGGATACTGCTCCCCCAGCTGACAGATCTTCCTGGAAAATACATCCGTATAAGATGGATTCTTCTGCTCCGACAACGGCTTGCCCGTGTCCACGTCAAACGGACCTACCCCGTGGAAGTGGGAAGGATTCTTCTCAGCCGGCCTGTAGCCTTTACCTTTTTTTGTGATCACATGGACCAGGACAGCGTGGTCCAACTTCTGTGCTTCCCTTAGCACTTTGCACAGGGCGGGGATATTATGTCCGTCCACCGGCCCCAGATAGGTAATGCCCATATTTTCAAAAAGCATGCCTGGTATGAACAGCTGTTTGATGCTGTTCTTGGTGCGCTTGATCTTATCTATCATCACAGATCCCACCACCGGTATCCGGTCCAGGGCATCTGCCACATTCTTCTTCAGGTCATTGTAACCGCTGCCTGTGCGCAGGCCATTTAAGTAGCGGGACATGCCCCCTACATTTTCCGAAATAGACATATTGTTGTCGTTCAGCACAATAATGAAATTCCGCTTCATTCTGGCGGCATTATTAAGGGCCTCGTAGGCCATGCCGCCTGTCAGGGCCCCGTCTCCGATCACTGATACCACCTTGTAATCCAGTCCCTTCAGATCACGGCCAAGAGCGATCCCAAGGCCTGCTGAGATGGAAGTGGAACTGTGCCCTGTGTCAAAGGAATCATAGGGACTCTCCTTGCGCTTTGGAAATCCGCTGAGTCCTCCGTATTGGCGCAGCTCATCAAACTCAGCCATACGCCCGGTCAGGATCTTGTGGGTATAAGACTGGTGCCCTACATCCCATATCACCTTATCCTCCGGGAGGTTGAATGTGAGATGCAGGGCAATGGTCAGCTCCACCACACCCAGGTTGGAGGCCAGATGGCCGCCGGTATGGCTGATCTTTTCGATCAGGAATTCACGGATCTCCTGGGACAGTTTTTTTAATTCCTCGGGGGGAAGAGACTTTAACTCCTCCGGCCCCTTAATATGCTCCAATATCATATTGATGTTTCTCCAAATGGTTATACCGGCTTATTTCTGCCTGTGGATCAGCAGATGGATCAACTGTTCCAGGAAATCATTGTTCCCGGGCAGTTTATTCAGTTCCTCTATGGCTTCAGCAGATATCTTCTCCACATCCTGCTTTGCCTTTTCCAGACCTTCCAGTGTCACGTAGGTGGTCTTTTTATTCTTTTCATCGCTGTTTACCGGCTTGCCGATGATCTCTTCGCTGCCGGTCACATCCAGGATATCATCCTGGATCTGGAATGCCATACCGATCTTGGACGCCAGGGATTCCACGATCTTGCAGTCCTCATCCGCAGCCCCGCCCAGCACGGCGCCGATGAGCATGGACGCCTCAATCAGGGCGCCTGTCTTCAAATGATAGATAAAATCCAGCTTGTCCGCCGGAATCGGTCCGCCTGCCAGTTCAACATCCACCGTCTGGCCGCCGATCATACCATACACCCCGGTCTTTCGTGCAAGGATCCCTATGGCCTTTCCAATCCTGGAGAGTTCATCCGGATCCACACTGGTCTCAAATGCGCAGGAGGCCGTTTCAAATGCATACATCATAAGCGCATCTCCTGCCAGAACGCCGATATCCTCCCCGAATTCAGCCCATGTGCTGGCCTTACCCCTGCGCATCATATCATCATCCATACAGGGAAGGTCATCATGCACAAGTGAGGAGGTATGGATCATCTCAACCGCTGCCATGAATGGTATCACAGATTCCAGAAGGCAGCCTGTAAACAGGCGGCACATCTCCTGCATCAGCATGGGGCGCAGGCGCTTGCCGCCGGCCCTTATACTGTAATTCATAGCTTCCAGGATGGTCTTCTGATGGCCGGTTTCTTCCGGAAGATAGGTTTCAATTAACTTTTCGATCTCTGCTGTACGTTCGTTCAGTTCCTTCTTAAATGTTTCCTTATCACTCATTTTCATCACCCTCGCTCAATATCTGAATTTTCTTTTCTACTTTATCTATCTGGCTGTTCAGAGACTTCACCAGCTTCATACCTGCCTCATAACAGGCAAATGATTCTTCCAGCGTACTGTCCCCTGCCTCCAGCTTTTTTATGATCTCCTCCAGCTGTACAAAGTTTTCCTCAATGCCAGCCTGCTGTTCTTCCTTACAAGCCTGCCGTTCTTCCTTGCCAGCCTGCTGCTCTTCCTTTTCCTGTGTGTCTGCTTTCCTGCGCGGCATGCCTTATCCCTCACTTTCAAACACGTGTTCAACCTGGGCCTCGATCCGGCCGTCCCTCACGCTGATTCCTATTATGTCCCCGGGCTTTGTCTGGGCAATGGTCCTGACGGCATTTCCCCGTGTATCCGTCACAAACCCATATCCGGCGCTGAGCTTCTTAAGAGGGGACAGTGCCTCCAAACGCCCGGCGCCAAGGGCCAGGCGGTGCTTTCCTGCTTTCAGGCTTCCCTCTATTAAAAAACTCAAACGTTTTTCAATGTCTGTCAGGCGCCTTTTGTCTGACCCAAGCCGTTCCTTCATGATCCGCTCCATCTGGCTCTCAATATCAGCCAGCCTCTGTCTGCGGTCCACCAACTGCCGCTCTGGACTGTGAAGCGTCAGCCGCATCTTTCCCTGTTCCAGGCGGAACGCAAGCTTCTCAACCTTCCGCTCCATGGAACGGTTTAAGACCTGGCTGTACAGCTTTACCTGTTCTTCAAACTGGCTGAGGTCAAACACAGCCAGCTCTGCTGCCGCGGACGGAGTCGGCGCCCTCAGGTCGGCCACGTAATCCGCAATGGTCACATCGGTTTCATGGCCAACGGCTGAGATGATGGGAGTGGTACTGTTAAATATGGCTCTGGCCACCATCTCCTCATTAAATGCCCAAAGATCCTCAATGGAGCCTCCGCCCCGGCCCACAATGATCACATCAAGTCCCATGCGGTCCAGGGTTTCGATCCCTTTTACAATGCTGAACTTTGCCCTCTCTCCCTGGACCAGGGCAGGGTACAGGATCAGCTGCACATAGGGATTCCTTCTGGCGGAAATATTCATGATATCCCGGATGGCAGCCCCGGTACTGGCCGTGACGATCCCTACCTTTAATGCATATTTGGGTATGGGCTGCTTATAACAGCCGTCAAACATGCCCATGTCCTCCAATTCATTGCGCAGCTTCTCAAAACGGGCAAACAGATCGCCTCGGCCTTCCCTGGTTATCTCCTTTGCATAGAGCTGGTACCTGCCGTCCCGCTCATACACGTCCACATTACCGGTGACAGTAACTTCCTGGCCTTCCTCCAGTTCAAAGGTCAGCCCCTTTCTCTGCCCTGCAAACATGACGGCGGCAATCTGTGAGCCGCCGTCCTTCAGGGTGAAATATATATGACCGGATGTGTGATATTTACAATTAGAGACCTCGCCCTTGATAGAAATACGGTTCAGTGCGAAGTCCTGTGTAAACATGTTCCTTATATATGCTGTTACCTGTGTTACGGTATAAACGCTTGCCATGTGTTATGCCTGCTCTTTGCTTTCCTTACCTATGAATCTTGCAAGGATCCCATTGACAAATGCCGGTGAATCGTTGCCGCCAAACTTCTTGGCCAGCTCCACGGCCTCGTTGATGGACACCTTTTCCGGAATGGTATCATCATACGCCATCTCGAAGAGCGCCAGACGCAGAATCGTAAGTTCCACCTTACCCATGCGCTTTGTCTTCCATCCGGCCGCCACCTCGTTCAGCTTTGCATCAATCTCAGGAATCTTATCTATTATGTTTGCTGTTCTTGCCTGAAGATATTCACTGTCCTCGGTTTTTAATTCTACTTTATGCAATACCTGAAGAACACCCTCTGTGTCTACGTCTTCTTCTTCCGGCGACTGGAAATACTGATCCAGCTGGGCGATGGCCTCTTCCTGGGTGGGATAGAAGTCTGCCGAGAACAACATTTTAAAACAGTGCTCCCGCAATTCTCTTCTGGTCATTTTCTCTTCTTGTACGTAAAAGCCGATCCATGTAATGTTCACATCCTCAGCCTTTGGTACATTTTCCTTTCTTCAATGTTGGTTGGTTCTCCCCCTGAAAAAGGAAGTTCCGTTGTAGACATTATAGCAAAACCACTGCATAAAAACAATAAAAAATGTATAAAACACTCCCTGAACAACGCTCCAGGGAGTGTCTTATCCATCTTATATACGCTGCTACTTGCCTTCGTCCATGTTGACACCGGCAATCTTTATGTTCACATCCAGCACGGTCAGCCCTGTCATATTCTCGATGGCTGCGCTCACCTTGTCCTGTACCTGCTCGCTTACGGCCGGTATATTATACCCATACCGGATGTTCAGGGAAAGATCCACGGACACATGCTCCTCCGTCACATCCACCTTCACTCCCTTGCTCAGGTTCTTCATTCCCAGCTTGCCTACCAGTTCGTTGGTAATGTTGCCCGCCATGGAGTCCACACCCTCCACCTCAGTGGCAGCCAGTCCGGCTATGATCGCCACCACCTCATCCGCTATCTGTACTTCGCCGATCTTATCTTTCTCGTATAATTTATGGGTACTGCGATTTTCCTCTGCCATCACAATTTGCCTCCTGTTATGACTTGTAAACTATTATTTTACTATTATAACAAAAAGGGCGAAATATGTATAGGTTAATTTTTCCGACAGTTTTAGTCTGAAATATTCTCCTCATCAAGTCCCAGGCTCTTTCGGCCCAGGTTGTAAACCAGTTTATAGTAAGTGGGAAGCATGATCAGGGTCAGTGCCGTGGCCGCGATCAGACCGCCCACATTTACAAGGGCCAGCCCCTGCATCATGGCTCCCGCCTTTCCGTAAGCCAGCGCATTGGGCACCATGGATATGACCGTGGTCAGGGTGGTCATGAAAATGGGTCTCATACGGATGGCGCCTGCTTCCACCAGCGCCTGGTCCAGAGGCATTTCCGCCAGCAGCTGGTTCACGGTTTCCACATAGAGGATCCCGTTATTGACCACGGTTCCTATGAGCATCAGAAATCCCAGCATGGAAACCATACTGATGGGACTGTCCGCCGCGAACAAGAGCCCAAATGAACCGATCAGGCTGAAGGGAATGGTGGTCATGACCATCAGGGAAAACTTGGGTGATTCAAACTGGATCGCCATGACAATAAATATCAGGAACACGCCGGTTCCCAGCGCACCTCCCAGCGCGCCCAGCTCTTCTCCCATCATTTCATCCATGGAATTGGCAGCCGGCTCCACCTCCGCCGGAAGTTCCCATGAATCCACAAACTTTTTTACATTTTTTTCAGCCGTCTTTTTATAGTCTGCCTGTGGTTCCATGGTGATGGCTACCTGGTACTGCTTATCCTTCCGTTCAATCTGCTGGGGACTGTCCTCATAATAAATATCCCCCAGGTCTTCCAGAGGAAGAGTTGTACCCGTGGCCGTGGTGATCATCATTCCCTGAAGTTTATCAATGGTATCGTACCGGTCCGGCGCATACTCCACCCGGATATCCACGTCCTCACCATTGATGCGCACGGTGGAAACATCCATTCCGCTCAGGCTGCTGTATATGACCGAGCCGATGCCCGCAGGTGTCAGCCCCTCGGCCTGTGCCTTCACAGGATCGATCTTTACCTTGATGACCGGAGCCGCGTTTTCAATGGAGGAGTGGACCTGCATCACATCCTCCCTCTCCCGAAGGGCGTCAGCCAGCTCATCTGCCGCCATTTTCAGCGCGTCATAGTCCGTGCTCTGCAGGTCGATCTCGATCTGGTCGCTGCTGCTCATGGCTGAGGAGCTGGTGGTGCTTCCCTGCTCCATCGTAATGGAGACATCCTTATACCGTTCCATCTCCCGCCTCCATTGGTCGATCACTTCATCGGTGGACAGTTTGCGGTCATCCTTCAGATATGCGTTCAGGGTAGCGCCACCCCCGCCCGTACTCAGCCCGCTGGAGCCATATGTTAAAAGGTAATGGTCCACGGACTCGTCATTTATGATCATGTCCTCCACCTGTGCCAGAGTCTCATTGACCGATTCAATGGACAGTCCGGGTTTTGTCTTGACAGTCACCTGTACGATCCCCTCATCCACGGATGACATGAGATCCACATTCAGCCTGGAGGCTAAAAGAAAGGCCGCTGCCAGCAGCAGGACACTGGTACCCATGATCAGCCTGGTCCTGGGTATGATGGAGGGCATGTTTTTGCGGTACCATGCCTGTAGGGATTTCATCAGGCGGTTTACCGGGGCATTTTCTTTTTCCATGGGATGCCACTGGTAATAACACAAAGGCACAATGCTCACTGCCGAGAACAGGGAGGCGATCATACAGAAGACAATGGTATACCCCAGCTGCTTAAACAGCTGTCCCGACATTCCGCTCAGCATTGCCAGGGGAAGGAACACCACGCAGGTGGTGATCGTGCCGCCTGTAATGGAGCCGATCATGGTACGGCTGCCCTCAATGGACGCGTCATAAAAATTATGTTTTTCCTTTGCCCTGAAACAGCCGTCCAGCACATTGATGGAATTATCCACCATCATGCCCACGCCCAGAACCAGGGATGTGAGGGAAATAACGTTTAAGGAAAATCCCATGGCGCTCATGGAGATCAGAGCCAGCATAATGGAAATGGGAATGGAGGTTCCAACGATCACAGATGCCCGCAGGTCGCCGTAGAACAGCCACAGAACGATCATGGAAAGGATCACCGCCATGATCATGGTTTGAAATACGTTTGAAATGGATTCCGTGATCATCTCGCTGGAATCATTTACAACTGTGATCCGGATTCCCGGGTTGACGGCCTCAATCTCCTGGATCTCCTTCATAACGTCCCTGGATACATCAATAGCCGTGGAACTTTGCTGTTTTTTTACGCCCAAGGAAATGATATCACTTCCATTGTAGCGGCCAATGGAATCCGCATCCTCCAGGGCATCATACACCTCTGCAATATCGGACAGATGGATGACATCCCCGTTTGCCAGCGGAATAGCCACGGACTTCAGGCTTTCCGCATTGTCATAGTCATTGCCCACACTGACATCCAGGTTCTGTTTTCCGACCTTTACCTCACCTGCCGGAATGGTAAAATCCGCTGCTCCCACGATCTGGCCCACTGCAGACATGGTGAGATGATACTGCTCCAGTTTTTCCGGTATCAATTCCACCCTGATATAGCTTTTCTGGCCGCCGGACAGGGACACCTCGCCCACGGACCCCAGTTTTTCAAACAGTGGGACCACATTGTTGTCCACATATGTATAAAGGTTTCCGTCCACCTGCCCGCTGACCGCCAGGGTCACCACCGGCTGGGCGTTCAGGTCCAGTTCCATAATGGTGGGTTCATTGGCATCATCCGGCAGATCGCTGCGGATGCCGTCCATGGCCTTTTTCAGATTGATATAGGCTGTATCAATATTGGTTCCGTATTCATACTGGACCATGATCACCGATACATTTTCCTGGGAGTAGGACTGTATTGTGTCCACACCGTCCAGGGATGTGATGGCATCCTCCTGCTTCATGGTGATCAGTTCATTGATATCATCCGGGCTTGCCCCTGCATACACGGTACTGATGACCAGCATGGGCAGCTCCATCTCCGGGGTCAGCTCAACCTTGGTTCCTAAAAGGGACTGGATCCCGAAAAAGAAAATAGTGATAAGGCACAGGATAATGGTAGTGGGCCTTTTTACTGCGAATTTAGTGATATTAACCATCCCTATTCACCTGCTTCCCGGGTATCCAGTATCACCTGCGCGCCGTCCAGGAGTTCATTGCTCCAGCTGGTGATCACCAGACTGCTGCTGTCAAGACCTGATATTACCTCCATGCGTCCGGAGTCATAGATACCGCTTACAATCTTTGTTTTACGGGCGCTGCCGTCCTGGTAGCAGTAAACAAATGCTTCACCGTTGTCATAGTTCACTGCGTCCACCGGCACGGTCATCACAGACCTGGCCTGATCCATCACCACGGTCAGTTTCACCTTTGTTCCGCTGGTCAGACCTCCTGTCTGGCTGATCTCGGCTTTGACGTCATAAAGGCCGGTGGAAGGATTGGCCATGGTGCCCACCTCGGTCACCTGCCCCTCATAACTGGTTCCGTTCTTTTCCACGGAAACAGTGTCTCCTGCTTTCATATGTTTTAATATTGTTTCCGTGATCCCGAACTTTACCTGGAGCTGTTCACCTGCGGAGATAACACAGATCTCCGCTGATGTGTCCACATGGTCATGTGGTTCCACATTCCTTGTCTCCACCACTCCGCTGATGGGCGCCTTTACCGTGGTATAATCAAGCTGCAGCTCATACTGGTGCTTTGCTGATTCATAGGCGATCTGCGCACTTTTGGCAGAATCGCGCGCCTGTTCAATCAGCTGCTGTGACACATAGCCGGCAGCGTAAAGGGGCTCCTGCCTGGCCAGCTCCCTGGCCGCTTCATTGGATGATACGCTTGCCGCATCCATCTGCAGTTTTAAGGATGTGAGCACATCCGAGTCGATCCTGCACAGTTCCTGCCCGGCCTGCACATGGTCCCCGGCCTGAAAATACACCTCCAGAATCTCCCCTCCTATTTTGGGCTGGACCGATGCCCTGGACCGGGGCTCCACCGTACCTGTCAGGTCCGTATACAAAATAATATCCCCTGTCTCAGGATGTTCCGCCGATATGGTAGGACGGTTTTCGTACTGTGCCGGCTGTTCCATTGACTTTATTACATTCCATCCGATCCCCGCTGCTGCCACAAGTACAAGTCCTCCCGCCAGCAGCCTTTTTGTTGTTTTCCTCATGTTCACGCCTTCCTTTCTGTTTGGGGAAATTAAGCCCCGATTCCTTTTTCCAGTATATCCAGCTGTATCTCAGCAACTTTATTCAACTCATCCCCCTGGCTTGTGTTCCCGCAATATTGAAATAATGTCTTGAAAATGATCATGATACCAATATCGATGGCACAGGTCAGATATTCCTCATCCAGCCCCGGATACGCGGACGGATCTATGGTCTGATAACACTGTTTCCCCCTGTGCCTGCGGCGCTCCTCGCTGTAGATCTGCATCTCAGCCATGGTAAAGATCCGTTCCACTTCCCGGTCCTCTGCGGATTGCTTGCGGATCCTGTTAAGGAGCGCGCCTGTATCGTCCCGGGTAAACATATGAAACACCCGTTTCATGCTGTTGCCAAAGCAGCCGTCTTCCTCCTGAAATGCAAGGATCAGCAATGATTCCATATGATCCAGAACCTGGCACAGCATATAGGAAAACAAATCTTCCTTTCCGTCAAAATACGTATAAAAGCTGGCGCGGCTGATTCCCGCTGTCTTGGCAACACGGCTTACGGTTATCTCCGAATACGGGACCCGGAGTATCTCCTGCTTCATTGCATTTACGATCAACTGCTTTTTGTAAATGCACAGGTTTAAAAATTTCTGTGTTGGCATGTACGCTCATCTCCTGTATCCTTCTTCTGCTCCCTTTATGGCTGCCGGTGCTGCTTTTACTGTGCAGCACCAGCATATAATACAATCCACACGGTCTGTTCTTCAATGGTCAAATAAGGGCCGGGTGCACAATTTTTGTGCACCCGGCCCCTATTTGTACTAAAACCAGACAAATTTTTAATTGATAGATACGTTGATCCTCTTATTCCGGATTGCGGGCGCTTCTCTCAAGGGCCATAACAATATCCCCCTCGAACAGCACATCCATCCTGTTCATTCTTTCCTCCAGGTCATCCTTCATTCCTTTTTCCAGCCACTCCGCCATCATCCCTGCGTGGGCATATTGGTAAAATGAAATGATCAGGTCCTTATCCCGCTCCGACACATTCATCCCCTCTGAAAGCCGGTCGATCAGGTAGTGCCCCAGAACGGAGGAGGATTTATCCAGATACATCTTGACCTCCTGCACGCCCGCAGACTGGTACAGGTTAAAAAACAACTCCCTGTTGTCCAAAATATACCTCATGCCTGCCCTTCTGGTATCCTGCACGCTGTTTCCGCTCTGCATATTAAGTTCAAGGGTCTCGATCATCTGCTCTACTCTCTGGTTCAGCATTTCTTCCAGTACATCGTATATGTCTTTAAAATGATAGTAAAAGGTATTCCTGGATATCTGGCACTTATCCGTGATCTCCTTTACGGTGATCCTGTCCACATTTTTAACCCTTGCCAGTTCCTCAAACGCTTTTACAATCGCCATTTTAGTAAGTGCCGCCATATGTATCCCCTTTTTTATCTTTTCGATCTGCAAAAAATTATACTACAGGGCCTCCCATCACACAAGCAAAAAAATACACTCTTCCATAATAAACAGTGTATATGCAAAACAGGGGCACGGATATCCATGTCCCTGTTCAAATCCATTTTCATATAAGCGCTTAACTCTCCGTTATTCCGCCATATTGAGCAGTGTGATAATAATCTGGTCAGCCCCAACCTCTGCCTTGCGCTTTACGATATCCTCGATCTGTGCGCGCTGGGGATCGGTTATGGACGGGGCATTGATCACAACATCTACCTTATCCTGGGTGATGCTCACCACCGGGTCTGAGAAGCCTTTTGCCATCAGGAGGGTTTCTGCGGCATTTTCCTTCTCGGAAACCTCGGTCAGTTTGATCATATCCTGGATTGCCTGCTGCTTGGCAGCCTCATCAATGCTGGTGCTGTTGATCAGGGTCATCAGGGTCTCCTTATTCTTTGCACGGATCTGTTCCCTGCTGAGCTGCACATTTGCTATGTAATCAGCCACGCTCATCCCGCTGGTCAGGACCGCTTCCCCCGGGTTCTCAAGGCCGGTTTGGGCTGAACCGTCTGTTCCTGCCTGAGCCATCTGTCCCGCGTCTGCTGTCTGTCCTGCGTCTGCGGCCTGGGTTGCTTCCTCAACCGCTGCGTTATTCCCGGCCTGAGCCAAAGCTCCTGCATCCGTTCCAGGATCAGCTGCCGCCTGGGCACCGTCCGCATCGCTGACCGCATCCAGATCCGATGGATCCTGGTCAAGACTGGGTATTTCCTGAAGTCCTGACTGTCCGGTCAGGGAAGCTGCCTGATTCTCCGCCAGGATATCCTCATCTGATATGTCCATGGCCCCTGCCTCGTACACCGTGTTTCCGTTTGCCAGATCCTTTTTCCCCGCATAGTTCAGATATCCTGCCGCTGCGATCATGACAGCCAGCGTGGTGATGATGATCTGGTTCCTGCGGAACAAACGTTTCATGTTCATGTCCTTCATATGCTCTTTGACCTGTTTCATATTCTTGATTTTCATATCCTGCACTCCTTTATTTATTCCACCCTCTTTAATACTTTTATTTTATGTGGGGGAAGGCCAAATAATGCTTCCATTGCCTCAGAAATTTCAGCTTTTATCGTTGGACTGCCTCCGCCCTCCGCGCTGATGATGATTCCGGAGATCTCCGGACTCAGTTCTTTCTCTATGATAGGCACGTTCCCGCTTCCGTTGGAACCTGAGCCGGACAACACCGTGCTCTCATCCGACTGGCTGTTTGCAACTTCCCTGGTGCCCCCGCCCGAATCCTTTTCCTGGGTTGTGCTGGAACTGGTGGATCGGTCTACCCTTACCACCTTTTCACTGGAGGATTTTAAGACCACCATAACATCCACCTTTCCCACCCCGTCCACTGACTTAAGAAGGTTCTTGATCCGGTTTTCCATCTGGGTCTCATAGGAACCTTCCCCGCCAGGAGACGCTGATGCGGGATATGCAGGATCCCCCTCACTGTTTTCAGAGGAACCGCCGCCCATGTGATCCTGGCCCAATGACCCGAACATGGAGGACTCTCCGGTCTGTGCCGGATCCTGTGCGTCTCCGGTCCAAAGGGGCACCGCCCCCGGACCCTGGCTGTCTGCAGCAGTCTGGTTCTCCTTCCCTTTATCCTTTTTCTGGCTGCCCGGCAAAGGAAATGACAGGATCATCAAAAGAACCCCTATGAGCAATAACAGCAGCCACTTTTCCTTAGTCATTTTTCCACTGAATTTGGATATGCGATTCTTCAATCCCATAATACCCCGCCACCTTTCCCGTTAAACGGTGAATGATTTGATTCCTGCCCCCGGCAGCTTCCCCTCCCCCAGATGATCCGTTTTCCCCATCATCTTCCCTGCCACCTCTGCGGCCGTCACCCCGGCCATCTGCCCGGTCACCTGCCTGACTCTCTTCCCCAAGCTCCACCGGTTCCACCATGATACTGTCCACCTGGTTGGCCTCCACGTTCACAGGGCGGCTGCCCATATAGTCTTCCTTTCCCTTTTCTTCCCCTTCACTGCGCCGGATCTGCATCTGAATGTCCGTCACCTGCCCATATGTGCTGCTGTTCCTGTCACTGTCGATCTGCACCCTGGCATTGACACAGGCAAAGCCGTCAGCAGCGGCCATGGCTGCCACATCCTGTTCCACAGCCTCCTCATACTTTCCCATAATACGGTCCAGCCTCTTGTCATCCATCTCCCACAGCTGGCTTTTTAGATCCGCCGTATCATTATACAGGGAAATGGACCGGAACATGGAGGATATCTGTTCATCCAGGCGCAGCTTACCGGTCAGAGGGCTTACCACCAGGAGGATCAGCACCATTCCGGCAAAAAAGCGGATATATTTCTCATATTTAGAGTCTGCCAGAAGGTTGCTCACCACGGACAGGAAGATCATATAATATATGATGTTTTTTACCCAGCTGTAGACAGACTCCATACAAACCTCCATTTAAATAATTTCAGAAATCATCCGGCGCTCTGTTCACTCAAACTCTAGGATGCGAAATAATTCACATTCGTGGATGCACAGGTAATGGCAATGGATATCATAAACAGGAACATGGAGTACAGAACGATCTGGATCAAAAGCTTGTGCCCCTTGGACACCCCCGACACGCAGGACACCACCCGCTTGTCGCACACCGGCTGCATGACGGCAGCCACGCACTGGTAAAGTACCATGAGCACCATGAGTTTTATAATGGGGATCACGGTGATCACTGCCAGCACCACCACGGCCGCCGCTCCCATGGTATTCTTGATCAATACACCTGAGCCCAGAACCATCTGGGCCATGGCTCCGGCCCCCTGGCCCAGACCCGGTATAATCTCCAGCAGCCGCTTCATTCCCGCTTGACCGGCCGCATCCGCATAGGGTAAAATCATGGACTGAATCAGATGGAACCCCACCACCAGGCCGGTAAGTGTCTTAAGGCCCCATCCCACTGCCTGTTCCAGAAGTTCCGTAAGCTTGGTTAGAAGGGCTTCCTTCACCACATGACTGCCCAGGACCATCAGCACGTAGATCTTCACCATGGAAAGCAGGACCGTACTGCAGATCCACTGGACCAGGGTCACTGCCCCCAGCATTCCTTCATATAGCGCCAGGGCGCTCATGCTTCCCCCGGAAAATGCCACCGACATAAAGTATGCGGGCATCATCAGCTTCATAAATTCCAGGATCTGATCCAGCACTTGGGCCGCCACCTGAAGGCTGGCCGCAAAACTGGCTGCCAGACATGTAAAGAGAAGGATGTAGGTTACAAAGAATCCCGTATCTGAAGTCTGTCCGCCCTTAAACACGGATGATACATTTGAAAACACAGCCCCTATGATCCCAATGGCCGCCACCTGAAACAGCATGTGCCCGCCCCTTCTCACCTCGGAAAACAGCGTGTTCTGAATCCCTGCTCCCGCCTGTCCCAAAATCCCTTTCAGATTTCCCTTGACCAGCTCCTTCATCAGTTCCCAGAAGGAAAAATTTCCCTGGATCCCATCCTGCTGTCCCATGACTTCGTTTAAAAACTGCTGAAGCCCTTCCATCTCATCCTGGATGCCCAGTTCCTGGGCCGCATGGTCCATGTCCGTTCCTGAATCTTCCGAAACGCTCCCATCCAAAACGGACGGCAATCCGTCCATATTATAAGCAGAGGTATCCGCGGTAACGGCCCAGGCCATTGCACTGCCGGCTCCAAAGGCAGAAAGCAGAATGACCAGGCCCGTGACAACAGCTGCCTTTGTAAACCATTTTTCCGTCCCTCTCATGACAAAAATGTCTCCAGGGTGCCAAACAGGGCCAGCAGGATGGGCATGCTGATGCCCAGTATGGACAGCTTTCCAAAGATCTCAATCTGGTTTCCCAGGGAGCCATATCCCGCATCCTTGCAGATGCCTGAGGCAAATTCCGCCACATATGTAATGCCGATCATCTTGAGAAGGGTCACAAGATACACGCTGTTTACCTTTATGTATCCCTGGATCTGTTCCAGCGCATCCAGGATCGCCCTCAGCTTGCCAGTGCCGTAAAAAAAGATAAAAAAGCCTGCCGCCATGACCATATAGGCCGCATACTCCCCTTTGATCCCCTTTAACTGCACTGCCAGCAATACGGTGGCAATCCCGGCTGCCGCGATTGTGATGATTGTCATACAGCCACCGCCTTTCCCTATAACGCAAACAGGTTCTTCATGGTTTCAAACAGATCATATATGTATGGTATCATCCAGAACAGCACCAGGACCAGCCCTGCCAGGCTTGTCAGGAATGCCTGTTCATCCCTGCCGCTGTGTTTTAACACCTGGCAGATTACGGAAACCAGGATTCCAACTGCCGCTATTCTAAATATCAGATTTACACCCATTTGCCGTCTCCTCAACTTTTAATATTCCATTTCAACACGCGCCGGAGCGTGATCCGGCATTCGTACATCATGATCCGGTATTAATACATCATAATGACAAGGAACATACCCCCCATAATGCCAAGGCTGGTATAAAGCCTGCATTTTTCCCTCTGGTTAGTCCTCAGATAATCAATGGACAGATCCAGCTGTTCTAAATACAGCTTCAGGGTACGCTCCTGCATGTCCACATCCAGATACCCCAGATGTTCCCCCAGGCCGGTCAGCTGTTCCAGATCCTCATCTGTGAGGGGAAGCCTTACCTTAGGAGAGGAAAGCAGCCCTACCTCCCTGCTCCATATCTCCTGAAGGGATTCCCCTTCCTGGCGGCAGATTCCCTCCGCCGCTGAGGTAAAAAGCGTTCCCAGCGGACCGGGGTCCCGCTTTCCCACACGCTCCAGCCCTTCGGCCAGAGGCGCATGGCTGTATGTGATCTCACCTTTTAAAAAATAGATCATCTGCCGCAGCTTCTCAAGCAGGCGGAGCCGTTCCCGCCACTGCATGGCTGACCATACGCCAAATCCGCCTGCCGCAAACAGTACCAGCAGGCTTCCCAACCACTTAAATGCCATGGCTACCTCCTCTCCCTTCAGCTGCCCGGATCTTTTTCCCCATAAAGGACATTTCCGCCCCTGTCCCATATGGATCTCACATGCCCCGGCCCTCCCCGGCTGTCTAACAGGATCAGCCGCTCAAAGGTGCCCTGGGCCAGAAGTTCTCCCATGCAGGGCTTCTGCCTGATGTCCTCCAGGGAATTGCCGTGAATGGTTGCCGCCAGGGAACAGCCGCAGTTCCTTACATATTCAATGGCTTCCATATCCTGGCGGCTTCCGATCTCATCCACTGCGATCACCCCCGGCGCCATGGTGCGCACCAGCATCATCATGCCCTGGCTTTTGGGACAGCAGTCCAGCACATCCGTGCGCACTCCAAGGTCATTCTGGGGAATGCCCTGATAGCAGGCCGCCAGCTCCGACCGCTCATCCACCACGCCCACGCTCATGCCCGGAATCCACCGGTCCCTGCTTCTTCCGTTGGAGACCTGGCGTATGATATCCCGGAGCAGTGTGGTCTTACCGCATCTTGGAGGTGAAATGATCAGGGTGTTCAGGAAACGGTCCATGTACAGGTAATCCATAACCGGATCCGCACAGCCCAAAATCTCGTGGGCCACCCGTATATTGATAAAGGAAATGAATTTCATCAGCCGGATATCCTGCCCCTGGACCAGTGTCTTTCCCGCCACTCCAATGCGGTGCCCTCCCTGTATGGTCAGGAATCCCTGCCTCAGCTCCTCCTCCTCCGCGTAAAGGGAAAAACTGCTCATATACTCCACGGTTTCCTTCATCTGGGATTGGGTGACGGTAAGAAATCCATTCATGTCCAGACCGCCCTGATCCTGCCGAAGCCTGCCCTCCCTGGTCACCAGGTATTCCCTGTTCTCGCAGATCATCATCATCGGCTTCCCTGATCTCAGGCGTATTTCCTGCACTTCCTTAAAGTCCACAGGGACCTGTCCCAATATGGTCCTCAGTTCCCTGGGAAATATTTTTAATATCTCTTCCTTCTTTGCCATGAGCTTCACCCCTTTTACCTCAATATATGAGACATGCCTGAAAATATGACTGGAGCCCATCTGAAAAAATACAAAAAAATAAGAAAATGCAGAATCACATTTTCTTATCCCTTTTATTTTTCGTTTTTTGTTCTGTTTGTCCTCTTGACCTTCCTTACCACACGGCCTTCCGGCTTTCTGTCGATCCGGAACACGATCTGCATAAACCTGGCCACTTCATCCCAGGCCTCCCGGCTTTCGGGTATCAGATCCATGCTCATCTGGAACACATGGAACATTCCCTCGTAAACAGACACGCGGCGGCGCACCCCCGCTTCCCTGGCCTTTTCAGCAACCGACAGCGTATCGCTGAGAAGCATCTCAAAGCTTCCTGCCTGAAGCAGCATGGCCGGAAGTCCCCGAAAATCCCCAAAAATCGGGGAAAGATATGGGTCCTTCGGATCCGCATCCCCCACGTAGGAGGAATTGTACAGCATACTCTCCCTGGTATTTCCAAATAATGGGTCTTTTTGGAAATTAAATTCATAACTGTCACCGCTGCATGTGACATCGGCCCACGGGGACATAAGCACCAGGCCGGCCGGCTGGGGAAGCCCCCTGTCTCTGAGGTAGAGGCACAGGGCAAGGGCAAGACCTCCCCCCGCTGAATCCCCGGCCACCACGATCTGCCCCGGCCTGTAATGCTTTTCTTTGACCAGCCACTGGTAGGCATGGATGGCGTCCTCCAGGGCCGCAGGGTAGGGATCCTCCGGAGCCACCCGGTAATCGATGGTCAGCACATCCCCCCCAAAGCTTAGGCGGGAATAGCGCACCGCAAATTTGCGGTAAATATTTTTCATGGGACCAATATAACCTCCCCCGTGCAGCTGCAGCACCACCCTTCCGGTGACCACACCCTCGGGCTTTAGGTATTCCATTTTAAAGGGGTCATTTTCAATGATCTCATATTCGTAACCGGACGGGCAGACCCAGGCCGGCTCTACCGGATTTTTCCGGAATTCTCCTGTCTTTATCGGCTTTCCCAGGGAGGTTTCCATAATATCGTGGATCATATCGCGCATCAGGCCTCCCCGGATGCTTACCTTTTTACTCCGCATACTGTCTGTTTCCTCTCTGTCTGTTTCCTCTCTGTTTGCTCCGCCCCGGCATCTCATTACAGGTGGAACCGCCGGATCAGCTCGTTCTTTACGCCCCTGTCTCCCAGGAAAATGGTCATGGCCAGGATAAACACGGTCAGAACCACGGTTATCACAGCCATAAGAGGCCGGGTTACAAGTCCCGCCGCCCACAGGATCAGCGGGATAAAGCTGAAAATAGTAATGGCCAGCTGATACATAAAATAACTCTGCCAATTCAGCCTGTTAACAAGGATCAGGAACACAACCGCCACATCCGCGAACAGGATGGTTGCGGGAACGGCATAATTTACAGACCATCCCTCATATCCCAGCACCCAGTCGATCATCACCAGAAGCACCTGCATTCCAATGGTTTCTATCATCACTGTCTTGCCCAGATTGGCATGGCGCAAAATGGAATAGCGCATGGTAAGGCCAGCATAGGCAATGCCCGGAATGGCGATACCCGACCACCACAGATGGTCATAAGTGGCTATATTCACAAGTCCCAGGACAATGGCCATGGCGGCCAGCACCCCATAAAACAGATAGACCAGTTTTTTCCATTTATTTTTATCATACTCGATCACTGGATAATTCCCCTTCCAGCACAGGGGCTTTACAAGACCGTTGCTTTCCAGCTCCGCTGGAACCCCATCCTCTTTAAGGCGCTGAAAAAAGCAGTCCTCCAGGCGGTCATCATCAAACACCTTGGTAAAGGTAATGGTGACCGTGTCACCGTAGGCGCAGATCCCGCATTTGGCCGGCTGGCGTTTGGATACGCCGATGAGCAGAAGGAAGTTCTCAATCTCCTCCTGATATTTCTCATCCATGGATATGGGGCCGATATTGGACAGGGTAATGGTATGGGCCCTGTCATTGCGTTTAAAGATAAACCCAAGGGCCAGCCATTTGACACAAAGGGGCAGTATACGCACATACCACTTCTTTTCATTGGATACATTATAGGAAATGGTCTGCTCCAGCTTTTCCTTGACGATCTTTTCATCCATCTGGGTACATACAGAGGCAAGGATGGAGTCAAAATCCCCGTTTCCCTGGGGCTGACCATAGTAAATGCCTGTTACCGCAAAAAAATTGGAGGATGTGTCAGACCCAAAAAAAGCCCTGAGGTTAATGGGAAGGTTGACTTCAATCCGCTGGGGGCCGGGCTTACCGTCCATGTAGACCTGGCAGATGGACCAGATCAGAGAGGCGGTCAGGTATTTTGTGACACTCACCTTCCGGGCGCGGCATGCCTGCTTCAGATCCCGTATATTGACACGGCCGTGTATGACGCTCTCCCCTCCCAGGGGAAGATAGTTTCCCTCCAGATGGTAGGCCGGCTTGGAGCTGTACCGGGTCCGCGGCATTTCCCTGTAATTTTTCAGATAGCTGTCCTCGATCTTATCAGCCGGCCCCTGCTCCTCCTCCCTGAGTTCCTGCTGCCGGCCGCTTCTCAAATCAAGATACCGGGCAGTGAGCTCACGGATAAAGTTCGTGGCCCCCATCCCGTCCGTAACAGCATGAAACACTTCCAGGTTGATACGGCATTGGTAATAGCTTACCCGGAACAGGTACAGCTGATTACTTTTTGGATCAATATAACGGCAGGGCCAGGTGTTTTCCTTCTCTATATAAGGGGTCCGTTTATTTCCCTCAAAATAGTACCAGAAAAAACCCCGCTTTAACTTGACTTTAAATCCTTTAAAGCGCGGCAGGGTATCTTCCAGGGCCTGCTGAAGAAGTACTGGATCGATTTCATGTTTTAATACGACTGATATGCGGAATACGTTGCTCAGGTTTTCGTTGGCGATCATGGGGAAGATCTTTCCCGTATTGTCCAGCCTGTGCCAGCGTTTTCCCTGGGGATTCTTTTTCATGAACCTGCCCCCTTCCTTTTCTAAATGACCGTCCTCCGGCACGTTTTGCCAAAGTCTCAGGTTTCGCTGCTCTCCCGGCTCACCGTCTACGTGGATATTATACCCCACACGCTTATCATCCTGCAATCAGATTCTGTTTATACTTGATACACGCTTTGTGGAACCGGTATTTTATGGTATACTATGGTCATCGGTCACATAGGTATACATGATCAAAAGGACGGAGGAATAAAATATGGACCATTTAAAAGAAACATGCGCTGCTGCGAGAAACCTTCTAAAACAAATGCCCAAGGCAGACCTGGGGTTTTTCCCTACTCCTCTTTACAAGCTGGACCACCTGTCAGAGGAATTGGGCGTGAATCTGTATATTAAAAGGGATGACTTTACAGGGATGAACCTGTTTGGCGGAAACAAGATCCGCAAACTCCAGTATCTCATCGGGGATGCTGCCGCAAAGGGATGTGAATATGTGTTTACCTTTGGAGCGACCCAGTCCAACCACGCCATGCAGACCGTTTCCGCCTGCCGCCGCTGCGGACTAAAGCCCGTGCTGTACCTGGTAGCGATCGTGGAACCGGACGAGGAGGATCTGCGCTCCAACCTGCTCCTGGATAGGATCATGGGGGCGGAGATCCACGTGGTAAGGATGAATCCGGGCGAGGAGGAAGCGGAAGCGGAGGAACGCTCCGTCCAGATGGCAAGGGAACATATGAAACAGCTGGAAACCCAGGGACACAAATGCTACGAGGTGCCCATGGGAGGAGCCAGCCCGGTGGGTTCTGTGGGCTTTATTGAAGGTTTTGTGGAATTTGCTGAACAGGTGGCTGACATGGGTATCCACCCTGACTATATCTTCCACGGAACCGGAACCGGCGGGACCATGGCAGGGCTGGCCGCCGGCAAGGTGCTGACCGGCCTGGATACAGAGATCATCTCCATCAATGTTAGCTGGAAGGATGAAGGCTATCCCAAACGCACCCAGGACCTGGCCAATGAAAGCCTGGCGCTTCTAGGAGCGCCTGTATCAGTGGAAGCTTCCAGAGATATCCATACGGACTTAAATTACTACCTGCCCGGCTATGAGATCCCCAGCGAAAGCGCCACCGAAGCCATCCGGCTGCTGGCCCAAACGGAGGGTCTGTTCATTGACCCGGTGTATACTGGGAAGGCATTTGCCGGAATGCTGGATCATATACGAATAGGCAGGGTTCCCCAGGGCAGCACCGTGGTGTTCTGGCATACAGGAGGGGCCACCGCATTGTTTGCGGAAAAGGAGATTTTGGGGGAGATCCTGTAGCCGCCGGCAAAAAACAGCAGGAAATATCATGATTAATATTCTTTCTCCTGTACAATTAAGGCATACATATGTACCGCACAAGGAGGAAGAATCATATGAAAACCATAACCACACACACCATTGAACTTACAGGCACCCACTATGAGGCAGGTTATCACCTGGGAACCTGGATGTCAGTTCATTCACCACACAAACATATCTGTACGGCCGGATTCCCGGGACTGGGGGCAAAGGAGACGGCAATGGCAGCCGACCTGTTCTCCAGCTGCTGCCCCGGCCTCAATGAGGAGCTGGCCGGATTCGCCGATGGACTTAAGACTCGGCCGGAAAACCTGGTTTATTACGCCATGACCTGGCTTCATCCCGGTTGCAGCCACATGGCCCTCCTTCCGTCCATGACGTCAAACAGCCATCCCCTGGTGGCCCGCAATTACGAATTCAATGATGAGATGGAAGACTTTACTCTGATCAGGACCTGCATCAAGGACACCTATACCCACATTGGCACCAGTGTGCTGGGGATCGGACGGGATGACGGACTCAATGAACACGGACTATCCGTAACCATGAGTTCCTGCGGTTTTCCTGTGGGAGCCAATCCAGGCATGCGCCGCCCTGCCGTTACCGGGCTTCAGTTCTGGGCCGTGATCCGCACCCTTCTTGACACCTGCCGGGATGTAAAAGAATCCCTGGAGCGCCTGGAGGATATGCCCATTGCCTATAACATGAATCTGATCCTGGTGGACAGGGGCAAAAATGCGGCCCTTTATGAAACCCTTGACGGACACAAGGCGTATAAGTCCATTGACCCCTCATCCCGGGATCAATACCTGTTTGCTGCCAACCATCCCCTTCTCAATGAAATGATCCTTCGGGAATCCCAGGCCATGGAGCACTCCCTGGTGCGCTGCCAAACCATGGAACATTTTTTAACCAAGAAAAAGGGCGGGTACGGGCAGGAGGAACTGAAGCAGTTTCTTCTCACCCCCTATCCCGGCGGACTTTCCTGCCCCTTTTACAAAGACTTTTTTGGAACCACCAAAAGCATGGTCATAGACCCGGAAGAACTTACCATGGATCTGTGCTGGGGCGGACGGGAAGAAAACGGATGGCGGCATTTCTCCATCCATGAACCGTTTTGTGAGGAAAGCAGGAGCATCACCATCTGCAACAAGCCTGCCCCTCCATCCATCTTTCAGAACAGGAGCAGTATATGAATTACGAAAAAGCGCTGGAACAGGCTATCCTGTATATAGAGAACCATCTGGGTGACCCGTTGACAGTGGAGGAGGTAGCCTGCCATGCAGGCTACTCCTATTATCATCTGACAAGGCTGTTTTACGCCCTGCTGGGTGAAAATGTGGGCGGATATATCAAAAAGCGCCGCCTTTCCAATGCTGCCGGCCAGCTTCTCTACACAGACAAACGGATCATTGACATTGCGCTGGACAATGGATTTGAGTCCAGCGAAGCATTCAGCCGGGCCTTTAAGTCTGTTTATCAGGCAAGCCCTGTCCAGTACCGGAAAAACCGCCTGGACCTTTTTATCAGCGCCAAGCCGAAGGTGGATCAGCAGCTGATGACCCATCTGACTAAAAACCTTACGGTACATCCCCGGATCGTCCAGCTTCCTGATATTAAGGCCGCCGGACTGAGGGGACAGACCAGCCTCAGCAACAATGTGCTGCCCGACCTTTGGAAACAGTTCACGGGCATGATCCCCATGATCCCCCATGCGGTTCCGGACGGCCGCGGCTTTGGCATCTGTGAAGCCTGCCGGGACGGCAACAACCTGTATACCATGAACGATGATGTCCTGTTTTCAGAAGTAGCTGCCCTGGAGGTTTCCTCATTTGAGGGCCTTCCCCGGCCCTTTGTGCCAAAAGTCCTTCAAGGCGGCCGGTATGCGGTTTTTACCCATACCGGCGGCTTACGGAACCTGAACCTGTCCTTCCAATATATCTGGGGCACCTGGTTTCTGAAGGCGGAGCAGGAACTTGACAACCGGGAAGACTTTGAACTGTATGATGAGCGTTTTCTTGGATCTGACCATCCTGAGAGCCAGATCGACCTGTATATTCCTATCCGATGATCTTTTATTTCATTTTTGTCAAATGCTGCAACTTTTCGACCCTCCCATCCATCTAATCTATGGAATACTAAAAGATGGGATGATCGAAACATGGTTTTTAGCAGTCTAAACTTTATATTTATATTTCTTCCAATATTTTTTACCCTGTATACCATATGCCCGGGCAGATGGAAAAACCTCTGCCTGTTTACCGGCAGCCTGGCTTTTTACTTTTATGGGATCAGGGAACACCCCTTTTATCTGGCCCTGCTGGTTTTGTCCATACTGGTCAATTACAGGCTGGGGATCAAACTGGGCCAGAAAAGGCAGAAGATCAACAAAGGCAGGTGGCTGGCTGCGGGGATCATCTATAACCTCTCCTGGCTTTTTCTGTTCAAATACTCCGGCTTTTTTGCCGGGAACATAAATCAGCTCTTTTCATGGGCCGGGATCAGCCTGTCTGTTCCTGTTTTTAACATGATCCTTCCTGTGGGCATCAGCTTTTATACCTTTCAGGCAATATCCTATCTGGTGGACGTTTACCGGCAGGATGCGCCATACGAAACCTCGTTTATCAACTTTGGAATGTATATCTGTATGTTTCCCCAGCTGATCGCTGGCCCGATCGTCACATACTCCTCCATCCGCAGGCAGATCAGCAGGCGAAGGCACACCGTAATCAATATTGAAGACGGGCTGCGGGAATTTACCATCGGCCTGGGTCTAAAGGTTCTGCTGGCCAATCAGATCGGCGGCCTGTGGAGCCAGGTGGGCGCCATTGGCTATGACAGCATTTCCACCCCCCTGGCCTGGCTGGGGCTGACTGCCTTCAGCCTTCAGATCTATTTTGATTTCTATGGTTACTCCCTGATGGCAAAGGGGCTGGGCAGACTCATGGGGTTTTCGCTGCCGGACAACTTTTCCCATCCCTATACAGCAGTTTCCATGACCGAATTCTGGAGAAGGTGGCACATGACCCTGGGAAGCTGGTTCCGGGAATATGTCTACATTCCCCTTGGTGGAAACCGCAAGGGCAGCCTGCGCTCCATCCTCAACCTGTCCGCAGTATGGCTTCTCACCGGTTTCTGGCACGGCGCCAGCTGGAACTTTATATTATGGGGCGCTGTCCTGTTTGTTCTCATAACAGTGGAAAAGCTGGGAATGAGCCGCATCCTGTCACGGATCCCCCCGTTGGGCCACGCCTATATGATGCTTGCCATTGCGCTCACCTGGCTGGTATTTGCTGTTACGGACCTGTCACAGATGGCAGTCTACTTCCAGCGCCTGTTTCCTATCTTGGCGCCGGACAGGCATTTCACCTACTACTCCGGTGATGTGTTTAAATACGGGAAACTCTATTTTATCTCCATTGCCGCCGGATTTCTCTTCATGACAGATCTGCCCGCAAGGATCTATCACAGGGTTAAATACCGATTGATCTCGGCAGCGGCACTGTTAGCCATATTCTGGCTGTGTATTTACTGTATGAAAATGGGAGCTGACGACCCATTTCTATATTTCAGATTTTAAGGGGGATGTCATTATGAGAAAATGCTGGTATACCTTTATTCTCACCATCAGTCTGGCAGGAGCTGCCGTGACTCATGTCTTTCCCGGCTGGATGGACCACGCCGTACTCAGGTCAGGGTCTTATCTGCAGGGAAAAAGTATTGCATACGCAAAGGCCTCCGTGCCGGTCCATGGAAGATGGACGCGGCAAAAAGCACAGAAAACAGATAAGGCTTCGGATCCGGAGAAGATCTCCCGGAAAATGCCTGCAAAACTTTCTTCAGAAGCAGAGGCGCCATCCGATGCGGATGCTTCCGCAAAAGGCCAGGCGCCATCCGATGCGGATGCTTCTGCAAACTCCCAGGCAGCGCCCATACCGGACGAAAATTTCTCCGGTGTTCTGTTTATTGGAGATTCCAGAACCGTGGGGCTGTGGGAATATGGAAATCTGGGCAATGCCCAGGTGTTTGCCAATTCAGGCATGAGTGTCTACAACCTGTTTGATGCCAAGGTAACGCTCAGGGACGGGAGCAAAAAGACATTGGAGCAGGTACTTTCCCAGGACCGTTATCTCACCATTTATGTAATGCTGGGAATCAATGAACTGGGCTATGACCGCCAGCGCACCGTGGCTCAATACCGATCCATTGTAAACAGGATACAGGAAATGCAGCCAGAAGCCCAGCTGATCCTGGAAGCCAACCTGCACGTAACCCAGAAGAAATCATCTAAAAGCCCCATCTACAACAATGAAAACATCAATGCACTGAATGGGGAAATCAAAAAAATAGCAGACGCTGAACGCTGCTATTATATAAACGTAAACGAACTGTTTGATGATGAAAATGGGAACCTGAAGGCCGCATACACCTCAGACGGTTCCCATGTATTAGGTAAATACTATTCCATATGGGTGGATTGGATCCGGGGCGCCGGCTCATAACCTGATTTCAGGCCCTAGTTGTGGGGGATCTCCAGTTTTTGTACCCGGTACCCCTCCCTCCCCTCCTCTACCTCCACCACGGCCATGGTGATGGGCTGGCTAAACCTTCTCGGGCCGCAGCTGCCCGGATTCAGCCAGGTCCTGCCGCCCTCCTGT
Organism: Clostridium sp. FS41; assembly: GCF_000954015.1. Classification (NCBI taxonomy): domain Bacteria; kingdom Bacillati; phylum Bacillota; class Clostridia; order Eubacteriales; family Clostridiaceae; genus Clostridium; species Clostridium sp. FS41. Next base: position 106,748 of record NZ_JYHN01000092.1, read on the forward strand.
TTTTCCTCATACCGGTGGGAATGCCCATAGATGATCAGGTTCCTGTCGCCCAGGTCCTTCGGCAGGTGCTGCTTATTATGGATCATAAGGATTGAAAGTCCCATAATCTCAAGGCATAATGTCTCCGGAATATGCTCTGCCCACTCTTTGTCATTATTGCCCCTCACCGCATGGACCGGAGCGATCTGAGCCAGTTCATCCAATACCGCCTGGCGGTTGATATCGCCACCATGCAGGATCACCTGGCAGGTTGTAAGTATCTCCTTTACCTCATCCCTGATCAGTCCATGTGTGTCTGAGATCACTCCGATCCTGTAAATTCCCATGCCCATTATTACCCTTTCCTTATTTTACCCTCGGTGAACCAGGGTTTCTTTCGTTTACATCCTTCCAAACGCTTTCAGGAAACGCAGTTTTTCAATGGCCTTGTTGGCCATCCACCAGTTCTCACTGACAGCAAATTCCTTTGGATACTTCTCCCCCTGCCGGAACCATGTCCATGTGATATTCCACACACCGCCCGGGTTTCTGGTATCAATCAGGTAATCCAACTCAGTATCCACTATTTCCTCATTTCCTTTATAAAAAACGCTTTCAGGCGACCAGATAAACTCAGAAGGCCGCGGCGTATAGAAAGCCCACTTTTCCGGGTTGCGCTCCATCCGGCTGTTGATCAGATCCGGCATCACGCCGGCGATAGCTGAGCAGTCAAAGCGGGTGGATAAACCTGACTCTGCGATATCCCATAACAGGATTCCCAGGCCGCCGGCTCCCATTTCCCCCAAATCCTCCGCTGTCTTTACCTTTTTTAATATTTTATCCACATATCCCGCCGCCCTGGCATATAACCCGGACCGGCTGCCCCCGTAGCGCAGGACAAATGCACAAAGCCCTGCGGTCAATCCCATGTCCTGTTCCCTGTTGGTTTCCTCACTGTACACGGCCCATGGCGCCTGTGCCGGGTCATCTCCGGATGGGACAGTGAAATGCCATCCATCCTCGGAGCAGTGTACTCCGCTGTCCAGAAACCTTATGATCCCCTGTACAATGGGATGCTCCTTATCTGTAAGGCCGCAGGTGCGGAGGATGCTGACCGCAATCATAGTTGTATAGGGTGAGGATTCCCTGCTCCAGTTATCAGGATCCAGCGTGTTTGCAAAGCCTCCGTCCTCATTCTGGTATAAGCCAAGGATCTCCATCACCGTTTCCCGGTTTCCGCCCTCAAATTCAAACTGCCATAACGCCAGGTCCAGTGGTCTGGCATTGCGGTAGATCCATTTCCGTATCTCATCATATGCGGCTGCGCCTAACTGTTTCATCTTCGTACCTCCAGGTTGTGTCATAGTAGAAAAAATATACCACAACCGGAGGAAACTGTATTGAAAAAAAGCGACATGTCCGGGTCCCGGCCCCCGGCTTTCCCCTATCGGCTGGCCATTGCGATCTGCTTTGCCTGGACCGGCCATACGCTGTGAAACCGTTTAAAATCGTTGAGCAGATGTGCCTGATCCGCATAGCCGAATTGACCGACTGCTTCCTGGATCTCAAACCGCTCCCGGCATACGATCTCCCTCCACACATTCTGATACCGCACCAGACTGGCGGTGCGCTTGATGGAAATACCGATTTCCTGCCTGAACAGGCGTTCCATCTGCCGCTGGCTTACACTGGCGCAGCCGCAGATGTCCTTGACCGCGGCACATCCCCTGGATCTTAGCATATGGTCAACGGAATTAAAAAAATTGGCATTTAATCTGCCGGTATCCAGTTTTTTAAGAAGATATTCTTCCATCCATTCTATTTTATCCCTCAGGGACTGCTGATAAAACAGTTCCTGAAATGCATCCCTGCTTCCGGGCACCAGCAGTTCAAAGTCCAGCACTCCATTATAAATATCCCTCATATCCAGATCCAGGAACAAGCGAACGGCCCAAAAATAAAACCTGACCGCAAAGGTAGTCATCTTCCTCTTTCCTGTTCCCGGTCCCACGGTGACGGAATAATCCTGGATCCCGCAAAGGCGGCTTTTGACGGTCTGCGGTCCATGGTTCAATTCTATAATGACATCCACACAGGTATCCGGGATAACCAGAACCCCGGATAAGGGTTCCCGCTCCCCGGCAACGGAAACCGCAGCTTTCTCTTCCCCGTCTTCCATTTCCCCCATGGATGTCCAAAAACAGGCAACATACGGTTTTAGCGCCCGACAGGGCGTATGTTCCGTATAAGTGCTGTTTTGCAGATAGGGGCGGGATGTTAAGGGATGGTAATGTGTGTGAAATGATGGTGTCATACTATATCAACCTTATCTTTCTGTCCTGTGATTCCTTCAGTATATAGCATGTCCGTCATAAAAACAACCTGCATCCCCAACTGCCAGCAATTTCCTCCCGGCCCGGCATTCCCTGCTGATATAAAAGACCTGTCCGTTCTTCACCCTTGCCCCGGCATCCGCCTTCCCTTCCATCACACAAACCAGGCCTGATCCGCACAGGCCTTTGATCTGGCTTCTGGAAACTCCCAGCTGCCTTGCAAACAGGGCGTCCATCCTCGGCTTCAGGTATCCCCCAAGCCATACCTCCACCTCGCTCCACTGCTCCTGTCTGCAGGGGACCGTGGTATCTGTCTCCCGCACCGTGTACTTATCCCAGTGCTCCACCATCTGAGCCCTGTTTTTTGCAAACAGGCTTCGGCTGCTTCCATAGGCAGCGGCCAGGGTCCTGTCATTGTTTAAAAAGCCCTTATATTCCCCCTGCTCCAGCGTATCCGCTTCCACGCGTTCATATACGGTCATGTTAAGGCTTGTCTCACACACCGTACAGCGGTAAACCAGCCACACGTCCAGCAGCCGTCCATTTGCATTGACCCTGAATGTTCCGCTGTTTTCAAACTCTGCTTTCCGTCCGCATTTCGGACACCTTCTTAAAACCCCGGGCAGCGTCTGGGGCAGGACGATCCATTTCTTTCTATATTCCTGTTTCATTTTTAAGTTCCTCCATCAGCTACTCTATCATGGAGCCTGCCTGCCATAAACCTTAAACACTGCCCAGAAACAAGAAAAAGGCAGTGTATCCCGTCAATCCGGTACACTGCCCTGGTCCTCTGTTTCCTGAAGTATCTTTTTTTCCTGAAATGTTTTCTTTTCCTGAAGCACAATCCTCTGTATGCTTTTTTCAGACAGGAAATACTGCTCAGCCAAGGACTTTACCCCCATCCCCTGTCTGTATTTTGTAAATATCTCTTTATTCCGTCTCCGGAGTTCTTCCTTTGCCCTGGAAGACTCTCCCCAATTTTTTCTGTTTTCCTGCTTCCTGGGAATATATACATATCCCCCGTCAATATACTTTTGAATTAATTCAACCAGATTCTCCGGAAGAATTTCATTCGCCTTCTGATAGCGCATCGCCGCCTCCCAAACATATTCTTCTGTCCGGAATAGCAAAGGCTATACAATTACTTTCATTCACTGCATCAGCCTATGCTATGCAGCCATAATATATTTCCTCATAGAGAGCGACCCTCCTGACCCTGATATGGTAACCGGCCGTTCCCAGAGCGAGTCCTTAGATTGTTCTGGCAAAAAAGATCCGGCTTTTTCATTATATCACAGATACCCTGATAAAAAACCTTACATTTTGTACAGAGCCATGTTTGATCCATCCTCTACTTAAATCGCCTGTAAACAGCTTCAAATTCCTCCGCCGTGGCGCGGATCCCATTGACCGAGTACTCCGTCCCCCCTGATGTCCGGCTTACGCAGTAAAACGAGCATACCTGACGCACCGCTTTGCCGCTGTATTCATAAACCGCACCGCCATAAGCCCGCCCGCCAAATCCGCCCCAGCTTCCCTGGGTTCCGACCATGGTCTTTTTTGTCTCTTTGTCATACCACAGGCGCGCTCGGTCCCCCCGCAGTGATCCGCCGCACTCAGACCCGGTCACCAGCTCCTTTACTTCATTATCCCCCATGGCATAAAAGCCGCTGCAGGACCAGGGAAATGCAGGCTGGTCATAGGGCTCCGCACAGGCATATAAAGCAGGCTCTCCTGATCCGTCTATGCCATACAGCCTGTATGTCCTGCCATAGCCCAAAAATCCATCCTCTGCGCCCATGGTCCTATGCTGCACAAATTCATAAAACAGCGCCATTTTGGGCGTGATCATATTCTTGAGAAGTATCTGTGACAAATCCCCATCCACGTTCTCCCCCGTCTTGATCACATGGCTGCGGATATCGGACTGATACAGGGATGCCACGCACACGCCAGGGGACAGCCGGTTGTCATAGGACACATAATCATATACCGGGGCGATCACCATCCTGCCTGTCTCATCCAGGAATCCGGTCTTGCGCCCCTTCTCCACCTCATAGCACGTTCCCCGCCAAGACACATAATCATAGATCCCCACATGAATCAGCTTCCCACTGCCGTCAACCAGGCGGGTGATTCCCCTGCCTGTCAGAGCCATACTGCCATTGTCAAACAGACGTATCTCATCATACAGGACAGGTATCTTAAGATTCCCCTTCTTATCCGCCACACCGTACTTTCCGCCCATCCGCACAACTGCCTGGTCATTAATAAATCCATAAATCTGGTCATACTTGACCGGTATCAGCTCTGAACAGTCCTCCGCGCTCAGGCATCCCGTTTTTCCATTAAGTGAAAGGATCAGCACCTCATTGTCCTGCCCGCCGCTTCCGATCCACTGATAGATCAAAGGCACCTTGACCGTGCCCTCACAATCCACCACGCCCCACTGTCCGTTGCTTTCCACAATAGCCAGATTCCTTCCAGAAATTGGAAGAACATGATGATAGGAGCCCTCCATGATCACCCGGCCCTCTCTGTCCGCAAACCCGGCCCTGCCATTTGTACGAAAACAGATCAGGTCATTCTCAATGAAGATCAGGTCATAGGCAGCCGGAAGCAGCATGGAACCCTTTCTGTCAAAACACCCGTACAGACCGTCTGACTGAACCACCACAAACCCGTCATTTCTCTCAATACGATCATATTCCGGGGAAATGATCTCATTTCCCTTTTGGTCAATCATACCATGGGCGCCGTTTTTTACGATCTCCGCCAGGCCATCCTGGAAATAATCCGCATCATCATAAATTGGTTCAATCACGGTTTTTCCTTCCAAATCAATATACCCGTATGTTCCGCCCATACTGAAATAAGCCATCCCCTCCTGAAAGGAACTGACACTGTCGCAATCCAGGTAAAACACAGGATTTCCTTCCCTGTCCATAAAACCATATTTGTCACCTATGGCAAAATACCCAAGCCCCTCCGCAAAGGGGGCGGCACTGTCATAAATAAAAGGCAGGGCCGTCTCTCCCTTCTTATTGATAAACCCGTATTTCCCCTCATAGGACACACAGGCCAGCCCCTGGCTGAAGGGATATGCCTCATCATAGACAAAAGGGGTTATCTCCTCCCCCTCCACGTCCATAAATCCATATGCCTCACCGCTGTGGACCCAATAGATTCCCTCTGATTCCACTGCAAGATCGATGCGGCCCGTTGATTCAGGCACGGCCTGGTACGGATACCCGGAGTTCTCCTCCCCTTTATGCCCTGTCCGAGGAGACTTGGCATCCGGGCGGACAGACCTGGCATCCGGGCGGACAGCGTTAAAACAGCTAACCCAGGCGGTATCATCAGACCTTACACCGCATCCGGCCGCTGCCGCGGCCAGCAGAAAAACCATTAAAAACAACGAACGCCTCACTCTGATCTCCTCCTTCAGCCCATTCTGTTTATTTGTTTATGACTGTTATTGTAAGGCACCCTTGCATCCGATTTCCATCATTTTTGCATCATAATTGCATCATCAGCTTGGCGGCTCCTGCTCTGTCCCCCAATCAAACGCACCGCAATGTCCTGCTTGCCAATATAAAAAGATCCCACCAAAGCATATTTCGCTTCCATGGGATCCCACCCTGATCTATCCTCTGCCCTGCATCAGTGAAACCACCCAGTCCGTATATCCATCCCCCGTATCCAGATCCATGTTTGTCTCTATCCGGTTCCGGATACTGACTGCTTTCTGCTGTTTGATCGGATCATACCCTGTCTTTTCATAGGAGGAATAGTACAGCCCTATCCCCCGCTTCTGCCAGCCCGGAAGGTCATTGTAATTGATATTCCTGGAAAAGAGGAGTTCGTTTTTAAAGGAAACCGATTTTCCCTCAATCTCTTTGGTTGCCTCCTGGGCGGACTTCCCTTCCTGCCGCAGCAGCCAATAACAGTGGGCATTCAGTGAATTCCTGTGTGCATCCTCCTGCCTCCATGCAAAATAGTCCTTCACACATTCCAGGTTAGGAAGGGGGACCACACGGCAGTCAAAACAAGCCAGCACTCCCAGCTTTAAGGAGAAAAAGGCGCTGGCCTCCCCTGCCAGAACCGAATTTATCTTCCTTGTCTTCCTGCCAAATGTCCTGTCGTCCGGATGGAACAGAAGGGAGATCTCATCGCTCTGTGTATACCCGTATACGATCCTGAACCCGCATTCCATCAAATGCTTTACCGTATCTGTCATGGCATCCCTGAACCGTGTATCAAAGGGCGCCTCAAACTCACAGATCTCCTTGGTCAGCCTTGTAAAATTCCTGCCGTCAATGCGTACCACCAAATAAAGGTCAGGCAGGATCACCTGATCCAGTGAGGTCTCAAATCTGCGCATATTAATATCTAATGTTTCAAAATTCATCTTTCCCTCCCATTAAAACACTGATTTTTCCACTCGTCCACCTTAAATTCCCCGTTCCGGATGCATACAAAATACAACCGGTCAAATCCCTCATCATGAGCCGGCATCTCCAGCCGGTTGGAGGTATATGCGATCGCCCTGTCGGGGACGCAGGCTTTTCCCAAACGCCGGGAATTCCGCTGGATGCAGTCCTTTACCAGGGATTGGAAGAAATATCCTTCTATCTCATAGCCATTTTCCCTGGCCGCCTGTATGTACCGCTTCCTGTCCCCGGCCGTGGGGTTTGTGTTGTCCACCACAAAACTGGCCCTTTGCTTCAGACATTCCTCCAGCAGTTTTGCCTCCTTAGTTCTGGTATGCAGGGAATCCAAATTGATATGTACAAAATCCCGGGCAAAATTCTGCTGAAAAAATGTAGATTTGCCGCTTGCCTGTATTCCCATAAAAATGATGGCTTTGGGTACCTTGTCTGACTGACTCATCTCAACACCTCCGTCTGACAACATTATACCTGATTGACCGCTGATCTTTCAATCCTATTTTATTCCCCTGTGGGATGAGCGCCTCCTTACCGGCCTTTTGTCAAATCCATATGGAAACGTTCTTCCTCACAGGCCGATATGATTTATGTTTCAACCGCACATATCATCCCTGTCTTTAAATCATTTCAAATTAAAAACATTTCTAACACTCATAAAAACGGAATAAAAATGTAAGAAAACTTTATTTGACTGAAATGCTCATTTATATTAGATTGAGAACATATGGAATCGAAACTGTACAACATAGCAAATAAATAAAGAAGGGCAAGGGAAAGCAATGACAAAACGTGTGATTTGCGCTTTATTGAGCGGTATCCTGGTTGTTGGCAATATGGGGCTGGGCAGCACGGGACCGTGGGACGCCGGACAGAGGGCCGTGGGGCTGGGCAGCTTTGTCAGTTACGGGGCAGAGCCCTCCTATGCGGAGGCCAATGCTGTGGGACCTGGAATCAGGGCAGCGGTTGGGATCAGTGATTTTTTGGATCAGGAGGTGGCGGATCCCATTGTCAAACCAGTGGACCGGTACTCCTATGAACAGATGGAGGCCGATATCCAGTCCCTTCAGAATACATATGGAGATAAAATCTCCGTTCAGGTCATCGGAACCTCCCTGGACGGAAGAAATATCTATGATATCATTCTGGGAAACCCAGATGCCAAGGCACAGATCCTCATCCAGGGGGCTATCCATGCAAGAGAGTATATGACCCCGCTGGTAATGATGGGTCAGCTGGAATATGCCCTGGCATTTTATGAAACAGGGCACTACAATTACAAATCTATATCTGATATGCTTCAGAAGGTGGCCATTCATTTTGTTCCCATGACAAATCCGGACGGCGTAACCTTAAGCCAGTTCGGCATTGATGCCATACGCGACCAGGGACTGAAACAGGGCATCATGGACTGCTATGCCCGGGATGTGAGCCTTGGCCGTACATCCGATTCCTTTGAAGTATATCTGACAAAATGGAAGGCAAATGCAGCCGGTGTGGATCTGAATTATAATTTCCCATATGGCTGGGAAGATCTGTCCACCACACTGGCGGCTCCTTCCTACGCTGCCTACAAAGGCACCGCCCCTTTTTCGGAACCGGAGAGCAGAGCCCTTTTTTCACTGGCGGAACAGTACCCGTGGGCCATTACCATCAGCTACCACTCCCAGGGTGAGGTCATCTACTGGACCACAAGCAGCAACGGCGCTGAGATGGCATCCAATACCCTGGCGGAAGCCATCTCGGTCATGACCGGTTATTCCATGGATTCCAGCGATGGAAAAGGCGGCTTTAAAGACTGGATGCAGTCCAGAAGCGGGGCCGTTCCCGGGGTAACCCTGGAAGTGGGTAAAAACCCATGCCCTGTGCCATTCTCAGAATATCCTGTGGTCTGGCAGCAGAACAAGGGCGTCTGGATCCAAGCTCTGGATTATGTGGAGCGGCGCATCTAAGGATGGCTGGGTCTTCCCTTTTTTAAACAAACCAGCCGGCTCTTATCCAATTGAAATAAGAGCCGGCCTTTGTTTTACTGCTGTGTCAACCGCTTTCCCTCATACAGATCGCAAAAGGCTTTATACTCAGGGTTTTCCCATGTCTTGTCTTCAAAGGTAGTGTACGATACAACCATTGCTTTAAATGACTCAATAGCGCAATTTTCATCGATCGCATATCCCTGAGATTCATCCTTTTCCCCGCTACTTGTGATACGGTTCCCCCCCAATGATCCTGTAACTCCTATAAATCTGCTCCAGCAGGACCACCCGCATCAGCTGGTGGGGAAATGTCATTTTGGAAAAGCTCAGGGCATAGTCCGCCCGCTTCATAACCGCTTCAGACAGCCCCAGGGAGCCGCCGATCACAAACACGATCTGGCTTGTGCCATCAACACCCAGCTTTTGAAGCCTAAGAGCCAGTTCCTCGCTGGACAGCATCCTGCCTTCAATCGCCAGGGCGATCACATAAGCCCCGTCCTTTATATTGGAGAGGATCCTCTGACCCTCCTTTTCCTTTATCTGCTTTTCAAGGGCTTCGCCCGCCCCATCCGGTGTCTTCTCATCCGCCACCTGGATGATCTCCAGCTTGCAGTAACGGCTCAAACGCTTGGAGTACTCCTTAATGGCATCCTCAAAGTACCGTTCCTTTATCTTTCCAACTGTAACAAGGGTAATCTTCATGTATTAAAACTCCAATATCATATCGTACCAGACCGCACCGCCGTGAACCGACCGTGACACTCCCATGTTCACGTATCCAAATTTCTCATAATAATGGATCAGACGGTCCTTGCAGGTAAGGATCAGGCCCTTTCGGCCCTGTTCTTTAGCTCTCTTGATCATTGCCTCCATCAGGGCTGCCGCCACACCCTGACAGCGGTATTCCTTCACCACATCCAAGCCGAAAATGCTCTGATATGCTCCTTTGGGATCGTGAAGGGAGCTGTCCTCAAACATCTCATCCTCAATGGTCCTATGGTCTGTAACCGCTCCGTTGACCAATCCAATGATCCCATCCTTTGTCTCTGCCACCAAGAAACTTTCTCCAAACAGTTCCAGCCGTTCCTTTAAACGTTCCCTGTCCGCAGCTTCTGCAGCAGGAAAACAAGCCAGTTCCACCTGAACCACGGCATCCAGATCCTGCGGCTCAGCTGTTCTGATTCTATAATCGTACATACGTGAACTCCTTAAACACATTCTATCGTCAATCTCATGCTCATCCTTTGACACGGAAATAATATCCAACCCCCCACTTTGTATGTACATACTTGGGGTCGCTTGGACTTGGCTCAATCTTCTCCCTCAGTCTTCTCACATGGACGTCCACAGTCCTCACGTCACCGCTGTCCATGGCCTTATTGCCCCACACATAGGTGAGCAGCGCCTCCCTGCTGTATACCTTGTTGGGATTGCGCACCAAAAGTTCCAGCAGGTCAAACTCCTTGGCAGTCAGGTTAATTTCCCGCTCACCAATGAACACCCTGCGGCTTTCCGTATCCATCTTAAGGTCGCCGGAGCCGATCACACTGACATTGGCCTCCTCTTTTTTCATACGTTTGTTCTTGGAACTGCGGCGTATAATGGCCTTGATCCTGGCCTTGACTTCCAGAATGTTAAAAGGCTTGCTGATATAATCATCTGCCCCGTATTCCAATCCCAGGATCTTATCCATATCGCCGCCCTTGGCCGTCAGCATGATAATGGGCATGTCGGAAAACTCGCGGATCGCCTGGCAGACCTCATAACCATCATACTTTGGAAGCATAACATCCAAAAGCACCACATCATACTCTGTCTTCTTGGCCAGTTCCAGCGCTTCCTCGCCGTCATATGCACAATCCACTTCCATGCCGTCCTGTTCCAGGCTGAAGCGGATACCCTTTACAATCAATTTCTCATCATCTACAACTAATACTTTTGCCATGTTCTTTCCCCTTATCTATTAATGGCGGCCTGAAATAAACTCAGGCCGCCCAACCGGATTATACTGTGATACTGTCCTTAATCTTCTCAAACGCTGCGTCCTTAATTCCGGACACATTCATGATATCCTCTATAGATCGAAAACCGCCGTAAGTCTCCCTGTAGCGGATAATATCCTCTGCCCTGGATTCACCTATGCCCCGAAGGCTCATAAGTTCCTCCCTGGTGGCCGTATTCAGGTTCACCTTGGATGACGTTCCGGAGGATCCCCCGGATGACGTTCCAGAAAATGCTCCGGAAGATCCCCCGGATAACGCCCCTGGATCCGCTCCCAAATTCCATCCGCCAACAAGTCCCTGGGCCTTCCATTCCTCGGCCTGGCTCTCACTGGGAACATCCAGTTTCATACCGTCCTGTACCATCTCAGCCAGGTTCAGGTATTCTTTGGCGCCGTCATCCTCAAAACCTCCGGCCGCTTCAATGGCATCCCAGACCCTGCTTCCCTGGGGAAGTTCATAGACTCCGGGACTTTGGACCTTTCCGCATACATGAACAAACACACCGTCCAACGGCATTCTATCATCCAGCGCTGTCTCTGGCCGCGCCGGATCCACAGCAGGCGTTCCCTGCAAAATACGTTCCTGTTCATTTGACGTTTCCTGCAGAACGCGTTCCTGTTCCTCTAAATCAAGGATTACCTCCTCTTTTCCGGAGATGTCCTGATGATCACTACAGCTATAGCATATGCCTGCAGCCAACATGCATATGACCATGGCTGGCAGTTTTAATGTTTTAAAAGATATAAGTCTCATCTGAATGGTATCCCTCCTTATCAACGGGTACCATCCCAGCCTGATATTACTATTCTATCTAAAACACCCTTTAAATACAAGCGTTATTTCCAATTTTTATCTTTCAAAGACCACAATACCTCCAATGGCAATGGCTGCCCCTATGAGCTTGTGCCAGGCAAAGGGGGTCTTATCCACTCCAAACAATCCAAACAGTTCAATCCCATATGCCACAATGATCTGTGATATGACGATCAACAGAGCTGTCTGTGCCGGTCCCAGGCTGGCCATGCTGCGGATCACCGTGTACGTGATCAGGGCTCCCATGATTCCGCCCAGCAGCACATATTTAGGTGTAACCTGCATCAGGCCCATAACCGGCTCCCTGCCAGTAAAAAGCCATATGACCACGCAGGTAATAAAGGCGGTCAGCTGCACCCATCCGGCCGCCACCCACACACTGGTCTGCTTTGTCACCTCCGTATTAAATACACCCTGTAAACTCATTAATGCACCTGACAGCAATGCAATTATTATTCCCATGTCTTCTCTTTCCTGCCTTTCCATTCTTTTTCCTGTTTCCTTATCTTTCCCTTTGAAATTATTTTTATTCTCAGGTAAGGAGTTGTCAGGCATCTGCATATGATGTATAATCGTTCACACAGGAGGCTCCGTTTATGGGTAACATCGCAACATCAATCTTTCAGATGTCATCATGGTCCATGAAGACACCTGCTCCATATTCTGCCTTCCACATTCTATTTGGAGGCGCAGGAATCCTTACAGCCATTTATCTGGCCTGGAACATGTCAAAAAAGCAGCCCTTTCATGTGCTGTTTTTCTGTGGGCTGATACTGGCTGCCAGTGAACTGTATAAGCAGGGATTCCTATATTACATTGTCAATGGACAGCAGTATGACTGGTGGTATTTTCCATTTCAGCTGTGCAGTGTCCCCATGTATCTGTGTCTGCTTCTTCCTGTTATCCATTCACTGGCTCCAGCCCGTTTTTTAAGGGCAGTATGTACATTTATGCAGGATTTTGCCCTGTTGGGCGGGATCATGGCCCTGTCTGAGCCCAGCGGCCTGATGCATCCTTTTATTGTACTGACCCTGCACGGATTCCTTTGGCATTTTATACTGATCTTCATTGGCCTTTACAGCCGCCTTGCCGGCCTGGGAGGAACAAAAGCCAAGGAGTTTCCAGGCACGATCCCGATTTTCCTGGTTTGTGCCGCCATTGCAACGATCATCAACATCGTATCCCACCCTTACGGAAATGCCGACATGTTCTACATCAGTCCCTATTATCCCAATGGGCAGATCGTATTTCATGAGATCGCACTGACCATCGGAACGGCCGCCGGAAATGTTCTGTACCTGCTATCTGTGATATTAGGCGGTTTTCTGATCCATATGGGCTTGGGAAAGATGCGGATGAAATCTTCAATACGAATGCGGTCTTCACAGTAAAAAGAACAAACTTAATCTTTACAGCAAAGGAGAAATAAACCATGTCAAAAGAAAAAACAGAAATCGATAAAGCAAAACAGGCAAATGCATTCCATGACAGAGGCTTTAACTGCGCCCAGTCAGTTGCATGTGTATTTGCAGATAAAACAGATCTGGACGAGAAGACCTTGTTTCGCGTAACAGAGGGCCTTGGCCTGGGTATGGGCTGCATGGACGGAACCTGCGGCGCCATCTCCGCTGCCGCCGTACTGGCGGGCCTGAAATGCAGCACCGGACACACGGACGGCCCGGATTCCAAAGCCATCTCATACGAGGCTGCTGCTTCCTGCATCCGCGCATTCAAGGAAAAGAACGGCAGCCTTGTCTGTCGTGAGCTGAGGGGCGAAGATACAGGCACGCCGCTGCGCTCATGTCCGGGGTGCATTGAGGATGGGGTGAGGATCATCCAGGAGCATTTGTTTAAAGAAGACTAAGACCCATATACGCAAAAAAGAACCGCGGCAGCATGGCACACCTTCCATCCATGATGCTGCGGTTTTCCCCGCCGATCTTCATCGGTCTGTTATGTTCCTTGATCTGATACGTTCCTTGATCTAATACGTTCCCTTTTTCAACAGTTTCCTTAAATAGGCAAAGGTATGGTCCTCTCCCTTTTCTTTCAGCATAATAAGCAGCTTTTCCAACAGCGCTCTTGTCTCCGGATGGATGGTGATGTATTTTTTTGTATATTCATAATATTCCAGAGGAGCCGCACTTGTATAGTTCTTTCCCTTATAAACCTCACAGGCGGCAATCCGGTCACAAATCATCTCTGCCACATACCGCAGCGGCATTTTGTTTCCTACCAGTCCGTCTTCCTTGTGGTTGGAAATGTCGATCCAGTACTCGTAATGGTGTTTGTTCCTGCCTTTGTGGTGAAGCCAGGCCCTGGAATAACCCACAAGCTCACGTTCCGCCGCATTGGGGCTGCGGTTTCCCTGGTAATAGCGGACACCGGTCCAGAATTCCTCCGGGCTGTATTTGGAAAGGTCATGCGTCAGCCCCTGCCAGTACAGGCCAATCTTAAAACAATGCCTGCGTACCAGGTGCCTGTGCTTTGTAATCGTACAGTAATGCCTCCATATATTTTGAACTTTCATTCATAAATCCCTTCTTTTCACCCTTTATTCCAGTTAGTATATCATAAAATTCACCTTTTTGCCCCTGTTTCTTTCGATTTTAACCTTTGAACAATAGAATCTTAAGTTTGCATAATTTGTTTATGCTTTATGACCAAAAACGTTTGACACTTTTCAACATTTGTGATATTCTAAGGTCAGTTGCGAAATAACTTGCAACAGAACAATTTTTTATATTTTTTGGAGGTATCGTAATGAAAGGTACAGTTAAGTGGTTCAACAACCAGAAGGGTTACGGTTTTATTTCTGACGAGCAGGGCAACGATGTATTCGTACACTACTCTGGTCTGAACATGGAAGGCTTCAAGTCCTTAGATGAGGGCGCAGAGGTTGAGTTCGACGTAGTTAACGGGGCTAAGGGTCCTCAGGCTACCAACGTAACCAGAATTTAATCAATGAACAACAGTGTACCTTTTTCAAACATATATCATTACTGATAGAGTTGAAGTAAGTTATATCTGATTTCAAATGATTACAAGTAGGAGCCAGTCGTCTGACTGGCTCTTTTTGTTCCGTTTATGATCCCTGCCTGGCTTTATCCAGGATATCCTTTAACTCATCTACGGTAAATCCATAATTCTTTCCACAGAAATGACAGTTCACCTCAATGGTCTTTCCATCATCGATCATTTCCTGTATATCCTTTTTTCCCACACTGATCAATGCCTTTTCCACACGCTCCTTTGTACAATTGCAGTAAAACCGTACCGGCTCCCTGTCATTGATCTCCAGTCCAAACTCTCCCAGGATATATTCCAGTATCATCTCCGGCGTATTGCCCACATCCAGCAGGGTGGTAATGGAAGAAATCTCTTTCAGCTTTTCCTCCAGCCTTCCAATAATGGATTCAGATGCCCCGGGAAGCAGCTGAATGATAAATCCTCCTGCCTGGCGAACCGTGTTGTCCTTATTCATCAGCACACCCAATGCTACGGAGGAGGGGGTCTGTTCTGAGGTGGCATAATAGTAAGTCAGGTCCTCTGCAATCTCTCCTGATACCAGGATAGTCTGTCCCACATAGGGTTCCTTCAGGCCGATATCCTTGATCACACTCAGCACTCCCACGCCCAGGGCACCGCCCACGTCCAGCTTTCCCTTTGCATTGGGAGGCAGCATGACCACGGGGTTAAAGGCGTATCCCTTTACATTTCCGTGGGAGTCAGCGGTAACGGTCAGTCCTTCAATAGGTCCGTCCCCCTGGATCTTAAGGGTAAGGAGGTCATTATCCCCTTTCATGTCACAGCCCATCATGGCTCCGGCTGTCATAAGGCGGCCCAATGCCGCGGTTGCTACCGGGCTGGTATTATGGGCCTTTCTGGCTTCCTCCACCATATCCCTGGTTGTGGCGGCAAATGCACGGATTTCTCCCGCAGCCGCAGTTGCTCTAACTACATAATCTGACATTGTATCACACCAATCCTTTCACTGTGCCTTTTGTTTCAGGTCACTTTCCCATTTCCCTGGCAACCACATAAATCCGTTCACTGTCATCCCGGGCCGGATGATGGGTGCATGCATCGTATGCTGCCACAAACTCCATGCCCGCTTCCCCAATGGCCTGCTTTATCTCCTCCAGGCTATAGGCCCGCTGATAATGGGTTTCCTCAAATTTCCGGTAAAGCTCCCCTTCTTTTACAAAAAGGGTCAGGTCATATTCATTGACCTTGTCTTCCTCATCATAAAAATTATTCCAGATAAAGCTGGATTCCTCCCTGTCCTCTGCAAATGTATAATCCGCCAGCATTTCCCTGTATTTATATTCTGTGTTGAGATCAAAGATAAATACACCCTTGGGATCCAAATAATTATTGACCAGCCTGAACACCTGTACCAAATCCCCGTATTCCATAATGTAGTTCATGGAATCACAAATGCTGACCACTGCCCTCACCGTACCGTACAGTTCAAATTCCCGCATATCCTGCTGCAGATAAAGGATATCCAGTCCGGAATCACGGCTTTTGTTCATGGCGATCTGAAGCATTTCCCCGGAATTATCGATTCCGATCATATCATATCCGGCTTTTGCCAAAAGCTCTGTCAGGCTTCCGGTGCCGCATCCCATGTCCAGTATCAGGCCGCCAGAAACTCCGTATTCCGCCAGAAGACCTGTCACATAAGCGCACCATTCCTCATAGGGCACATTGTCCTGGAACACATCATAAACTTCCGCAAATCCCGTATAGGCTTCCATGTCTCACCCTCCTGTCTTTCACTGCAAAAGCGCCTGTCCGGATCATCTCCGGGCAGGCGGCTTACAATCAGATATCATTATGCGTTCTTACCGCAGCACTTCTTATACTTCTTGCCGCTTCCGCATGGACAGGGATCGTTGGGGAAAATCTTCTTATCCTTGCGGACCGTGCCGGAAGCTTTCTGATTCTTGTAAAGTTCCTTGCGCTTATCCTGGGTAAGGATGCTGTCCCACTGAGGAAGCTCATACAGCCAGTTAGCCTTTGCCTCCACCATATTGTAATACAGCTTTTCCGGGTCGATTTCAATTTTGACCTCTGTGTCCTCTTCCATGGTCTCAATGGGATTCTCATAGCCCTTCAGGCTCTCATTGATTCCATCCAGGAAACCTGTCATGATCAGTATCTCAGTTTCGTACTTCTCAGCCAGTTCCTTTACAGTTCCTGTCACAACCTCTGCCGGGTTGGAAAGGATCTGCTCATAAATTCCCTTTTCAATCTGGAAATATCCCGCCCACAATTCTTCTCTCTTTTTATCATCCAGGCCATCGCCATATGCCAGATTTCTCCATGTCTCTAACAGTGCCATAGTAAAACCATCCTTTTTGTATTTTTATGTGCTAGACCATAGTATATAACAAAAGTCAGGATTTTTCAAATATATTTTGTCTTCTGGATATAAATACATGGCATATGGCAGCATATACGATACCGCCGTATAAACCCAAGGGTATTTTTTTCGATTTTCTGCAGATAATAAGCAGGTAATCAAATAATTTTTTAAAGGAGGTTTTTCCATGAAGGTCAATGGCAAGAACGAAAGCATTCAATGTTCCATCAAGAACTGCACCCATCACGCACAGGATGAGAATTACTGTACACTGAACGTAATCAAGGTAGGCACACACGAGGCTAACCCAACCGTAAAGGAATGTACAGACTGTGAGTCTTTTGTAAACAAGGCTTAGTAAATCAGGAAAAGGGACAGGACCTTGGCTTATGGCCGCAAGGTTCTGTCCTTTTTTTGTACAAATGTGGATAAACTAATATTTTTTTCAGATAATAACATTTTATCCACAATCTTTTCCACATTATTGTGGATAAGTGGATTATTCGTGCAATTACAACTGTTTAATGGGGTTGAAAATTAAAAACGCGGGGATGAAGCTGGACTTACTGTTCAGACACGCGTTTTTTGGGGGTAAGACTTGGTAATTGGGAAGATTAAGTTACATGGGCTAGGGATGCAGGGGGCTCAACTAGGCTTCCGCTTTGTGTTCGGTCCCATGCCTTCCCTACGGGAATTGTGGGTCTGATTCTGATTCTCCGGCTTTTGTTTTTCCGTTATACTGTTAAACATTTCATTGGATTTTTTTTGTGCCAGTTTTTCTTCTCTCTCTTGGTCCATATTATTACGTATAATCCAATTATCTCAGACAATAATTGGATTTTTCCTTTCTCCAGATTCTACTGGGTATTTCATCTCACTGATAGTATGATTCAAAATTTTAGGTTCCAGTCCATCATGGGATTGTAATTTTTTCCATTTGTGCTATAATGTGATTTATGGGGACATAGCTCAGCTGGGAGAGCGCTGCGTTCGCAACGCAGAGACCGCGGGTTCGAATCCCGTTGTCTCCATTTGTTCAAAACCCACGTGATTGCGAAAAGCAACGTAATAGCGTGGGTTTTTTAATATCCAGAAATGTTACATTATCCTTTTATCGGTATGAAAATATGCATTTATATCACACGAAGTATCACACGAAAACGAAACTCCGGCCACTGATATCTGATTGATCTCATCATTTAGTACCCTTGTCCGCTTGGGGGGATGCATCTTGCATACTATAAGCTGTATGTATTATTAATAGTATCTTTTATAAAACGTATATACAAAATATAATATACAAGTTATAGAGCATACTAATAAATGGGAGGCGAGACATGATAAGCTACGAGCCGTTATTTCGGACAATGAAAGAAAAAGGCATAACATCATACAAATTGGGGAAGATGGGTTTTCCAATGTCCACATATCATTCGATCAGACACGGAAACAGCATGAATATCAATACACTTAACACGCTGTGCAGGCTTCTGGATTGTTCTGTAAGTGATGTATTGGAATATATAAAAGATGAAGATGACACTAACGGCAGGGAATGATCCCTGCCGCTTTTCTATTCCAATTTCTTTTCCCGGTAAAACTCCATATAACCGCACTCATCACATACATAGGCGATCGTGGGCCCTAACTGCTTTTCCTCATCCGGTATTTGATGGATCGCATCAATCCAAAGCATATGCGTCCGTATACGATTTTCTTCCATCTTACCATTACATTTAGGACAAATCATATATTTTCATCCTCCTTTTTGTTATTTCCTTTATGTATTATAGTAAAAAGGATGTAAAAAGGAAATATTATTTTGTATTTTTTTGATCAGTAATACAGCCAGCCTATGACTTAGCAAACGCCAAACAATTGTTTGATGTTCTTCAAAGCAAAAAGAGGGCTGATCATAAAACCAGAAACACCAGCACTCAACGCTGCTCCCATATTTATTTTCCCTCCCTGGTCCATTGACATAGATATGGATGGGTGATATAGTTGTTCTGACAGAACATATGTTTTTCAGGGATTTCGATCTTTTCAAACAATTCTTCCAAATATTCTGGATTAACCAAATCTGCTCGTTAAAGGTAGGGACTGGAAAAGTCGGGGGACACATTGGATACATTAAGTAAAAAGAGAACGCGGAGCCGTCCTATAAAAATATACAAAGCCTGATTTCCAAAAGTAGTTTAAACCTAAGTTTTTATAAAAAATACCAGGAGGATTTATCATGAGGAAAGTACTATTATTTATTGCATCTGCTCTTCTGTCAGCATCTATGGGAATGACAGCCTTCGCCGGAGAATGGAAACAAGATGATACTGGATGGTGGTATCAAAATGATGATGGAGGATATCCAACCAGTACCTGGCAGAACATTGACGGAAAGAACTATCTTTTCAACGATAACGGATATATGCGAACCGGATGGATAAAAACCGTCAACGGTAACTGGTATTATCTTAACCCTACCGGCGAAATTAGATATGAGGACTTGACGGAAAATAATACCACATATTATTTTGATTCAAATGGCTTCTGCACAAACCCTGACAATGAAAGCAGCATTGAAAGTGACTATCAGTCCATATTGGATCAGGAACGGCTTGAAGCTCAAAAGCGCCTTCTGGATCAAGGTTCGTCAAACGGGAATGCTTATGAGGAAAACATAGTATATGAACGGGATGCATCACCACAGCCTTTAAAAAACAGGTTTCCTTTAGCTGATACGCAGCTTTAAAAATAATTATAAAAATCATTGCGGTTAAACTGTTTGGAAACTGGATGAATATCGCACTAAAGAAATGGAAAACCAAGCATACTGAATCTGCCGCTTAAACAAAACATCCCCTCTGATGCCAGTACAAGGCTCAGAGGGGAAAATTAAGAAGACATATAATACTTCTCTGGTGCTTAAGACAGGCCTATGCGCGCCTTCCCATAAGGACTTGGAATGATTTCTGAATTTTCTTGGAAAATGAATCCTGTTGTCCCCCATCTGCACCAATTCCCCCACAGGACATATATTAATACCAAATACACCCAGGGAGGTATCCCAATGCCCGGAGGATGGGAATACCAGCCATACATTACCACCTATGACTCTTTTATTTTTTATAATGCCATTGGAACCCATGATGACTACTTTTATCATCCCATTGCGGTGGCAAAACAGATTGTCAATGGAACCAATTATCGATTCATGACCATTGCTGAGCCAAAAGAAACAGGTCTTACGCCGCATTTTGCCATTGTGGAGATTTATCAGCC
Organism: Clostridium sp. FS41; assembly: GCF_000954015.1. Classification (NCBI taxonomy): domain Bacteria; kingdom Bacillati; phylum Bacillota; class Clostridia; order Eubacteriales; family Clostridiaceae; genus Clostridium; species Clostridium sp. FS41. Next base: position 126,947 of record NZ_JYHN01000092.1, read on the forward strand.
GCTAAACGGTAAGGCATATGCCACCAGTATCACACCGTTGTAATAAAAGCCCCGTCCTGGAACGGGGTTTTCTTTTATTTTGCACGCTTCTCTTCCTCTGCAGCTTTTTGATCCGTCACCATGCTTTTAAAAGTCTCAACTTGAAAGGGATTGAAATCGCAAAAATCACACATGCTAAGACAAAAACACACCGGATAGGTAAGCATTTGCAAACAACCTGTAATCGGGCCTTTGCGATTGCCCCCGTAAGCCGGGCCTGTGTTATTCTTATTGTGTTATGTGCAGTAAAATGATAAAGTAGAAATATACATGAGAGCAGACAAAAATCATTACCATGGAGGAGGGATCAAGTGTGAAATTTATTGCCAAATGTCTGATTGCTGTTTTAGCCATTGTCCTGGCACTTGCTGTTTATGATACGGTTTTTAACGGCCTCCTCAAAGGAGACGGCTACCGCCCGGTTACTGAGCAGATGAGAGAAATCAGCAAGGACTAGGAATTTCCTCTTATTTCCTTCACAAACTTCTTACAAACCGTTCATATTTTGTCTATGGATTGCTCATATTTGCCGGATATACTATGTCTTGTAAACAAATATTGCTTATAAGATTTTTTTCATAATACTCAGCCGGCAGAAGAGATTCTGACCGGCTCCTCCCTTTTTATAGGGATTGTCTTGCCAATTCACTGCGATCTGTGTTATAATCGCCCTATGGAGACATAGCTCAGCTGGGAGAGCATCTGCTTGACGTGTAGAGGGTCGCAGGTTCGAGTCCTGTTGTCTCCACTGGTTAAAGTGTGCTGGAACCCTTGATATTACAAGGTTTTTAGCACTTTTTTTATTTTATACCATCTGGATTTTTGAAGACAATTGAAGACAATTTTTATTTGTCGTCAATATAGGCTTCTGAATCTGGCTTAACATAATCCACCACATTTCCAGTACTATCTTCTATTCAGGCGAAAATCTGACAATTGTGCCACCCAATGATTTATATATTTGTTTTATATTTGACCGCAGCCACATTCTCTCCGTCCGGTGTTTTGTAACCCAGATTAAAGCCGCTAAAAGACAGGCTGCTTTTATCGTCCACGCTGGACACCTTTGCATTGACCCATACTCTTACTTTTGTTTTGCTGCCAAGATCCGTATTCAGCACAATGCAGTTGTCATCCCTGTCTGTATTTGTAAACAGCAGATCAAACTTAAATTTTGCATCATAGCCTCTGAACACAAGGCTCCCCTCTCCTTTTTCAAAGCGCAGGCTGGTATCAATACTTATGTTTCCGCCCTGTTCCCCGATGTTGTTGGAGATTATGAGTTCTTCATGTTCTGAGTTAATATATACAATCTGTACATCCCCCTTACAGACTTAAGTTCTCCGCTCAGATTCACCCATGTATCTTCTGAGGTGACAGACGGACTGCTGCAAGCCGAAATTGATATTATGAGTATGGATACCCCCAACATCACATCAATATGCTTCATATCCAAATTCCTCCCCATTCATATGAATCATTTCAAATCCCATACCGGTCAGGTACTCTTATATAAGGATACATCTGCTAACTAGAATACAGGTTCATAAAGGATGGAATTTTTAAATATCGTTGAATGGGTACGATTTCTCCTTTAGAAAAAAGCCGGCCCGCAGCACATCTGCTGCAGGCCGGCTTAAAAAGGGGAGGATAAGTATTAAGAAAATTCTTAACACTCTCATTATTGCCTTTTTTTTCTTTGATATACATTCATGGGACAAATTAAAAAAAATTATTGTAATGGCCCATTTTCCAGTGCAACCAAAATTAAGGCTATATCCAGATTAACAGCCGCGGTCTCGTTATCTATGAACTCCACTTGTCTGAATCTCACGCGGTCAGGAATCATTTCCATTGCCGCAAACATATCTTCAGCAGCTTTTATGGATTGATAGACAACATACGGTTCTCTCATCTCAAGTCCCTCTTACTAAACATCACTGATCTACCAGGCTCAATTTCAATTGTGATTTCTTTTTATCTGTACTCTAAAAGATAAAGACAATACCCTTCTATTTTAGTTTATCACCCTCCGAAAATCAATCCACTTTTTGTGTACGTTAGCATATAGTATCTGTATGATTACCTATTTCTTACAAACACAAAGTCACACACCTCAGTATTGAAAATCCGGCCACATGACTCCATCTCCGCTGTTTCGTTTCTGCGCTCCTTCCACTGTACTGAAAGATGCAATGGGATGATCCGGTGTCACGTACAGGATTCCCTCCTTCGTTAAAAGCGTAAGATAGACTTCATAGCGTATTCCGTCTTTTCTGTTGGTATACTCTGACAGATCCGCCGTATATCCGATGGAAGACTGCCCTCCTTCAGCCAGCTTCCTGGCGGGGAGGGTATCCCCCTGGGGGATCTTTATAATGGGCCCCGCGGTCCTGCCCGAAACGCTTCCTCCCCCTTCTACGCTGTAACTTGAACTGGAGCTAAAGCTGCCCGAGCGATTGCCCGAACCGCGGTCGGAAGGCGACAGTTCTACGGTCCCGGTGTCCCTGATGATCAACTCCACTCTCTCAATAACATCCTCATCCAGGGGCATGGATTCATTTGCCGGAGAAATCCAGGCATAAAGCAGATTACGGTCCCCGGAAGATTCTGAGTCCAAGCTCCAGTTCGTTTCCACCCTGCGGGTAAACAATTCACCTGTATACATCTCGTCCAGTGATTCCTGTCTGATCCCCTCTGAAGATTTTAGAACAAAAGCGGGTTTAATGGATTCAGCCATATCAACAAGCAGCACCGCCCGATCATAATCATCTGCTTCCTGCTGATAGACCTGTCCTCCAACAATTATACTGGCCACCAGAGTCTCTCCGCTTTTTCTTTCCTTAGGCACTGCCATCATGGTCACTGCCATCTTTTTATCCTGCAGTTTTACATCTATCGATGTCTCAGAAAACAAACTCTGCCCTTCTCTTATCAAAGTCTCCAGTTTATTACTGCTCTCATAAAGAGATGTCCTTACGTTTTCCAGATCATTATGTATATTGACTTCCCGATTGTTATATTCCTGTCTCAGAGACTCTAATTCTCTCTTTATCCCTCTGACCTGAACATGATTCACTGCCAGCATAACAGCACAAAAAATAATAACGGCATTCTTTAATTTATTTTGGTTCATAGCATCCCCCTTTTCTGATCGATTTTTAACATTGGTACTTAATTCTCTCTTTCAGGATATCACATGTCAGAAAAGAAGTCATCCTTCCCGATGGCCGATTGGACCACCTCGCGCCAGGATATGCTTTTAGCCCTGCCAAGGCAGCGGCAGCATACATCCTGAAAACCTGCCCCTGAAAAGATCTGTGCCGTCTCACTGGTCGCTTTGACATAACCTGCCGGTGTCTCTCCCCCACATATGTCACAATAATGTTTTTCCATGATAATCTCCTTTCAGATATTGACACCAGGATCCGTAGGTGGTATAGTTTTTACATCGAACGTGTGTTCTATCTTTATCCTTTATATGGTGTCACATTTCGTGTCTGCTTATGTTATATCATCATTCACATTTCGTGTCAATATGCAGAAGTGTTTTTTCACATTACGTGTCATTATTTCTTTACAAAGGACACGCGCCGTGATAATATGCACTTATAGAAACGAGGTGTGAACATGGGCGAATTTTATAAGGTTTTTAAGTCACTCAGACAGGAACGTGGATATTCCCAAGCATATTTGTCAGATGTGCTGGATATCTCCCGAAGCGCAATCAGTATGTATGAAAACGGCAACCGGGAGCCTGATTTTGAGACCCTGGAGAAAATCGCTGATTTCTTCCAGGTAGATGCGGACTATCTTCTGGGGCATACAAAGGTTTCCGCTATACCGGCGGAAAAACAGACTTATGAGCCAACCTACGAAGATATACAAAGCCTGATTGCACGCAATGGAAAGAAACTCACGGTCGAACAAAAGCAGGACATCATACGGATTTTGTTGTCTGATGATTAAGGAGTGAACCGTTTTGGATCGTGGTGGGATATTGTGCAAGATTTTAGAGGTATACAAAACCTGCGGGATTGACAGCTTTCCCGTCAACAGCATTGAGGTGATCCAAACATTAGGGATTCCCTTATTTAAGTACTCAGAACTTCCATCCAGGAAGGAGCTGGAATGTCACCGGGTCAGCGATGATGCATTTAAACTCAAGGGAAGCATTTACTACAATGATACCTTCCCTCACCTTTGCCGCCAGCGTTTTACATTAATGCACGAGGTTGGCCACATACTGCTGGACCACGCCGGAGACACCATGGAGAATGATCTGGAAGCGGACTTCTTTGCAAGTAACATCCTGGCCCCCCGCATTCTGATCCACCGGCTAAAGTGTTATGATGCCGCCTTGATTCACGGAACCTTTGGCTTATCATATGCCGCCTCAAACCGTGCGTTACTGTCCTATAGGGAGTGGTTCCGTAAGATATCCTACAGCGCGGCCAGACGGCCTTCCGACACAGAACTGCAGCTGGAACATATGGTTTTCCCTAATCCATCATGCCTCAGTACCAATTCCATGAAGCCATCCGCAACCAGGTCCCGCCTTTCCCGGGATACAGAGGAATGCATTGATTTTTTTGATGAACTGCAACGCAACCGAGGGAACACTTATTGGATGGAGCGGGCTAAATCACAGTGGCTGTATGCCAATGATCTGTAACAGCCCTATCTTATTTATCGATGGCTGCAGGGTACATTTTCCATAATACGGGCATATACTAAGAAAAAACAAGGTTATAACCATGAACCAGCATTATAAATTTGTCAACACGCCGCTTCCATATTCTTACAATGCTATGGAACCCTATATTGATGAAAAGACAATGTACCTGCATCATGATAAACATCTTCAAACCTATATTGATAATTTAAACAATGCCCTGAGTCAATACCCGGAATTTCAAACCTGGACCCTGGAACAGCTGCTAGTCAATGTCCCAAGCCTTCCAACAGCTCTTCAGACTGCTGTCACAAACAATGGAGGCGGTGTATTCAACCACCAATTTTACTTTTCTAACCTTACAAATCCTGCGCCTTCTCAACCCGTGGGTTTGCTTGCTGAATCCATCAACATGGAATTCGGGAGTTTTCAGGACTTTCAAAATCAGTTCAAAACCGCCGCCCTCTCTGTATTTGGTTCAGGCTACGCCTGGCTGGTTGTAAATGCGGTTGGACAGCTTGCTATCATAACAACAAAAAACCAAGACACCCCTCTGCCCTTGGGGATGTGCCCTGTGCTTAATCTGGATGTCTGGGAACACGCCTACTATTTAAAACATTATAATTTGCGTGGGGATTATATTGATGATTGGTTCCACGTAGTAAATTGGAAGAATGCAAACAGCAGCTACAGAAGATGCTTTTGCATGGAGCCTTAACCTTGTCCATGTATCATTAACACTGTTATGTATTATTGACACTATATATGTATCATTAATCCCTGTATAAGATCCAGCCCCGTCACTGCAGAGGCGCGGGCGCCAAGCGCGGCTGGACCGGTTTTCCGGTCCTCCCTTTATTTTTTTCTTTTTGTGTGCCTGAACATCCTTTCCCACAGCATATTTGAATACGCCTTCTTCTGTTTTTTGTTCAGCATATTTGAACGCGCCTTTTTTCGTTCTTCCCTGATTTGTCGTCTTGTCCTGTCCCCTGATACGCAGGCACTTTTTTACATATACCAATTCCCCGCCTAATCGCTCGACATTTTTCGTCATAATATATCGATTTTTGTTGTCGTCTCTCCGCTTGATAATCCCCCTCCCAGCGTATAACTTTACAGTGGTAACAATACATTAGGAGGATTAGAATATGAAGTACGAAAGAGAAACCTGTAATTTACTGCGGCGTCTGGGTGTCAATAATTCTTACAAGGGATTCCGCTATACCGCCTACGGCGTTGGACGGGCCATCCATGATCCTGAACTGCTCACTTACATCTCAAAAGGATTATATGTAGATATCGCCAGCCGATTCCAAACATCTATTGGGTGTGTTGAAAGGGATATCCGGACCATAGTGAAAACGATATGGGAACATGGCGACAAAATGCTTTTATATGAAGTTTTTGGCTTTGAGACAGAACAGAAACCACGAAACGGTGCTTTTATTGATGCAGTAGCTCATTATGTAGTAGAACATTATTACGATTAACCATGAAGGGCGCATTAGCAGCGCCCTTGGGTTCAATCATCTGACTTACTTGGCTCTTTCTTCATTTGTTTCTTGCATTTTCGCAAATCACATCTGGCTGCCTCTGTCCTATTTTTTCTATCCCCCCTGTACTTTAGGTATCATGTCAGGAGGGAAATAACTATTCTCCGAGTAAGTATGATCATACAGAGGGCTGTCAAAATAACCCATGGCCTGTCTGTAAAAAATCCAGGCCCACCGCAACCTTGCGATGGGCCTGACTGGACGATTGAGATTGTATCCCCCAGCAGCAATCCTATGACTATTACACTAACGCTTCTGCTCAAGAGTAAATCACAAATAAGCCGCAGCCTCCCAGGTTGATGGGCCGACAAAAAAACAGAAACCAGCATAGCACCAAACCCACAAAAAATCAGCCCCGGCACGTCACTCGCGCTGAAGCTGATTTAAAAAGGGGAGGATAAGTATTAATTATGAAACTAGGCCTACAAACCAACGTTTTTACGTTGTTTTTGCAAATCTTGTGACTAACATGTGACTAACCATACACAATTATACTTAATTCTTTCAAACAAAAAAGGACACTTTTTTGTTGTCTGCTAAATGTATTTACATCCTCTTTTCATTGTCAATCATTCCTTTATGGTGAGCCCAATTAAGTGTAGCCGCTACTGCCTGAGCCACCTTCTCATCGACTTCATCATGTTCACCTATTTCTCTCATACAAATAGAAACAAACTTATCCTCATCTATTGGATATGCCATAACTACTTCCTCCTTTGTATTTATACAGAAACACCTATAAGAATATTAAGGATTTTCGTGTATCCATATCCATTACTCCTCTAATGTACACCATAGTTTTCGTCTCCTTTCAATTTATCTTTAATTGGAGAACGCACCAATTTACTTTTCCCTTCGCTTTGTCCCGATATCGGGACACTTTTTAAATTTTACTGCTGAATCGAATAAATCTACAATTCCAATATGTAACCCTTCTGCTATCATCTCGGCTTCATGGAGGGTCATTGATACCTCTCCATTCTCTATCCTACTCAAAGCCGACTTTGATAATCCAGTCATGATTTCCATCTGCCGAAGGGATAATTTCCTCTCTTCTCTTATTTTTTTCAGCAGTATCTTCATAATTATGAATATACCACTTTTCTTTATAAAAATATCTGGAAAAATAATCCATAAATGGGTCCACATGGAATAATTGGCTGATCCGGTAGCCCATCTTATATTATTTATATTTACATGTGTTATATAATCTAAACAGCCGGGGATACTAACCTAAAACGAGAGGTGATCACTATGCCAGCAGCGCACAAGGGAGCAATAAGTTTTGGGCTTGTACACATTCCTGTAGCATTACACACAGCTACACAGGACAACGATATACACTTTAATCAGCTTTGCAAGGAGGACGGGTCCCGGGTAAAGTATAAAAAAGTCTGTGCCAATTGCGGCAAGGAAGTAGGCACACAGGATATAATTAAAGGGTTTGAGTTTGCGCCAGGTCAATATGTGACAATGACTGATGCAGATTTTGAGAAAGCCAAAACCGAAAAGGACAAAACAATCCAAATCCTACATTTTACAGATATCCACAACATACGTCCCATCTATTTTGATAAAACGTATCATGCAGTTGTTGAGGCTGGCGGGGATAAAGCCTATGAATTACTCCGCAAGGCCATGTTAGATGAGGGTAAGGTGGCGATAGCCAAGACTGTAATGGGGCAATCAGAAAAGCTACTCTGTTTGATTCCTACGCCAAAGGGGATGCTTGTTGAAACTCTATTTTTTGCGGACGAAGTGAAAGAAATCCCCAAGGAACCAGCGCACCCAGAATTGCAGCAGCAAGAACTGGATATGGCTAAAATGCTTATTAATTCTATGGATAAGGAATTTGAGCCGGAATTGTATCATGATGAATACCAGATAAGACTAAGGCAAATTATAGAAGCTAAAATAAACGGACAGGAAATCGTTAATGCACCAACAGAGCATCAGGACAATGTTATTGATATCATGGAGGCACTACAGCGTAGCCTTGCGCAGGTATCAGACAATAAGCCTCCGACCAAACGTAAACCACGCAAAAAGGCTGCAACAGCATGATGAACCTCTTTGACAGTAAAAATATTAAACCAATGCTGATTGGAAAAGAGATGGCTCCATTTGATGATCCAAACTATATCTATGAGTTAAAATGGGACGGAGAACGGTGTGTGGCCTATTTGGAGCCAGGAAAGCCGCCAGAGTTACGCAACAAACGTAACGTCCGTATGCTATCCAAAGTACCAGAGTTGGCAGAAATCAGTAAGCAGGTCAAAAAACGTTGCATTTTGGATGGCGAACTTTTTATCCTTAAAGATGGACGTCCTGACTTTTCCTTGATCCAGCGCCGCAGCCTTATGTCAGACCGGTTTAAAATCGAATTAGATTCCAAACATAATCCTGCTACATTTTCGGCCTTTGATATCCTGTACTATGACTGTCAGGAAACCATGCTCTTACCATTGATGGAACGCAAAGCTCTACTTGACAAATCTATTACAGATGGTCCCCGTATGGCTATCTCGCGCTATGTGGATGGACAGGGTACACCACTTTTTGATTTTGCTATAGAAAGGGAACTGGAAGGAATAGTTGCAAAGGTCAAAGACAGTATCTACATCCAAGAAAAAAGGACCACAGATTGGATAAAGATGAAGGTTATGATGGAGGATGATTATGTAGTATGTGGATATATCCTAAAAAGCAACCACATGACCAGTATTGTCCTGGGACAGTACCGGGGCAATACATTAATCTATAAAGGCCACGTTACCATGGGTGTCAGCGGGCAGGCGTTTGATATCATCTCCAGACATTCCACGCTTCCTGCTGCCCCATTTATCGCATACCCGGCAGGCCACGGTAATAGCAGGGCCGTCTGGCTCTCTCCAGATCTTGTGTGTATAGTCAAGTTTATGCACCGTACAAAATCTGGAGGGATGAGACAGCCGGTATTCAAAGGATTACGTTTTGATAAATTGGCAAAAGAATGTATTGAAAATGTTTAGGCGGGCCCGGTCATCCGGCTCCGCCTATCACATGTAATCATACGGAGTTTTCCTCCGCGCCTCTGCCCGCCTCGGTATCGCTGCTTCTGCTTCCTCCAGAGTTCTGTACAGCCTCTTCTCCGTCAGTCGGATCCCCTTTCCACTCCCATACCTGACAATGTATTTTCCGCCTACGCAGGATCTGATTGTTCCTTCGATCACATGTATGTTGCTCTCCAGAAAGAAGCAGGTATCTCCTACCTTAAACATGATCATCCCTCCCGCTTGTATTATAATGTAAAATAATACAAAACAAAAGATGTTTGTTCACACTTTTATCACAATTATCTCTTATCATAAATTACGTGCAAAGCATTTTCATGCTTTTCATATACTTTTTCAAAAGGGCTGGCAGGAAACTGCTGGTCCTCCTCTTTTCTGGAACAGGCACCACATCTCTAGTGCCTCCTTTCCTTACGCTTCGCCTTCCACCTCCTCTATCTTAAGAGCCAGCTCCAAAACAGTAGCGGCAGTTTCATCACTAATGAAATGGACATTCCTCATTGTAATCTCATTTATGAGTAATCTCATTTCACTAAACATGTCCTCCGCTGCCCTGACGGACTGATATTGTACATAAGCTCCTTCAATCATGACTTTATGCCTCCCCACCATTTTTATATATAAACGCTTTTTTCGGGATTTTTCCCCATTCATTTTTTCTTATGACAAATTTAGTACGCATATGTCTGCGGACAACAGTTCAATTCTCCATTGACATTTTCACATATTTCGCATATACTATAAGTGCAGATAGAGATATGCTGTATACCTGTGTAACTGAACTAACGTTTAAGCGACATGTAATGTCGTCAGCCACAGGGACCGCCAGTAGGCGGTTTTTTTTTACTAAGGAGAACCTTGATGGAAATAATTGTTTATTCTGATGAATCAGGCACCTTTGATAAAATTCACAATGACATTTTTGTATTCGGAGGAATTGTTTTCCTTGGAACAAAAAGCCGAGATATTGCTAATCGGAAGTATTCCCATGTTGAAAAGATTATTCGGACATCTGGGAAATATGCTAAATCAGAAGAACTAAAAGCAGCAAAAATCACTAATAAGCAAAAGGGCAAAATTTTTCGTTCTTTAAACGAATATATACGTTTTGGAGTTATTATTAAACAAGATAAACTTCTTGATAGAATTTTTGATGACAAAAAATCCAAGCAAAGATATTTAGACTATGCGTTTAAAATAGGATTGAAGAATTGTCTAAAAACCCTAATATCAAATGGAAAAATACAGCCACATGATGTAATCTCTATGAAAATATATGTAGACGAACACACTACTGCTACTAATGGTAGGTATGAGTTGAGAGAAGGGTTAGAACAAGAATTTAAAATTGGCACATTTAACATGAAGTACGATAAATTCTTTCCTCCGCTATTTCCCAATATGAAAAGCCTTGATTTAGACTATTGTAATTCTGCTAAAGTCACATTGATTAGAGCGGCGGATATTGTAGCAAATAAAATTTATTTTGAAACAATCAATAATCGGTATGACAATCTATGTGAAAAAGTACACATGACAATCTTACCTTGGAAATAATTATTATAGAGCAGGTAGCCTCAAGAAGAGATTGCCTGCTCTATTTTGGGCTTTATTCCCCCAACCCCGGCCACCGCAGCGCCCCATCCTGATCGGGCGTCAACACCACCGGATCCATG
>NZ_JYHN01000093.1:0-73726 GCF_000954015.1 Clostridium sp. FS41
GGTCCAGTAGGGCCGGTGACTCCGGTGGGGCCGGTCGCTCCTGCCACTCCAGTGACTCCGGTGGCTCCGGTAGGGCCGGTCGCTCCTGCTGCTCCAGTGACTCCGGTGGCCCCGATAGGGCCGGTGGCTCCAGTAGGTCCAGTAGGGCCGGTCGCTCCTGCCACTCCAGTGACTCCGGTAGGCCCAGCAGGGCCGGTGACTCCGGTGGGGCCGGTTGCTCCTGCCACTCCGGTGGCTCCGGTAGGACCGGTCGCTCCCGCTGCTCCGGTAAGGCCGGTGGGGCCGGTTGCTCCCGCTGCTCCGGTAGGCCCTATAGCGCCCGTTGCTCCGGTGGCTCCGTCCGCTCCATTTGCTCCCGTGGGACCTGTGGCGCCTGTAGAACCGGTGGCTCCATCAGCGCCCGTGGGGCCGGTGGGGCCTATGGCCCCGGTTGCTCCCGTGGGGCCTATAACTCCGGTTGCTCCCGTAGAACCGGTGGCTCCGTCCGCTCCTGTTGCTCCGGTTGCCCCCGTGGGACCTGTAGCCCCACTTACTCCCGTGGGGCCGGTGGGACCTATGCTTCCGGTTGATCCAGTGGAACCCGTAGCGCCAGTTGGACCGGTGGGGCCCGTAGCGCCTGATGCTCCCGTAGCTCCAATCGCTCCGGTGGGGCCGGTTACTCCATCCGCTCCCGTGGGACCGGTAGCGCCTATCGCTCCTGTGGCTCCCGTAACCCCTGTTGCTCCAGTTGATCCCGTTGGACCGGTTGCTCCATTCGCTCCCGTAGCCCCAGCTGCTCCCGTAGGGCCGGTTGCTCCATCCGCTCCCGTGGGACCGGTAGGGCCTATGATTCCCGGTACCCCGGTAGCTCCGGTGGCTCCCGTAGGTCCTGTTGGACCAGTAGCTCCATTTATGCCCGTGGCTCCGGTTGCCCCTGTAGGACCCGTTACTCCATCCGCTCCTGTAGGACCGGTGGGGCCTATTCCTCCATCTGCTCCCGTGGGACCAGTTGCTCCCGTGGCTCCCGTGGGGCCGGTTGCTCCATCCGCTCCTGTTGTTCCGGCAGCCCCTGTAGGACCCGTTACTCCATCCGCTCCTGTGGGACCGGTGGGGCCTATTCCTCCATCTGCTCCCGTGGGGCCAGTTGCTCCCGTGGCTCCGGTTGCCCCAGTCACTCCATTCGCTCCCGTGGGGCCAGTTGCTCCCGTGGGGCCTGTCATTCCAGTAGGTCCAATAGGACCGGCTGCTCCAGTGGTTCCCGTAGCTCCTGTGGGGCCGGTTGCTCCTGTTGGCCCGGTTATTCCAGTAGGCCCTGTGGGACCAGCAGGGCCGGTTGCTCCTGTTGCCCCGGTTAGCCCGGTTGGCCCAGTTGCCCCAGTCCGCCCGGTTGCTCCAGTCGCCCCGGTTGCTCCAGTCGCCCCTGTTGCCCCAGTCCGCCCGGTTGCTCCTGTTGCCCCGGTCGGCCCGGTTGCCCCGGTCGGCCCGGTTGCTCCACGGCCGCAGCAGCAGTTACAGCCGCCGCAGCCGCATGAGCTGCACATATCTGCCGCAGATTTGCTGCATCGGTTTCTGCTGAATGGAACATTACCTTCGTATCCTGGTCTGTTTAATTCATTCATATTGATTGCTCCTTATTCATAGATTTTCGCTTTTAGAAAGCCTATCCTGCATAGCTGACCTCTCTTTATGGCTCATAAGATCCAGCCTTACTATCCGCCGTATTTTGTCTGCATACCTGCAATCCGGGGGATATTTTCAAAATAAGTGGGGATGCTTGTCAGCTCTATATTACTATATGACGGACAGGCCGCTAAGGTGCAATGCCCCTTCTGCCTCCCACAGCAAAGAACCTCCGCCGCCATGGTAAATCCTGATGGCTGCAGAGGCTGTAAATGTATGATAACTAATATCCTAATAAATGGTGGCTCTTATTTCCTGAAGAAGGGAATCCAATCCCAGCTCATTACAGTCATTGATCAAGCCCAGTGTAATGAACTTCTCAAAAACAGACTTTAACCCAACCCTGTCATTTTTCTCCATCAGGCTGGCTGCTTCGTTTATAAGCAACAGCACTTCGCTGTTGGTATCTGTTTTCTTTGTATAGCTGCCGTACAGCCTTTTCAATTCCTGCACGATCTGGCCATTCAGTCCCCCAGATACATTCAATTCCAGGACGCTGGATGCTTTTTCAGGTTCTTCCTGTTTTGTCTGGTTAATGATCTCACCGCCGTTTTCAAAAACAATCTCACAGTGGGCCATACCTGCATCCCCTTCCATATGATGCTTTAACACCTCATAAAACTCCATGGCAAAGGATTCGCTTCCCGACTCAAATGAACAGACCATCCCACTGCAGAGTTCCAGATATACATGATCCTTTCCGCCTGTTTGCATATCCGTTTTTTTCCCGGATCTAAGATGAATGCCCATGTATATGCCCAGGACCGCCAGCATGACAGCCTTGTTCACGATCCCCGGTCCGGACAGCGCGATCATAAGAAGGATAAGTACCATACTGATTGGAAATGTTCTTCTAGGACTATCACCCACCCATATGCGGACAACTCCCGGAAGCCGTACCGCATGGCCTTCCCAGCTTATAACATTTTTCTCAATCGACATACGGGAAACGTTATATTCTTTTATTTTTTGTGCCTCCATAGGGAGTTCCTCCTATCAGATAGATTAATTATTTTCCATGATGGTAGCAATCAGGACCGGGTTTGCAATCAGCCCTGTTCCGCCGGATCTTATACCTGCCACCTCCACCTGCACACTGTAGCTGCAGCATGGACTTTTCATTGAATCACGGTCACATGCCGACAATGTGAATGAATCGGATCCTGTGTTGGCCACTGCTCTGGTATACAGTACGCCGGAGCTGACGGGAACAGGAAACGGCTGGCATTTCTCCTGCTTAAACATTTGAAACCTTAAATGAAAACCGGATACATTGGCTGTTATATTGCATGAAAAATTTAAAAGCACCAGAAAATCCTTACAGCCGGATGTATCCAGATTCAGGGAAGCCACATGATACGTGGCCTCCCCCGCCATGCCTTCGGGCAAAACCAGTCCCCCAAATGAGGAGCTCTTTAACAGTAACCTTTTGCTGTTCTCATGTCCATTGCCGGAACACACACTGCCATTGACATCACGTCCTGGGCGTGACTCAACACGGTTCTTCATGGGATAATTCGATTGGGGTCTGCACCTGCCTGTTCCAAAGCACCCAAACCCACAGCGTCTGAAATTACTGTTATACATAGCCGCTCCTCATTGTTCATGGAATCAATTTATTTACAGCCGCACCCGTTGTCAACTACAATTGCAGAGAGAGTTGCATTGTTGATGGAAGTAACACCAACAGTTGCCACGCCTGCAACAGTTGCAACCACGCTGTAGTTACAGCATTCTTCCTCACAGATATCACAGTCGCAAACAAAGAACGTAAAGGCATTGCTCTCAGTAACAGCTACCAGACGTGAGAACGTCCATACGGGACCTACCGGAATAGGAACCAGCTGGTTCTTGCACTGTTTGAAGATCTGCAGGTTAAGGGTCAGTACGCCTGCAGTGGTTACGATATTGCTTGCAAACTCAAATTTGATGCATGGTTTGCGGAATCCTCTTGTATCCACGTTCACAGAAGCCACTGTAAAGTTGGTTCCTGCTATGGTAGCCAGAGGAAGGGTAACAGCACCAGGACAGCCGCACTTTAACAGGGTCCTGTTAGGAGGAAGATATTGGGGCCTGTCGCACTCGCAGCAGCATTTGCACTCATAACAGGACTCTCTATTTTCACTCTCACAATTATTATAATTTGTATCGCTCATAATGAACCTCCACTAAATTAGCATTACTATATTTTCTAATACCGATTTGGTATAGTATAATATATTAAATTCGGACAAAAGTGTGACTGGCTTGACTTTTTTCTTTTTCTTTCCCCCATCCGCCTTAAGGCATGTTCAAAAAATTGATCGGCCGCCTGTTTTTCTCCAACAAAAAAGACAGGATCCTGCTTTTTCCTGCCTTTATCCTGTCTTTTCGTTTCATTTATAAAAATTCCGTTGCCTTTTCAGCCAATGACTCCCTGTCCAGGATCCTGTATCCGTTTTCCCGCTTTTCCAGCACCCCGTCTTCACAAAGACGGTTCAAAAGACGGAACATATGTCGGTAACTCATCCCCACGGAACAGGCTGTATCGGTAAGGATATCGCTGAAGATCCCATTGTGGGAAGTTTGAAGGATGTACGCACAGAGACGCTCTTCCCCCGAATACAGGGAAGCGGACACAAAGTTTTGTGAACTGCGTATCAACTTCAGTGCAAGTTCACTCCCAAGCCTGTTTAGGAACCGGACATTGGATTTAAGGTAAAGGGCATTGCGCTGAAAAGGTATGGCAATGCATTCAAAATCCGTCACAGCCACAATGCTGGTGGTGGCAATATAGGTATCTGTCATCAGTTCCAGATCTCCCATCAGACCTTCGCAAATATAATAACAAAGCACAAGGTTTTTGCCGTTCCTGGCAGTGGAGCAGACCTTTGCGCTGCCCGATACCACCACAAACAGGTATGTGATGGGCATTCCCTCCTGCAAAATAGTTTCCCCTGCGTGAAACTTAAGGCATACGCAGGAATCCAGCGGAATGGCCTGTAATCCATATTCGGCCAGTTTCACACAATGTTGGTCCGATAAAGGCTTTCTTTGCATCATTTTCCCCTTTCATTATACATGATACAGGTTTTGACTAGTATGACATATGTCCTATGCAGCTGTCAATATCTCACAGTACAATATAGGCAGGGAGGTGGGAAAATGTATCACGCATTGTCTTTTTTAACCGGGGTGGTCATTGCCGTAATGGTATTTATCAACGGAGGTCTATCAGAATACTACGGGATTTTTGTGGCTGCTGTTATCATCCATATAGTGGGGGTGGTATTTGCATTTGTGCTGTGCGCCGCACAGGGAAAACGGATTCCGCCCAGGCAGCATCAGCCCCTGTGGATCTATCTGGGCGGCGCAATCGGCGTCCTGACCACTGTTTTTAATAATTTTGCCTTCGGAAAGATCAGCATGACCAGCATTGTTGCACTGGGACTGTTAGGCCAGACCGCAGCGTCCCTGGCCACTGACTGCCTGGGTCTGTTTGGCATGGAGCAGCATCCCTTTAAGAGGGAATCCTTTATCGGCCTTGGCTTTTCTCTATTTGGCATCTTTATCATGATGGACCGTACCGTGGGTTCCGCTGCCTGCGCCGCTCTTTTTTCCCTGGCGGCAGGTGTTTCAGTGGTACTTTCACGTACCGTAAATGCATGCCTGGCCCGGCATACAGGCGATCTTCAGGGTTCCCTTGTAAACCACCTGGTGGGCCTTCCCATTACGATCGTGGTCGCCGCCCTGGTCATCATGCGGGATCCTGCAGCATTTGCCGATCTCTCCTGTCCGTCTGTTTTTTCAACTCAGGCATGGATATACTGCGGAGGGATCCTGGGTGTTTCCACGGTGTTGCTCTGCAATATCACGGTTCCCAGGGTATCTGCCTTCCGTCTTACGCTTCTGACCTTTGTAGGACAGCTTTTTACAGGAATCCTTCTGGATCTGTGTTCAAAAAACACCTACCCCGGCACCTCCTTTGTGGGGGGCATTGTGGTTGCGGTCGGCATGGTGTTCAATCTGGTTTACGAACATGTGTCCGCGGTCAGAAAACCAAACGGAAAATCCTATTGACAACCGGCCTATCATATGATACTTTTGATACCGTCAACAAAAAACAACAGATGATGTTCGTAGGAAAAAGCAATGGCTTGCCGAAGGAGTAACACTCTCAGGCTTCCGCACCGGCGGAAAAAGACTATGGACGGATGTAACTCTGGAGAAACCCGCTTCAGTGCGGGGGCCGAAGGTGCAAAGTGCGCAGAGCGCACCAATCTCTCAGGCAAAAGGACAGAGAAAGATTTGAATGATACAGTACGCATTCAGGACCTCCATGGGTCCCTATTCCCTGATTCCGTTACGTGAGATTGATTCCAGAAGACTGGAGGCAGTCTCATTTTTTTGCTGTTTTTAATGTTGAACAATCAATGCAGAAAAGAGGAATTAAAACATGTGGCAGACAATCAATCAGGTACTTGAACAAATCGATGATCTGGTATGGGGCGTTCCCCTTATGGTCCTCATATTGGCCGGGGGCATCCTGCTTACAGCAAGGCTGGGCCTTCTTCAGATCCGCAGGCTCCCACTGGCGCTTCAATGGATGGTTAAAAATGAAGAAAACGGCGAAGGGGAGGTGACCTCCTTCGGAGCCCTCTGTACCGCCCTCTCAGCCACCATTGGAACAGGCAATATTGTGGGCGTGGCCACTGCCATTGCCGCCGGCGGGCCGGGCGCCCTGTTCTGGATGGAGTTGGCGGCATTTCTTGGAATGGCCACCAAATACGCGGAAGGGCTGCTAGCGGTCAAGTACCGGGTGGTGGATGACAGCAGCCATGTGCTGGGCGGGCCGTTTTATTATATTGAACGTGGAATGGGCGCAAACTGGAAGTGGCTGGCCAGGATCTTTGCATTTTTTGGCGTCTGTGTGGGTCTGTTTGGAATCGGGACATTTTCCCAGGTCAATGGAATCTCCTCAGCAGTGAATCATTTTTTTGATCCCAATCAGTCCTGGACCGTGACCATTCCAGGGATCGGAACCTATTCCTGGACCGTGGTCATCGCGTCCCTGATCCTCAGCGTGTGCGTGGCGTTGGTCCTCATTGGGGGAATCAAGCGCATTGCCAATGTATCCCAGGTGATCGTTCCTTTTATGGCCGTGGTCTATATCCTTCTCTCAGTTGCCCTTTTGCTGTGCAACCTGTCCGCTATCCCTCAGGCAGCTGTGACCATTGTAACAGGCGCATTTAACCCATCTGCCGTCACGGGCGGTATTGTGGGCACCATGATCATTTCCATGCAAAAAGGGATTGCCAGAGGCATTTTCTCCAATGAAGCCGGACTTGGCTCTGCTCCCATTGCCGCTGCAGCTGCCCAGACAAAGGAGCCGGTGCGCCAGGGCCTGGTTTCCATGACAGGCACTTTTATTGATACCATTGTGATCTGCACCATGACAGGCCTATCCATCGTGCTCACCGGTGCATGGCAGGTGGAGGGTCTGACCGGAGTGGCCATCACAAACTATGCATTTAACAGCGGCCTTCCTCTTCCGGCCATTGTCTCCTCATTCCTGTTAATGCTCTGCCTGGTGTTCTTTGCCTTTACCACCATCCTCGGCTGGGATTATTATTCCGAGCGGTGCCTGGAATACCTCACCGGCGGCAACATGAAGGTGGTCAAGGCATACCGCTGGCTGTATATCTTTGCTGTTTTCATCGGGCCATACATGACAGTAAAGGCCGTGTGGACCATTGCTGATATATTCAACGGCCTTATGGCCCTGCCCAATATGATCGCGCTGTTTGCACTGAGCGGTGTGGTAACGGATGAGACCAAACGTTTCTTTCAAAAGGACCGTGTATCCTGCCTCACTTCTTTGTCCAGGCATTCTCTGTAAAGTGAACGGTCCGCGCGATCTTAAGCAGATCCGATTCATGATACAGATCCCCGTTCAGTGAGATGGCATACATCTCATCACTGTCCGATTCTGCAAAAAATATATACCACATGCGGGAAGTCCTGTCCTCCTCTGGTATGGGGCCGTGCTCAGCCTCTGCATCTGTGAGGGATGCAGATGTGTACATATCATGGCTTACAAGTATGAGCAGGGCAGGGACCTCGCAGTCAATGACGGATACCGGTTCGCTGATAAACATGGAATGGTTCCACGGATACCCGATCTCCATCAGTTCCCCCTGTTCAAATCTCCGGTAAAGCCAGTCTCCCGTAAACCGCTGTACCGCTCCGGCTGATCTCCATTCCTGAGGGACTGCAGAGGTATCCACATATCTGTTCAAATCCTCCAGCCGTCTTTGGGCGGCCTGATCTGAGGTAAGGAACAGATTTCCTCCGCTGCTGTTTCCCAGGGCTTCCATATAATCTCCATCTGAAAGTTCACCGGGCAGGCGGTAGGTCAGGTAATCAGACATCTTCCTGTGAGTGGCAAAAAAAACCTCTATCTCCCCTCTGTCCGCCAGCTTTATTCCATACTTTTTAACAGCTTCCGGAGTCTGGTACAGATTCAGCCATTCCCCTGTGGTCAGACGCTGCAGGCTGATGTAATCCAGATCGCCTGACCTGTTCTCATAGGATACCTGGATCTCATACGGTTCATCCAAATGGACAAACGGATAATGTTCCACCCGGTTAAGGGAATTTTCATCCTCGTCTCCATCCACCCTGTCCGGTTCCGGAAAGTTCTTCGTCCGTTCTGCAAGTGACGCGGCATCCGTCACACCGGCCAGCCTAAGGACGTCATCCATTGAAATCCGATCCGTCCCATCTTCCGTTCCCTTTAACGTCCCATCCAACGCCCCCTCTGGCGTTCGCTCCGCCCGTTCCGCCTTTTCTTTTGGACTGCTCTCCCCATCCTCTCTTTTATCCAAGGCTGATTCCGGAATCTCCGTAAGCTCCTCCGGTATCCAGATTCCTTCCCCTCCAAAGGGCTGTATCATGGTGACAGCCGCCCTGCTCTTGTCCGGAAATGTATAAACCACCACCTTACTTTTGCTCTCCGCCGCCGTCCCCATGTCCTCCGCCGCCGTCCCCGTGTCCTCCGCCGCCGTGTCCAAGTTCTCCACTACCGTACCCTTTCCGCCGTGGAGATTCAGCAGATACTCCATTGCCAGGTCGGGATATCTCAGATCCCCCAACACCGGGTCCGAGGCGGCATGTTCATTCAGGATTTCTGCCATTCCGTCTTTCCGGTAATCCATAGGGGTTCCTGCGATTCCCCGTCCATACGCCTCATAAAACTCCCGGGCAGATAGAATACTGTCATATTCCTTCAATGTCTCCTGCTCCACATACCAGATCCCATCTTCCTGTTTCCAGGTAAGGTGCTCTTTCCAAACCCACCGGTGGGGATCTGACGTCATGGCATAATAGGTAATTTCCGACCGGCTGCCTTCTGTCTCTGTTTCGTACAACTGATCCATGGGCCATGGACTGGACCAGCCAAAACCGATCGCCGGATCCCCCGGCTGTGACTGGACCTGGTCCATTTTATAAAACCCGTCAGGATCTTGCGGATCAAACATGTCCTTAAGGGTGTTCCCCTCCCTGCCGCAAAAAGCATTGGCCCACGCCTCGGTGCGTGCAGTGATGTCAGACTGGGATTGTTTTCCCGTATAGGTGCAGACCACCAGAACCGTCAGGATCAGGACCAGGATGCAGGCCATCACCCTGGTGGTCACCGGGTGTTTTGCCAGTATGGCGATCCGTTCTTTCACAGCCCTTTTCCCATTCCACATGTCCGGGGAAACATTCAGGACCCCTGCCCTATGCCGCCTCTTTTCCATCAGGCTGATCAGGGTCCTGCCATAGGCGATTCTCTCTCCCTCCCCCAGCCGGCGTACCGCAGCCGCATCGCAGGCCAGTTCACTGTCCCTCTTGGATAAAAAAGCCGCTGCCCAGACCAGCGGATCGATCCAGTAATAGCACAGCAGGATACACCGCAGCATACTCCATATATGGTCATGGTGGCTGGCATGGCAGTCTTCATGGATCAAAATATGGCGCAGCCTCCCCTCATCCTCTGCCATGTCCCAAGGGATATAGATGGCCCGGTCACAGAGAAACGCCATAAAGCATGGGGTACTGAGACCTTGAACGCAGTAAACGGGAAGCTTTGTGATCCCATATGTATCCCCCAGATACCGCTCCCTCCGCATATAGAGGCTCCATGAAAAATGCAGGTTGGTCCACATCATGCGGGCAAACAGCAGGATTCCTCCCAATATCCACAGCGTGAGAATGATCAGATTCCAGTCATGGCCCGCGGCCCTCCCAGCCACGGCTGCCGGGACAGCATAGGGAATCACCTGCCCTGTGCCCAGATTATCTAAAAGAGGTTCCGCTACCGGCCGGACAGCTGCCATCTCACGCAGGTTATCCGCCGCATTCATCACACTGAATGGACTTTCAATGGTCCTAAACCAGGAATACAAAGGAGAAAACCAAGGGATCATAAGGCGCAGTGCCACTGTAGCCCAAATTCCATACTGTATTCCGGGACTGATCCTCCCTTTCAGGAAAAGGCGCAGCAGGCAGATTCCCGCAATAAGAGCCGAGGAGGTAATAAGTGTCTCAATCATGCCTCTCCTCCTCTGCCTTTTCCAGGATTTCCTTCAGCTCCTCTATATCCTGATCGGACAGTTCCCTGGAATCTACCATGGCATTAACCATCAGGCTGAAGCTGCCCTGAAATACCCGGTTCAGAAATCCCCGCGTCTCCTCCAGGACAGTCCCTTCCCTGTCCACCGCCGGGTAGAACAGCTTGGCCCGCTCTCCTTCCCGGTGGCGGATGGCGCCCTTGGCCTCCAAACGTTTCAGCATGGTAATGATCACATTACGTTTCCATCCGGTCAGTTCCTCCAGCTCCTTTGTCAGCTGGGTAATGGTCTTGGGCGGGTTCTGCCACAGCAGGTTCATCAGTTTCCATTCCCCGTCCGATAGATTGATCTTATCCATATGCAGATCTCCTTTATCCGTACCTTTTATTGCTTTACTTACAATTTAGTATACATTTGTATACTAAATTGTAGATCCATACAGGATATATGTCAATAGAAATGATCAATTTTCTTCCATCCGGCCTTTTTTCTGTTATAATAGTAAGACAAACACTACCTTATCAGGAGGATGGCAAATGGCAGACTATCCACAGATCTTAATAAAAGAAAATTTAACAAGAGAAGAACGCAAATGCATCTGCAACCAGATCATGACAACGGAAAGCCACATGGAGCAGCTGATCCTGAAACATTTTACAGATGATGATTTCAGACATGTGTGGGACCGGAAAATAGGCGGAGGCGTCATTGGCGGCAAAGCCTGCGGACTTCTTGTGGCCAGAAAGCTGATCGAACTTATGATGGCGGATTACGCGGCCTACGTGGAACCTCACGATTCTTTTTTTATCGGTACGGATGTATTTTACAGGTATCTGGTCCTGAACCGCTGCTCTGAGTTAAAAGCGCGGCACAGACTGGAAAAAGATGATTTTAAGGAAACGGACGAGCTGACAAACAGGCTGCAAAACGGCCGCCTTCCGGATGATATACTTAAAGAGCTGGGAGAAATGCTGGACCACTATGGGTCCACCCCCATCATTGTGCGCTCCAGCAGCATCATGGAGGATGGATACGGAAATGCCTTTTCAGGAAAATATGAATCCGTTTTCTGCATGAACCAGGGTACAAAGGAAGATCGGCTGGAGGAACTGGAATGCGCGGTGCGCAGGGTATATGCCAGCGTAATGAACGAGCAGGCCATTGAATACCGCAGGAAACGCCATTTACTGGATGTGGATGAACAGATGGCCCTGCTGATCCAGCCCGTGGCCGGACAGGCGTACGGTGATTTCTATCTGCCGGTGGCTGCAGGCATGGGTTGTTCCTACAATCCCTATAAATGGATGGAACAGCTGAACCCGGAGGCCGGTATGCTCCGCATGGTCATGGGGCTTGGGACCAGGGCGGTGGAACGGACTCCGGGGGATTACCCACGGCTTATATGCCTGGACCGCGCCCAGGCCAATCTGCGCACCACCATGGCTGAGAGGCATAAGTTCTCGCAGCGCCAGGTGGATGTGCTGGACTTTACCGCCGGACAGCTCTGTACCAAACCCTTGGAGCAGATCATAGAACTGCTTCCAAAATGGCAGGGAAAAATGGTCCTAAGCCATGATACGGAGGCGGAGGACATGCTGGCCCAGCGGCATATTTACCGAAAGGTATATTTTGCGGACTGTCAGGGACTGGTGGACAACTTAGACTTTATACATATGATGCGCGATCTGATGAAAATGCTGGAAACAGCTTATGAACGGCCGGTGGATGTGGAATTTGCCATTACCAGCCCGGAGGAAGGGATATGGCGCCTGAATCTGCTGCAGTGCCGCCCCCTGCAGGCTGCCCTTTCGGAACAGGTCCATATACCTGAGGGTGTGGACCATCAGCTTTTATTTGATGTGCGCAGGACCTCCATGCGGCGCTCCAAGGAAGAAACCATGGATTATATCGTGTGGGTGGATCCCCAGAAATACTATGAATACCCATATGCAAAAAAGCCGGACGTGGCCCGGCTCATCAGCCGGATCAACCAGCATTTTGAGGATACGGACAAGAAGCTGATGCTTCTTGTTCCGGGACGGATCGGAACCTCCTCCCCTGAACTTGGAGTTCCGGTGGTCTATTCAGAGATCAGCCAGTTCAATGCCATCTGCGAGGTGGCTTATGACAAAGCCGGCTATCATCCCGACCTGTCCTACGGAAGCCACATGTTCCAGGACATGGTGGAGGCAGACGTTTATTACGGCGCTATCAACGACAACAGTAAGACCCGCCTTTACCAGCCCGGCCTGCTGGCCAGATGTCCTGAGATTCTGAAGGAGCTGTGGCCCCAGGAGGAGGAACTGGCAGACATTGTAAAGCTGTATGATGTCAGCGGATCCCGCGCCACCCTGACCCTGGATTCCAAGGAAGGGCGCGCAGTTTGCCGGATCAGGGGCGCCGCAGGCTGCAATGACTAAGTCTCTTCCAGCCCGCGGACGGATTTCCGCTCCACCAGTTCACCTTTCATGGTTTCCCGCAGAGGAGGGCGGCCCTTTTCAATCTGTTCAACCAGACACTCCAGGTTCTTAATACTATAAAACAGAACTTGGAAGAAAATCAAGAACCAGAATCAGGTTCCCTTAGTTTCCGGTATTGTGCGGGCTTTTTAGAGGAGAATCACAATCAGCTGTGATATAAGCACTACTGCTATCAATGCAACGGGATAAGTGGCTGCATAGGCTGACGCAATGTCATCGGACCCCACTACATGGATCAATGTGCCAAGGGCCGGTGTGGACGTCATTCCTCCGGTAATGGAGCCAAGGCTGTTCAACAGACTCATTTTCAATAAATATTTCGCCACAATGTACCCTGCAAGCATTGGTACAACAGTCATTACAATACCATACAGGAAATAGACTGCCTTAAAATATTTTACAAAACTCATTCCCCCTGCAAATCCTGCGCCTATAAGAAAACACATCAAGCCAAGCTCACGGAAGGTTTCCAAAACCTTTTTTGACGGAGTCACATTAACAGGACCAAAGTGGCCAAAATGACCAAACAAAAGGGAAACCAGCAGCGTTCCGCCGGTTGTTGTCAGTGAAAAGAAATGGAAAATTTTCATGGTACCCACCAATATCCCTGCCACAGCTGCGGCCGCAAAGGGCATAAAGCCGTATGGGTCCATATGGATCAGCTCTCTCTGGCTTGTTTTCACTGTTCCCATATCCACCGATGTGATCTTTTTTCTTTCTTCCTCCATGTCCACGTGTTCAATCTTCGGCATGATCTGCACAAACAGCACCACTCCGATCACACCAAACAAATATGCTATGCCATAGCCAACAGTCACTGCATCCTGATAGGGGGCTGCAACAGTTTCTTTAATGGCTGAAAAAGCAGGTGTAGAGGTCAGTGCACCTGAAAACAAACCGGCTATGATGGCTGTCAGTTCCCTGGAATCAAACAGCGGGTGATGGGACTCCAGTAAACGCCCCACACAGATGCACCCGACCGCGCTCAGCCCCCCTGCAATAATGATCACCAGGCCCAACAAAACATAGGATTTATAGTTTGTTTTCAGATTCTTAAAAAAATTGGGACCTGCAATAAAACCAACCGCGGATACAAAAAAGATCAGACCCAGATTTTCAACGATCTTCAACGTCTGCGATGCATAGCTCACATCCACTATAACAAATTGTGCGGCCAGATCATCACCAAACAATGCACCAAAAATCAGTGCGATGATAAATACACCTGCCGTACCAAGACTGATGCCCCTGATCGTAATCCGACCAAGCATATACCCAAGGGCCGATATCACAAATACCGACAGCATCAGGTAAGAAACCCCATTCAGAACAAAGGACATGACCTCCTCCTCCATTTTCCTTAACTAAATTAATATAATCGTTTTATGATGCCCGTCCTGATTCACGGCGTTTGCGCATTATAATGGGAACCAGGATCCCTGCAGCAGTTAAAATCAAAAGACCAATGCAGATCGGACGGGTAAAGAATACAGAATAATCTCCCTGAAAGCGTATGGTGGTTCGGATCAGATTCGTATCTGCAATGGGGCCAAGGATAATACCAAGCACTGTGGCAATGGTTGGGTATCCGTTTTTCTTCATCAGATAACCGATGATGCCAAAGATCAAGACCAGCACACAGTCAAACATACTCTTCCTGATGGCAAACGCCCCCATCATACACAGCACGCTGATCACCGGAACAAGGATCTTGGTGGATACGTTCAGCACGCCGGACAGGGAGTAGGAAAACATCACACCTGCAATCCACATCACCACCTGGCTCAGAAACAATGCAATGATAATGGCATAAACAAGGGGCATCTGGTTCATAAACAGCTGGGGTCCTGGCTGAAGTCCCTGTATCATCAGGGCACTCATCATAATTGCCGTAGTGGAACTTCCTGGAATCCCCAATGCAAACATGGTGATCAGCGCCCCTCCGGTGGACGCGTTGTTGGAACTCTC
Source organism: Clostridium sp. FS41 (assembly GCF_000954015.1). Lineage (NCBI taxonomy): Bacteria > Bacillati > Bacillota > Clostridia > Eubacteriales > Clostridiaceae > Clostridium > Clostridium sp. FS41. Next base: position 14,702 of record NZ_JYHN01000093.1, read on the forward strand.
GCTGGCGATCACTCCCTCCGGATTTCCCTTTCCAAAGCTGTCCGGATCTTTTGATGCCTGTTTAGCCTGATTATAACTGATAAAGCTGGCGATCGTACCTCCCGCCGCCGGAACAGCCCCGATAAAGGTACCGATCAGGCTGGAACGGAACAGGTTGCCAGGAGACTTTAGAGGCTTTAGGGTTCCTTTTACAATCTCCTTTACACTGCGCTTTACATTCGTCCCCTCGACCACAAAATCCTTATTCAGCATATTAAACATTTCTGACAGGGCAAAGAATCCGATGATGGTGGGGACAGTAGGAAGTCCGTCCAAGAGCCATGGACTGCCAAAGTGACCTCTAATGGAACCGGCAGGAAAAATCCCCACAGTTGAAACGATCACTCCAAAAAGTCCGGCCAGAAGCGCCTTGGAAAGTCCGCCTTCGCTGATCCCCCCGATAATGGTCAGCCCGAATACTGCCAAAAGGAACATTTCCGCAGAACCAAACTTCACGGCAAATGCCGCGATCGGATACATCAATACCAGCATAAACCCGTAGCTGATCACACCGCCGATACAGGAAGCGCCAATGCTCAGTCCTAAAGCTTCACCCGCCCTTCCCTGTAATGTCATGGGATACCCGTCAAAAGATGTGGCCGCAGAGTTAGCAGTACCCGGTGTATTGATTAAAATTGCAGTAATAGACCCCCCATAGACCGCCGCCACATAGATGGAGCACAAAAATACCATTGCAACCAAAGGCTCCATGCTGAAGGTCAGGGGAAGTACCACTACTACTGCCATACTTGCACTAAAACCCGGGATCGCGCCGCACAGTATACCAAAAAATATGCCTGCGATCATCAGAAGGATGATCTGCAGATTAAGAAGTTGGCATGCTCCGGCAAAAAATGAAGTCCATTCAATCATAAGTAATCCAATTATCCTTTCTGCTTTCAGCAGGTACGGACAGAACTGTCTGTCCGCATCTGTCAAAAGCCAAATATGCTGACGGGAAGGGTGATTGACAGCCACACATCAAACATAAGATAAATCAGCATCGTAAGGCAGACAGGAACTAAAACCATTAATTTTTTACTCCTCACCCCCAGATAAAACATCATACCAGCAATAAAGACCAGTGTTGTGATGATAAATCCCAGCCACTCCATGATCACCAGATAAACTCCTATGCTAACAATAAATACAAACAGCCTGATTGTTTCATGGCTTAATCCTCCCGGTGCATTTCCTTTCACCGGCTCATCCTTTATATCCCCTTCCCTCTGAATGGTCAGATCCCCTTTCACGGAAAGGATGGTAAAGATGATCATTGCATAAAAGCACCATCTTACAAGCAGCATCGCATTATCTGAATACAGGCTTCTGCTTTGCAGCATATAAGCGATCACGATTCCCCACATGATCAGCGGTACCAGCAGGCAGGTGGAAGATTTTAACCCAATACGGTATTTTCCGATTTTCAACTCCCACACCTCCTTTATTCAAAATAGTGCGCCATACCAGAAAGCAGTTCAAAGGACTGATGGACCATCTCCGTTGCCTCTGCGCTGTCATGCCACTCCATAATTTCCAACTGGCCTGTCTTTTCACATTCAGCCTGATACTCGGTGTTGTTAAATACGGTTTCCAGTGCCTGCGCCAGCTTTTCAAACCGCTCCGGATACTGTTCTTTAAAAGCAGCAGGCACAGCAATGGTCCTGTAGCTTGCCATTTGAACCGCAATATCTGCAAATCCGGAATCATCAGGAACCGCCTCTGCAATGGTTGGCGCATCAGGCCACAGCTGGGAACGCTGGTCGGATCCGATCGCCAGGCACTTACCAATATCATTCATGCTGTAGTTTGCCTGCACAAAACCAAAGTAAGCATCAATATGGTCACCAATCAGGGCAGCCCTTCCTTCGCCTCCGCCTTCATATGGAACAATGGTAAAATCCAGATCCATACTTTGCTGCATATAAAGCATCACCACCTGAGGGCCGCTCATCTGTGTGCACCCGATAGCAACTTTTCCAGGATTTTGCTTAATATAATCGATGAGTTCACCCATGGTATTCCATTGGCTTTCCTGCTTGACGATCATGGCAACCGGATCCACCTGGATCATACCCAGGAATGCAAAATCATCCACTGTATAAGGAGCCTTCTGGACCGCAATGGAGAAACTCATATGGGGTTCGGAAACCTCAGACAGAGTATACCCATCTGCTTTAGCTGTCTGGACCAGGTAGGTCAGGCCTACCTGGGAACCGGCGCCAGGCATATCTTCAATCACAAAATTGGTGTCTAACTCTTTTCCCATAAATGGCCCCAGGGTACGGCACAAAGTATCGATGGAACCTCCGGCTGAGAATGGAACAACCAGGGTAATAGGATTCTTGGGGTAATCCTCCTCAGTTCCTGCTCCAGCCTTACCCGCTGCACTGCTGGAAGGCGCACTGGCTTTCGGCTGTGAGCCGGATTGGGAACCGCTCTGAACCTCAGGTTTTGAATTTGCACTGCATCCACACATGAGCATAACCATTATTAATAACAGGGTACTGATTCTTAGACTCTTTTTCATATTCTATCCATCCTTTCCTGCACGTTCACGTGCTCTTATTCCATGTTTGACGACCACTTGCGTTATTTGTCTCCTCCTTATAGGAAGAGTGGATAATTTCCTCAATTACGTTTACAGCACTATTGGCAGTATCGGACATTGCTCTGTTCTTAAGGTATGCAATTACAAACTCTATACAGGGATAAGGATTCTGCACGGAAAGGAATTCCAGCGCATCATCATCCACAAATCTGCGGATGCCGCTTTTCACAAGTGTTGCAATACCCAGCCCGGCTTTCACATGTGCCAGCGCGGATAAGTGGTTATTGGTTTCACAAATAATATTAGGAGTTGCATCCTGCATGCTGAAAAGATATTCCATCATACGGCGCTGCCAGTTTCCGGCCTGAAACGTGACCACCGGTTCTCCGGTCAGGAATTTCATATCAATGCTGCGAAGATCCGAACCCGGCACTTCCTGCGCATATTGTCTCACCGGGTTTTTCCGGTTGACTGCAATCACCATCTGATCCTCATACAGGCTGACGTACTCCAGTTCACTATTTTCAAATGCCTTGTTGATTAGGATAAAATCCAGTTCCTGGCTGAGTACACTGTTGATTAGATCATTGGTTTTACTAACCACCACCTCCACACATATACCTGGATAACGTTCCTGCATCCTTGACATAAACAAAGGCATCAGATCCATACTCCGCGTCATTGTCAACCCCACACGGCAGTAGATCTTCCTCCTGACCGCCAGCCGCTCCAGATCCTCCATCATATCATTATTAAGTTCCATGATCTTCCGGGCATAATCCACATATACCTGCCCCTCTTCGGTCAAAATTAATTTTCTGTTCGCTCTGTTAAAAAAGGTAAATCCCAAACGCCTCTCGATATTTTTAATGTACAGGCTCAGGGACGGCTGGGAAATATACAGGGCATTAGCTGCCTTTGTAAAACTTCCATGTTCAACAATTGCTAATATATAACTGAACTCACGAATATCCATCCGCGTTCCTCCAAACGTCAGGGCCCGAAGATAATGCAGACCGGGCTGCCGGTTTCAATTACATTGTTTGTATAGGTTAACAGGCCGTTTTCCTCAATTCTGTATTGGATGATCGTATGGCTTTTTTCATTGGCTGCATACAAATAACGGGATAATGGATCAAGGCATATGAATCTTGGTTGGTGCCCCATAGAGGGAACCCATCCGATATTTAATAACCTTCCGGTCTCCTGTTCCACCCGGAACATTGCAATGCTGTCATGTCCCCTGTTGGAAACGTACAGATAGCGTCCATCCCTGGTACAGCAAAGGGTACCTGCCAGTAGGGAACCGGTATCTACACAATTATCCGGAAGTGTCTGGGACACCTGGAATGGAGTCATATGGCCGGTGGACTGTTCCAGATAAAGTGATATAACCCGGCTCTGCAGTTCGTTGAGCAGATAGACAAAACGATTTCCCGGGTGGACGGTGACCTGACGGCAATGGTCAAAATTCCTGCCGCTGATGCTCTGGATCTTATGGAATCCATCTTCGGGGGTAAACCGAAAAACGGCCAGTCCCTCCTTAGCAGGAATTGTTGTTTTTTTATGCCCTTTAAGGATACGATCAGATATTTCTCATCCATATCATAGTAGATCTGATGAGGACAGGTCATCTTTTGCACATCTTCATTACCAGGAAACATATACTGTGCATCAACACCTCCAAGGCCCCCGTCTTCTCTACGTTGGACCGCCACTATGTTGCCGGATCCCAGACAAGCGATCAGCATGTCCTGATTTGTATGGTCCGGAAGAAGAAAAACAGGATTGCTCCCTTTCAGTTCAACGGAATTAATTGCCTGAGGCATACCGGTCCCTGGTTCCAGGTAAAAAGCACTGGCTTTGGTGGTATCCCCATGTACTGCGTACAGATACTGCCCTTCTTTGTCAAATGCAAGATAAGATGGGTTTTCCAAGGTCTTAACCGTTCCCATATGCTGCCATCCGCCGGTAATGTCATTGACCTGATAAACTTCGATCCCATTTCCACAGGCATCTCTCTCCCGGGTTGTACGACAGCCTATATATGCATATCGTTTCATAATTTCACCTGCCAATATGATATTTTTTCATTACACAGGAAGATTTCCCAACTCCACATACTGCTGCCCGGCATGCATATCCCTTTCATACTTGGAACCCTGGGGCCGGGCCCTGGGATATGATATTTTAATGGTATGAATAGACGGCAGAAAGAACACTCGGACGCTATCCGGATTCACCTTATAAGCCCGGGCGATCACCTCCGGATTCAAACTTGGGGATTTAGAAAGTACCTTGTACCGTTCCTCATCCCCACAGAACACGTCAATAGTGATCCAGAAGGGGCCTGCATTTTTAGAGCGTATATAGTGTGCCACTTCGCTAAATATTTCCAATTTTATTCCTCCTTCCCATCTATGGTCACATATTCCATGCGTATCAGTTCAAAGGGATCATCCAGTTCGATCACATGGTTCAACTGAAATTCATAAATCCTTCCCTTCTCCACCTCAGCGGGAGAAAAGGGAAATGCAAAAGAAGGCTTTGGAGTATTCTTTGCCACTTCAAAATGAAGCAAAATGGGGTTAAACACCTTTGCTATCTTTGTGGCTGTCTCCTGGTCATCTGCGGTAACGGTCAGCAGAACCCCCAGTTCATTAGGGATGTAACCCTCAGGCACATCTCCTCCATAGACTGCCTGATAGCCGTAAGGACGAAGGCTGTAAGAATAGGAATCAGGGTCATACCCTAATGATCCCAGCTTTTGGTCCGCATGAGCGGAAAGCTTGTCAAGCCAGCTCATCGGATCCTTAAGCACAATCCTGTTTCGGATCCCCACAAGTGTTATGGTCTGATAACCTGCCGGTCCGGCTCCCTCCAGCTTCATGGTATAGGAGGTCTGCCAGATCCTGGTGTTTTCCACTCGTACACGGCCTTCGGGAAGTTGTATATAATCCGCCTCAGAGACATCCACGATCACACCTGGTTCCACCAGATAAAAGGGGTCTGCATTCTCATATAAAAGATGGGCGGAAATCGTAAAGGGAGTGCAAATGCTGTCCCTGGCAGGGGACTCCACCTCAAATCCGCTTTCGTCAACCGTAAGTACAATACCGCCGCTCTGCGGGCTGGTGGTACATGTGCCGCTGCACTCACATACTTTTGCACCATGCCAGGCCGCGGCAGGGCTGCATCCTTTCAGCAAAGGCATACAGGCCAGGACAGCCGTATCCGTAGTACGCCCGGCCAGGACTATATCTGCGCCGTTCTTCAGGGCCTCTATAAATGGTTCTGCCCCCAACACCCCCACTATGTGGCTGCATTTGTTAACCTTTTCCTGGTCAAGTTCCATCACAGGTTCAAGCGGCTTAATCTTCCCACTGCCCAGCTTTTCATTGACAGTCTCCCTGCTCAGTTCAGAATAGATCTTTGCAACCTTGACCGTAATACCCTCCTCCCGGCAGATTTCCCGGCAGACGTCTTCCATAAAATCCACGCCGTCATCCACACCACAGGTGCCGCAGCTGCCAATGGTAATAGGTATATGAAGTTTATGAGCAGCCACGATCATTCTTTTGGTATCATTTTTAATCGCTTCCCTGGCATATTTACATTTTCCGGCTCCCAAGTAATAAGGTCCTGAATCTGTGGACCCCGCATCAGTGGAGATAATATCCGGCTTCATGGCAATGGCTCTTTGAAATGATTCCTCACTGATTCCCATGCCCAATCCGCCATATGGAACGAACACTTTACATTTATTCATATTGATTTCCTCTCTGTCGCTCATAAAAGACAAGAATGCCCTATCCCAGCCTGCTCTTATTCCAATCCTGCTTGTCTTAACAGGCCTCCGGCCTTTATGGTCTCGATCTGACGTCCGCTTAGGGTATGATGTAATTTGTAGGTATGACCGCTCCTCTGGTTTTTGGCCTGGATTTCATTCCTCTCCAAATTATCCGCCACATGTTCCATCTCGATCACATCTCCCTGGCATATATCCTCGTAGTCTTGTTCATCCGTAAATTCCAATGGCAGGATCCCAAAATTCACCAGATTCTGGCTGTGGATACGGGCAAATGACTTGGCCATAACCACCTTTACCCCCAGATACTTTGGCCCCAGAGCAGCATGTTCGCGGCTGGAACCCTGTCCATAATTCTGGGACGCCACAATAACAGACGGGCCAAAGACGTCACACCGGTCTGCGAATCCGGGGTCTATCCCATGGAACACAAACCGTGAAATAGCCGGGATATTGGAACGCATTTGTACAATGTCCGGATTGGCAGGTATGATATGGTCTGTGGTGATATTATCACCCACTTTGATCACAGTCCTGACGCTGATCCGTTCAGGCAGGGGTAAAAACTGGGGCAGACCCTTAATGTTGGGCCCCTTTATAACAACAAGTCCATCCCCAGAATCTGCCGGAGGAATGACCATGCGGTCATCACAATAGAAATACTCCGGTATTTGTACATCTCTCAACCGGTCCGCTGCTTCCTGGGCATCCGTCAAGCAGCCGGTCAGGGCAGACATTGCTGCTGTCTCCGGGCTTACGAGATAAATCTTTGCATCCTTCGTACCGCAGCGTCCCTCGAAATTACGGTTATTCGTTCTAAGAGAGACTCCCCCTGTACTGGGAGAATATCCGTTTCCTGCGCAGGGACCGCACACACATTCAAGCACCCTCACACCGGAGGCGATCAGGTCGGCCAGATATCCATTAGTCGCAAGCATATGCATTACCTGCTTTGAACCGCAGGAGACAGCTGCCTCAATATCAGGATGTACGGTGCGTCCTTTTAATATTTTCGCCACATTCACCAAATCCGTGTAGGAACCATTGGTACAGGAACCTATAAATACCTGGTCTATCTTCATCCCCTTTAATTCCCTGACAGGAACTACCCTGTCAGGCATATGTGGCTGTGCCACCAGGGCCTCCACCTCCTCCAGACTGATGTCCATAACCTGGTCATATTGACAGCCGGTTCCTGTAGTAAGTTCTCTGTAACAGTTTTCCCTGCCCTGGGCTTTTAGAAACTCATAAGTCCGGTTATCAGAGGGAAAGATGGAGGTGGCGGCTCCTGTCTCTGCCCCCATATTACAGATAGTCGCGCGCTGGGGGACGGTAAGTGAGTCAACCCCCTCACCACTGAATTCCAATACATTTCCCACACCCCCTTTAACTGACAGGCGGCGCAGGATCTCAAGAATAATATCCTTTGCACTGACCCAAGGTTTTAACCGCCCGTGAAGCCTGACATTTACCACCTGGGGCATTTTTACATAAAATGGTTTTCCGGCCATTGCCATTGCCACGTCCAGCCCGCCTGCACCAATTGCCAGCATTCCGATGCCGCCGCCCGTAGGTGTATGGCTGTCCGACCCCAGAAGGGTCTTGCCGGGAATCCCAAAGCGTTCCAGATGTACCTGATGGCAGATACCATTTCCCGGCTTTGACAAATAGATTCCATATTTAGCTGCCAGGGTCTGAAGGAACACATGATCATCTGCATTGCGGTAACCGATCTGGACACAGTTGTGGTCAATGTAACTGACAGAAAGTTCTGTCTTAACCCGGGGGATTCCAATGGACTCAAACTCCAGATATGCCATTGTGCCTGTAGCATCCTGTGTCAGAGTCTGATCGATCTTCAGGGCAATCTCCTGCCCCGCTTTCATATCGCCTGAAACGAGATGTTCCCGTATCAGTCTTCTGGTCAGGTTTTCAGTCATGTATCTCAACGCCTCCCAATCAAATCAGCCATTTACAAGCAGTTTCATAAAATCTCCCACACAGCCACACTGGTCAATATTCCAGATGGCATCAGCCACTCTCCTAGCGTTCTCTTTACTCATAAAAAGCATGGCATTTCCCATGAATTTATCCTCCAGCACCTGATCTGTCATAGGATTCTTCCGGGAACCCAGAGGATATTCCACCAGGGTTCTATGTACGGTCCCATCCTTCATGTATATCACAGAGATACCGCCGCAGTCATATTTATCCAATGTTGCATCCGCTGAAATAGTAATCCGCCCAATCAAATCCTTGATCACAGGATCGTTGTATTTTTCGGGCGTAAACTGGGCAATTCCCAGGGAACGGTCCACAATTGACACTGCTGTCATAAAGCATGCGCTATGGTCCGCACTCTCTTTGTTTGTGGGATATTTTTTCGCGGGATCCCCGGTATGCTCCGCAACACGGGCCGTGGAAAATACCTCCACATGATCCACATCCTCCGGCTTAATGTCATATTTACGCACATTCTCCAAGGTGGCGCTTAAATGGCCCTGTGAGGAACGATTGGCAACCATGGGCTTATAGTCATTGTCCAGGATCTTAAACTCGTCCTCTTTTAATAATTCCTCAAAGTCAAAATCATTGGATACCACCACACTGTTAAATCCATGGTTGCCTTCCAGTACACGCACCGGACCGGTAAATCCCTCTTTTGCAAGCATTGCTGCAAGGATACCATTATGTCCTGAATAGGGGAAACGCATATTCTTTGCCATGGTATAAGTCTCACCTGAGGCATCCAGGATTCCCAGTATCATGTCCCTGCAACCGGAAATTCCAAAGGCATTCTCCATCTGTTCCCTGCTCAGCTTCATCAAACGGCCTGCTACCAGGGGAGTGATGAAGGCGCCGCGGCTGTCAAAGTTCCAGCCCCTGTTTTCCAGCGGAAGACGCCGGATAGCCCGTATAAACCGCCCGGACAATTCATATCCCAGGACAATACTGGTAAGAAGTTCTTTTCCGTCAATCTGTTCCCCCTCTCCCACTGCCAGGCAAGTGGGGATGATCTCGCTTGGATGGCTGCCGCTCAGCATCTTTCCCATGGGAAAATGATAGCTGTCGTTAAAGTCCCAGTAACGCAGCATAACGCCGTTTGCCAGGGCGGCATAATGGGGAAGGGTTTTCTTTCCGCTTCCAATAATGGTAGATCCGCCGCCTGTTTCAAAGGCATCGATCACCTTGCGCACAATAACGCCTGTTTCGCTGTCATATGCGGCAATGGCACAGCCAATGGAGTCTAGCAATGCACGCTTTGCTTCATGCACCACCTTTTTTGGCAAATCTGTGTACTTCAGGTTTAGTGAATAGTTTGATAATTCCGTTGCAATACCCATGTTTGACCTTCCTTTTCATAGTTTATAAATGACAGACTATTGTAACTATCTTACAGAAGAATTATAATATTTTCCCTTCAAAATGTAAAATACTTAAAACAAATCCTATGTATTGATTAAACCTATAATACAATGGAGGGGGTTGTATAAGCAATATAGGCATAGCAAAAGCCCGAACGAGCCATTTCCAGTTATACATCATTCCGGAAATGGCCTGTCCGAGCCATATTCAGCTTATTGCTGCCAGTTATCACAATCACTGGCAGATCCGCTCCTGGTGCCGCTTCAGCTGCTCCAGGCTCCTGATACAATAAAATCCATTGATCTGTTCGATCAGCGCCATCTCTTTCAGCTCCTTGATGGCCCTCACCGCCGTAACGCGGTTTATTCCCAGCAGGTTGGAGAGCAGCTGCTGGCTTATCTTTTCCTTGATCAGGATCTTCCCGTCATAGGGCACGCCGTAGTGCTCCGCAAAAATAAGAAGGAGATCGCAGATTTTCCACCCGGCATTGTGAAAATTCGTATGCCGTACCTGCTCCATTGCGGACAGGAACTTGGTGGAAAGGGATTCCATGATATCCATGGCCAGCTGCGGATCGCCGGCAATCCCCTCCAGCAGCATCTCCTTGGTGATACAGACTAATTCTGACGGTTGGACCGTCTTAAAATTCACAGGGGATTCCTGGTCAAAGAGAAGGTTTCCTTCCAGAACAATGGAATTGCTTTCATTGAAATTATAGATCCTTTCCTCCCCCGTCACAGTGGTTTCAAAGGCAGCCACCCTGCCCTTTTTTACAATGTAGCAATAGTTGGTCCTGGTTCCCGCCTGGACTAGCATATGGTTCTTGGGAAATGATTTCTTTTGTCCCAGCTTTTCCAGCCTGGATATTCCCCTTGGAAGATACAACAGACGCGAGACAAAGTTTGCATGCGGCATCTGCACAGCAGCACTCGGTACTTGATTCACCCAACCCACCCTCTCTTTTTGTGAATTTTCACTACAACAGCCCCAAAATTTCCCGTTTCGTTTTAACAATATTATAACACTGTCATGTTTTTAACAACCAGTAGTATATGCTACATTATATCAAATATTTACAGGTGATGTAAGTGCTATAATGGTAGCATTGATTTCTTTTACAGTTTCCAGTATTATGTTATACAGAGAGAATATAATCACCGCCTGAAAAGGCGGAAGACCAATGGGAGGGAACGATGAAAACTGTCATCATCCTGGGCGCGGGCCAGTTTGGACGGGGGATATCCAGGCTTCTTAATACGGAATATATGGAATTAGTGGGATTTGGAGATAATGATCCGTCCCTCTATCATTTAAACAAAACAGAGAAACAGGAAAGGGGATTCCCGGCAGATGTTCCCATTCTTTCCGTGGACCAGGCAGTGCGCCTGGAACCTGACTATATCATCACGGGCGTTACGGACCCGGCACGGTCCGGACAGTTAAAGAGCCAGGCGGTCCACTCTGGTTTCCACGGAGAATTTATTCTTCTCCGGGACCTTTATGAGCAGTTTGACATAAGGAGCGCTACCTTAAACCAGATGGCCAAGCGTCTTCACTGCCAGAAAATCCCCGGCCATATAGCGGAGCTGGGGGTCTATAAAGGGGATACCGCCTGGAAACTGAACGCGCTGTTTCCTGACAGAAGGCTGTATCTGTTTGATACCTTTGAGGGATTTGATCCGCGGGATATTGAGAAGGAGGAAGCCCTTGGATGTTCCCGGGCAAGAAAGGGTGAATTTTCGGATACAAGTGAAACAGCCGTACTGAACCGTCTTCCGTTTCCCCAAAACGCAGTGATACGTAAAGGGTATTTTCCGGGAACTGCACAGGGTCTGGAGGATGAGAACTATGCACTGGTCAGTCTGGATGCAGACCTCTACGCCCCCCTTTTATCCGGGCTGGAGTACTTTTATCCCCGTCTGTCCCCCGGAGGCATGATCCTTCTCCATGATTATAACAATGAACGCTTCCAGGGAGCACGCCAGGCGGTTGAGGACTATGAGAAATGCCGCCATCCTCTTGTACTGGTCCCCCTTTGCGACCTTCATGGAAGCGCTGTGATCGTGCGGCCTTAAACGGCCGCATTTTCTTACTTGATTTTGTTTGTCTTATAGTGTATTTTTAATACAGACAGTAACAGTTCAGGACGGCTCATCTTCCTGACCGGCACATATCTGGAGGGACAAAATGGACAACATTGATTTCAAACAGCATTTCATCCATGCCTGCACCCACATGGGCATAAAGGATTACCAGCATCGTCTTTTCACCGTGTGCCCTGTTATGGAGAAAAACAAAAACTACTCCTCTGCAGATGATATGATGAGACTTCTCTTTCTCCCAAGGCAGAGGACCTGTACCTTCAATGAGGTATTGCATCTTTTTACATGGAAAGAGGGCTTTTATCCCCTGTGGATCAATCTTGATTGTACCGGCAGGGATATCATCCTAAGCACCAGCCTGAGGATGAGGAAAGCCGGAGTCCGTGATGACGGACAGTTTTATCCCTTCATCACGGACTGAATTTTCCCTTTACTGTTTGTTGTCTGCCCTTAAGACAGCATTTACCAGCAGCTCCTTTATCATGAATAATTTGTACTCATTCTTCCCCATGGGAACAGCATCCCGAACAGCCAGCGCGGCTGCCTCTTCTGCCATCTCTTCCGTCACCCTTTTTCCTCTGAGGAACTCCTCCACCTCCGGCATACGGTACGGTATTGGCGCAACGCCTCCAAACACGATCCGGGCATCCCTTATTACATGATCCCCTACCTCCAGGCAGGACGCAAGGGAAACAATAGCAAAATCAATGGCATTTCTCACACGCTTTTTATCATAATGCATCTCACCCTTAAGCTTTGGTACCCGGATCTCCTTTACCAGTTCCCCCGGTTCCAGGATATCCTGTACGGTCAGTTCCCTTGTCAGCAGTTCCTGTGCCGTCAAGGTGCGCTCTGTTGTTATGATCTTTGCTCCTGCCATCACAAGCACCGGGCTTATATCCGATGGACTCACCGCATAACAGCCGCAGTTCATACAGCGCCCCGCCTCGGCCTGGGCCGTTTCCCGGTCAAAGGAAGCCGTGTCCTCCCCTGTCAGCGTTCTCTCCTCCGGGGAAACCTCCGCCAGCTTATGGGCCGCCTCCTCTTCCACTGCTTTGGGGTCAAAGTGCAGCCATGGATCCGCCTGGGGCGAACCGGCATCCGAAACAGGATCCCCTCCTGGCATCATCCTTCCCTTTTCTCCCAGCTCCCGGTCCATCCCCGCAGCTGCCACACGCCCCGCAAGGATGGCGCGGATGGCAATGTCAGGTCCGGTAACAGCATCTCCGCCTGCATAGATTCCCTCCTCTTTTGTCCGGAAGGATTCCAGGTCGGCCTCGATCAGCCCTCGGGCGGATTTAAGCTGTTCCCCAAACCGCTCTCCCAGGAAATCCAGGTCCACCCTCTGGCCGGTTGCCAATATGATGGTATCTGCCTCGATGAATGTCTGCTCCGTCTCCTCATATACAGGGGCAAAGCGGTGTTCCCCGTTGAAAACAGACAGGCATTTTTTAGCTGCCAGGCCGGTGACCTTTTTGTCTTTGTCCGTGACCACTTTTCCCAGGCCCCAGCCATGATAGATCTCCACCCCCTCTTCCTTTGCCCTTGCAACCTCCTCCGGCGTGGCAGGCATCTCATGTTCCTGCTCCAGACAGACCAGATTCACATGCTTAGCTCCCAGTCTGGCTGCGGTAAGGGCCACATCCATTGCCACGTTTCCGCCCCCGCATACAAGTACCTGGCTTCCAATGGCCTTTTCCAGATATGTGTTGACTTCCACCAGGAAGTTCAGGCCAAACTGGGTCAGGTTCTCTCCCTCCAGACCCAGCACAGGCTGTTTCCAGGCGCCGGTCCCCACGTACACCCTGTGGGAGTTTTTCCTGATCTCCTCTAAGGTGATATCCTTTCCCACGTGGACGCCAAGCCTGAACTCTACTCCCATATGTTCCAGCGCTTTCACATATGCATCCACTATATGCTTTGGCAGGCGGTAGTGGGGAATGCCGTACTGGAGCACACCTCCTGCCTTCTCCATGCGGTCATATACCACCACCTGGTGGCCGGACCTGCGCAGATAATAGGCTGCAGACAATCCGCCCGGACCTGCGCCCACAATGGAGACCGTCTTTCCTGTCTCATGTTCCGGGGCTGCATAGTAGATGTCGGCGTGTTCCAGGATATAATCTCCCAGGGACCGCTCCACCCCATGGATGTTCACACTGTCGCCGTATGTACACTGGTTGCAGTCGTCCTGGCAAGGATGGGGACAGATACGGGAGGTCATCATGGGCATGGGGTTATACTCCATAATGATCCTGGCAGCCCCATCCCAGTCCCCGTTTCTCAGTCTTGCCATATAAGCCGGCACATCGGTACCCGCCGGACAGGATCCGGCACATGGGGAACCATGACAGGCCATTCCCCCAAACACGGAATGATAGCGGTTCTCCCCATTGATAGCATAGCAGGTTTTGCCCCCTTTTCGCTTGCAGTCCAGCGCTCCTCCCATGGTATCCGGGTATCTGTAGTACCAGCATCGCACGTCCTGGCATATATTTCCTCCCACGGTGCCGATGGAACGGATCAGCGGGGAAGCAACCGAATAGGCGGCCTCTGCCAGTGCAGGGCACAGATCCTTCACTGCCCGGTCCCCGGCTATCCTGTTCAGTTTGCATCCGGCCCCGATGTCCAGCCAGCCGTCCGTTTCCTCAAGTGTGTCAAATTCCGGTATCTGCTTCAGATTCACCACTGTCTCAGGGTGTGTTTTCAGGATCCCGTCCTTATAGATACCAAGCAGATCCGAGCCCCCGGCCATGGCCTGACGCTTTCCCTTGCCCTCCTTTAAGATCCTCGCCCCTTCCTCGAAGCTGGATACAGTTACATGCTCAAACTGTTTCATGGTATACCTCCCTCTCTATTTGATCTTTCCCATGGCTTTTAACACAACGGTGGGCGTGGTGGGATATTCCTTTACTTCCGTTCCAATGGCATTGGAAACTGCCATCAGGATGGCGGAGGGCGCGGGTGAACCGCTGATCTCACCAAATCCCAATGCGTGGAAGGATTCCGTGTCAAACTGTCCCTCCAGGATCACCGTGTCAAAAGGCGGAAATTCATTAAAGGTACGCCATTTATAGTCAATCATATTGCCGCTGACAAACCGGCCCAGCTTTTTGTCCATGACCATTTCCTCAAACAGGGCTGTATCCGCGCCCGCTGCGCCAAAGGATCCCTCAGCCTGCATCCGCACATTCACCGGGTCAATGATCTGTCCCACATCCGTACCCTCCAGGGCACGGAGCAGCTTTGCCTCCCCTGTCTCCAGGTTCACCTCCACCTCCGCAAAGTACAGGGCAAAGTTGGGTTTGTCAAAGTTCTGCTGGTAAAGTCCCATGCCGGTGATGGTCATCTCAGGTGTTCCTGTAATAGCGATCCATGGCAGGCGCATCTGCGGATCAGCCTTGGGGAATACCAGAAAATCCTCCGTATCCAGGTCATCCACACCCATGTGCAGTTTCTCCGCCGCCATCTTAAGCAGCTTCTTTCTGGCATCATTGGCAGCTCTGACCGCACAGGTTCCCATGGTAATAGTTCCCCTTGAACCGATCATTCCCGCATCATATCCTGTGCCGTGGGTATCGGAATTCACCAGCTGGACACCGTCAAAGGGAACCTTCATGACTTCGGCAACCATTTTCTGGATGGCATGGCGCTGGGCGCCTCCTGTTTCTCCGATACACATTTCCACGGTCACGCTTCCAAAGGGATGGAGCTTTACAAATCCCTCCGTAGGGTCTTCCCCGATATCCGCATTGCCGTGCACCCCTACGCCCACGCCGATGGCACGCTTTCCGTCTTCACTGACCCAGGTGGGAACCTCCCATCCCTTCCATTTATCCTTCCATCCAAATTTGGCAGCTGACTCCTCAAATGCGGCGGTAAAGTCCACGGAACGCACCTCCCACCACTTGTAATCACGCCATATGTAGGAATCCCCTGCCTTTACAAAGTTTTTCTTAAACACCTCATAGGGGTCCATATGGGCTGCCCGGATGGCGGTACATACAAGCGGGATCAAAGCGCCCTTTAACTCCTGGCCGCCAAAACCGCGGATGGGGGCCTGGGAACTGTGGTTGGTCGCGATCAGCATGGTATCCAGATCCCAGTTTTTGCATTTTCCGCAGAATGCCTGGGCTTCCCCCAGCCCTACCGCGGTCATTGCCTGGGCATAGGTGGAGGACATGCCTGAATCAATATACCACATGCCCTGTATGGCACTTATGATACCATCCTCTGTGATCCCCACCTTGCCGCGGATACGGCTTCCCTGGCGCAGTTCATAGGACAGCATATGGTCCGTACGGTCCATCATCAGCTTTACAGCCCTGCCCGTCTCACGTGCAAGGGCAATGGCCTGAAGGGCCAGATGGGGGATCAGCTGCTTGCTGCCGTAGGAACCGCCGGAATGGCATGCGATCACCCGCACCGCCACCCCCGGAATGGATGCTTCCGTGTTAAACTTCTGAAGATGGGGTGCGCCGCCGTTATAATAAAGGGTTACCGCGCTGGGACTGGTCCACTGCGCGATCACACCAGGTGATTCAGGCGGAAGGGGGTGTGGCAGCTTGTCATAGCAGTAATATCCCTCCGCCACATAGGCTGCTTCTTCAAAGGCCTTCTCAACATCCCCCACATGGATCTGATTAAAGGGCTCCTCTGAAAATGGTGTGACTTTTGGAAGGACATTTCCCGGAAATTCCTCATAGAGCTGGGGTGCCTCCGGTTTGATCGCCTCCTCGCAGTCCAATACAAAGGGAAGCTCCTCATATTCCACTTCTATGAGCTTGCATGCCTCGTCAGCGGCCTCCAGGGTTTCTGCAGCCACCAACGCCACACTGTCCCCAGTGAAACGCACCCTGCGGTCCAGCACTCTCCTGTGCTGCGGCAGTCCGCATTTCCAGTCAGGGGCGTCCTTATAAGTCAGTACCGCTTTAACTCCCGCAAGGGCCTTTGCCTTTTCTACGTGGATGTCCACGATATTGGCATGGGGATAAGGGCTTCTCAGTACCCTGGCCGTGAGCATGCCGGGAATACGGACATCATCGATGAACTGGCGGCGGCCGGAGATCAGCTCCCGTCCGTCTGCACGGTTTACATGCCTGCCTATGTATCTGTAATTGTTGTCTCCCATACTATGCCTCCCCCTTTGCTCTGAGATCCTTCATTCTCCTGATGGCGTCCTCAATGGCAGCCTCCACCTGGTAATGGCTGATGCAGCGGCAGTAATTGCCGGACAGCGCCTCCCTGATATCCTCCCTGGTGGGATCGGGATTTTTGTCTAAAAGCGCCTTTGCGGACATCACAATGCCGGGAGTGCAGAATCCGCACTGGAACGCGGAATTGTCCACAAATGCCTGCTGTAGTATGCTCAGCTCCCCTGTGTCCTGGTCCTCCAGGCCCTCAATGGTGGTCACCTCTGCCCCCTGGCAGTCGGCCGTTAAGATCATGCAGGATGCCACCGGATCGCCGTTTAAAATGACCGTACAGTTTCCGCATGCCCCGTGGTCACATCCGATCTTGGTGCCGGTCAGGTCCAGCCGGTCCCTGAGCGTGTGGACCAGCGTCTCGGAAGGCTTGACGCACCCCTGCGCATCGCCAATGATAAATTTCCGCTCAACCCCGTTAATCCATATTGAAACCTTGTCCATAGTTTCCTCCTGTTTTTCGTGGTGTACTCCAGGAGATTCCGAGAGTACACCGTATTTCCGGCCGTTTCCCCGTCACACCGGATGTGTCAGATCATGTTTCTATGATATCATTTCATTTCCCCATAATTAAGTATGGCAGGTTACAGATGAAAGCCAAACAACAAATGTAATATAGCATCAGGTGTGACCTGCACTACTTGCCCTTTCCCCCTGGCCGCCCTACAATATTGTTAAATAGATGACAAGGAGGGCTGGAAAATGAAGACCGTTGTAA
This sequence comes from Clostridium sp. FS41, assembly GCF_000954015.1. Classification (NCBI taxonomy): domain Bacteria; kingdom Bacillati; phylum Bacillota; class Clostridia; order Eubacteriales; family Clostridiaceae; genus Clostridium; species Clostridium sp. FS41. Next base: position 32,490 of record NZ_JYHN01000093.1, read on the forward strand.
TTCTTGGAGCCGACAGTATGGGGATGGCTGTGGCGGATATGCTGAATCCACGTGAAATGAAACTGGTGGGTCTGGGAGATACCAGGGCTGAAACCTGGAACGTATTCTCCGATCTGGAAAAAGGAGAGCTAAAGGAGGAGATCCAGGGCATGCCTGTGATGCCCATTGACCTGGCTGTGGCCCTTCAGCCGGATATCATTGTCATCGCCACCACGGACCCTGAGAAAAGCCATGCACTGCAATACATGGCGATCCGGGCAGGATTTTTAAACGACCTCATCTTTATCCGGGACCTTTGCCAGCAGTTTTCCGCCACCTGCAATGTTCTGCGCCGTATCTGCCGCCGGCTTACAGGCCTTTGCATAGAGGGAAATGTGGCGGAGCTGGGATGTTACCGCGGAGATACCTCCTGGCAGCTCAATGCCCTGATGCCTGACCGCAGGCTCTATCTCTTTGACACCTTTGAGGGATTTGACCCAAGGGATACCGCCAAAGAACAGGAGCTCGCATGTTCCAATGCAGAAGCCGGCCAGTTCTCCGGTGCGGACGAAGAAAAACTGATGGAGCGCATGCCGGTAAAAGAACAGGTAATCATTAAAAAGGGCTGGTTTCCTGAAACCGCCTTTGACATGGAGGATGAGACATTTGCGCTGGTTTATATGGATGCCTGCCTGTACAATCCCACCTTTTCCGGACTGGAATTCTTTTTTCCGCGCATGGCCCGGGGCGGCGTTATCCTGCTAAAGGGAGGCCGCCACGTGGGATACGGAGGCGTTGCCAAGGCAGTGGAGGACCTGGAAGCCAAATACGGCGCCCTGCTGATGCTGCCTGCTGGCGGACTGGATGACACCCTTATGATCGTGCACCCGTAACTCAATCCTGTGCACCCATGATCTCATTCGGCAAAGGATGCGGCTGAAAACAAACCCTGTGCGTTCTCCTGGTTTTTAACCGCATTTATGGATGGTAAAGGGCGCTGCCCGCCGCCATAAAACGGTGTCCATCATTGGTTCACCACGATTAAGGAGGGATAGGAAAAGAAAGTATTTAGGGGGTATAAACGAAACACCGATACAGGTCTGCCGGCCTGTGCAGCGCTTTGTATCGGCTATCCAACCCTGGTTGTAAAGAAATCGAATGGCGGATCCATACCGCCAAGCTTTGTATTAAAGACCAGAAAGGACGTATTTTATGAATTTTTACAAAAATCATTTTGGTATGATCATATCATCCGTGGTAGCCATCTGCATCTCCCTGATCATGGCTACCTCGGCAATCTTCGTAGACAAACTCACATTCACAGTGCCGCTGCTGGTTAAGAACTGGGGAACCGCATTCCTTGTGATCTCCCTGACAGGCATGATCTTTCCCCTCACGGACTGGTCCTTTGCCCTTGGCAGGAAAATGGGGCTGAAGCCCGAGACATTGCCCCATGTACTCCTTGAAAACTTTGTGGCCACCTTGTTCTTTAACACCACGGCCACCCTTGTGCTCACCGCTGTCAATGTCTTTAACAATCCGGAGATAGAGGCAGCCGCTGCAGCCGGCTTTATCCCCAGTGTTTCAGCAGTATATACCCAGAGCGTGATACACGACTGGCCTATTATGTTTATCATAAGCTACATATTTGCGTTCTTTGTGACAAAAGCCGCCATAAAAATCGCGCGCTCCTCCGTGGGGGAGCTGAAATCCCCCCATTCACCCCAGAATGTGAATGCATGATTCCTGCTGTCACTGCCGTCACAGTTGATGCTGGTACAAAAACAACAGCCGCCGGGAAATACCTGTTTCCCGCAGGCTGTTATTTTGTCACCGGTATGAGCGTCAGCCATGGGCGGCTGATCCCTGATCCCCAAACCGGCAGTCCCCGGCCAGTCCCTCATAGGTACAGGTCGTACAGTCCGTAACATATCCCACATATTGATCGGATTCAACATAGGCGCCGCAGAGCCCGTTGTGGCGGGCATATACCTGAAGGCACATATCCGCTACGAAGTTACAGGCCGTGGCCTTTCCCTTACAGTATCGACAGACATAATCCCCGCAGGCCCTCTCTTCCGCTTCCATACCGCCCGGCAGGCGCATCTTCTTTAACTGGTGTCCCATATACATTCTCCCCTTTACTTGTTCTTTTCCCTGCCTTTGGGGCAGAGTTCCTGTACTGAATGAAACAAAGAATCCTGCTCGCAGGCTTCTCCGCCTGCGGACGGTCGCTTCAGCGGCATCTTCCCTTCCGCCGCAGTGCAATCCCCGTAATGTTAAAAAGGCGGCATAGAGCCGCCTTCTTTTGTTGACAAAGTCAACCTCCGCTTTTCTAAGGTGTACTCCCGGAGTCTCCTCGGCCCCCACCTTTGCGGCGGGTTTATCCCCTGAATGAAGGTCACGCCGGCCCTTTATTTGGAATTCCTGTCATCCTTAAGTCCATGGAGCGCTCTCCAGATATGTTCGGGATCCAGTGGAAGCTCCGTAAAATATACACCGGTAGCCATGTTGACCGCATTGGCAATGGCAGGCGCCACCGGCGCTGCCGAGCCTTCCCCTGCTTCCTTTGCACCCAGAGGTCCTTCCTCATCCGGTGTAAAATCGTAAAAGGTACGCATCTTCGGCATGTCAAGGGCGGTTGGCAGGCGGTAATCACGGAAATTAGGATTTAATATTTTGCCCTCCTTGGTCACGTTGTGCTCGTAGACCGCATATCCAAGTCCCATGCCGATGGAACCCTCCAGCTGGCCTTCCACAGCCCTCTTGTTCAGGGCGCGGCCGCAGTCATGGGCAAATACAAACTCATCGATATCCAGCACGCCTGTCTCCTCATCCACGGTCAGATGGGCCGCTCCTGTGGAAAAACTGTAAGCCGGCGCGTAGTTGGTGGTATTGGTACCATTGTACTGGGAATTGTCGGTGCGGTGGTAATATGAGCCGATACCCACCAGCTCATCGCCTCCCTTAACGGTCATATACTTAAACATGGCGTCCCCAATGGGCATCTGAAGCTCTGCGTTCTCTTTGCTGATCACCTTGCCGTCCAGACACTCCAGTGTTTCAGGCATCACACCCCACATGGGAGCGATCACCTCAAACAGCTGGCGCTTTGCATCCACGGCAGCGCGGCGGGCAGCATTTCCCGCAAGGAAGGTAACACGGCTTCCGTAAGAACCGGAATCCCAGGGTGTCAGGAAGGTATCGGACATGAATGTCTTTACCATATCCATGGGAAGGCCCAGTTCCTCTGCCACGATCGCTGTCATGACCGTATCTGAGCCCTGGCCGATATCATGGGAACCAATGTAAAGAGTTGCCATGCCCCGCTTGTTCATGCGCAGTGTCACGCACGCAGAACTCTGGTTCGGAGCTTCCAGCACCGCGAATCCGGTTCCGGATACAAATCCGGTTCCGGCAAAGCCAATGCCCTCGCCCTTTTTCATCTGATCCTTTTTATCATACCAGCCAATTTCCCTGGCAGCCGTATCCAAAGTCTCTTTGTAAGCGCAGCTGGTAATAGCCAGCCCCGCGGGAGCCACATATCCAGGGTCCGCCGCGCTCATCTTACGGAACTTAACCGGGTCGATCCCCATCTGGTCCGCTGCAAACTGCATATTCAGGTCATGGGCAAAATGCACCTGGCACGCCGTGTAGCCCCTCATGGCACCGGCTGACGGGTTGTTGGTGTACACACGTCTTGCCAGGAAATCCACGGAATTCATCTTATATGGGAAGTTGGCCCACAGTGTGGACTGGGCGCAGGCCGCAACACCGGAACCGCCGTAGGGGCCGCCGTCCAGCACATGGTAGCATTTTTTCGCCAGCAGCTTTCCGTCCGCGCCAAAGGCAGTGTCAATGTGCATATAGATGGGATGGCGGTTACGTGTGGTCTGGAATACCTCCTCACGGGACAGGATCATACGCACAGGCCGTCCGGTCAGTTCCGACATCTTGGCAGCGCAGAGTCCAAAGGAATAGGAATCCAGCTTTCCTCCGAATCCGCCGCCTACCAGCGGCTTGATCACGCGCACCTGGTTCTCCCCCACGCCCAGGCAGCGGGCATACCAGAACTGGTCCACATAGGACATCTGCGTGGACATCCAGATGGTATAGGTGCCGTTTCTGAACGTGGCCACCGCGCCGTGGGGCTCCATGGCCGCATGGACCATACGGTGGGTCTTGTAATCCCTGTGCTGTACATAGCCCGCGTTGTCAAACTCCTGGTCAATGTCCGTGCCCGCCTTCATCACGGACTGCATACCGATATTGTGAAGTCCTTTGCCCTCCCAGTTGACCTCGGGAGTGCCTTCCTCCATGGCCTCAAAGGGATCAAATACACCCGGAAGCACCTCATACTCCACCTTGATCAGGTCAACCGCCCTCTGGGCCGTCTCCTCATCCACTGCCGCCACTGCCGCCACATCATCCCCTACCTGGCGGACCTTCTCGGAGCAAAGTACTTCCTTGTCTGCAAATTCAGCGGCAAACTCTCCGTTGCCCACCAAGGACTTCCACTCAAAGTCCTTTGCCGTGAGGATACATTTTACACCCGGCAGCTTTTCGGCTTCGCTGGTGTCAATGGAAAGGATCCTGGCCGAGGCATAGGGGCTTCTCACCATCTTGCCGGTCAGCATATCCGGAAACATGATGTCGCCCACATACTGGCCGTGGCCCGTCACTTTGTCTTCCGCGTCAATCCTCACATAATGATTCTCACCGGTGAGACGGTAGAATTCCGGCTTTTTAAAATAATGTTTGTCACAGTCTTTATGCATTCTCTGATTCCTCCTCCCAGTTCATTTGTGCGGCGGCAGCCTGGATCGCCTCCACGATCTTGGCATAGCCGGTACATCGGCACAGGTTGCCCTCAATGGCTTCCCGGATCTCCAGTTCCGTGGGATGACGGTTAACATCCAGCAATGCCTTGGCGGACATGATCATGCCCGGGGTACAGTAACCGCACTGCATGGCCCACTTTTCAATAAACTGCTTCTGGATGGGGTGGAGCATTCCGTTCTCTGCAATGCCTTCCACGGTGATAATGTCATGGCCATCGCACTCCACGGCCAGGGTACAGCAGGAATTGACCGTTTTCCCGTCCAGCATAACCGTACATGCGCCGCATTCCCCTTCCTCACATCCTTTTTTTGTACCGGTTAAAAACAGCTGGTCACGAAGGAAATCCAGCAGTGTCAGGTTATCTTTCACAACGGCGTCAACGCAGTCTCCGTTAACGGTTAAACTTATACTATGCTTCATTTTCCTGCCCTCCCTATAAACATTCCATGGCCTGCCTGACGGCACGCTTGGTAAATACACGGATCATATCCTTGCGGTATTCGGCTGATGCACGGATATCAGAAATAGGATGACAGGAATCCATGGCCTCCTCCGATGCCTTTACAATAACCTCATCGGTAAGGGCCTTGCCGATCAGAGCCTCCTCTGCCTTGGGGGCGCGGATAGGTGTGGCTGCCACTGCGCCCAGGGCGATATGCGCATCCGTGCATATGCCGTCCTCCACCTTGATCTTAACCGCAACACCGATAATGGCCAGATCCATGGCTTTTCTCACAGCGTGTTTTATGTAAGCAGCCCTTTCATTCTCTGCCAGGGGCGGGATCACAATCCCTGTTACGATCTCCCCCGGTTCCAGTGAGGTTTTCTTTACACCCAGGAAAAAATCCTCCGCCTGAATGATACGGTCCTTGTTGGGCCCCTGTACTAAGATCTTTGCCCCCTGGGCCAAAAGGTTGGGCGCCGTGTCACAGGAGGGGGAAGCATTGCAGATATTTCCCGCCATGGTGCCCTTTGCCCTGATCTGTGTGGAAGCCACTACCTTGGCGGCATGGGCCACAGCCGGGTTCTTTTCTTTTACCAAAGGTGAGGTCTCAATGGTGCGCAGGGTTGTCAGTGCGCCGATCTTTAACCCTTCCTTTTCATCATATTCCAGATAATCCAGATCCGGGATCTTCTTCAGATCAATGAGATACTCCGGCAAAATCGCTTTGTCTTTCATGGGCGGGATCAGATCCGTTGCTCCTGCCATGACTTTTGCCGGGCTTCCAAGCTCAAGGAGCAGATTACATGCCTCCCCTATGGTCTTAGGAGCCAGATACTCGAATTGAGGTAATACCATTTACATTTTCCTCCTTACATTTCCGTTTTTGCCTGTTAATGGTTACGTTCTCCCTGTAGCTTGATTGTAGTGGGAAATGAAGGAACATGCCAGAAGTGTATATCACATATGTTGCAATTGTTACAGGTGTAGTAAGATAAAAGCACATCAGGAGGGCAGTCACCTGCCCTCCCGTGTGCTTTTAACATATATCTTATGGTTTTGCCGGCCCCTTACTGTGTCCTCTCACGTTCCCCCATGTCCTCCTGCAGGAACATGATAAGGAAGCTGATCAAAAGCAGGCCGCAGCTGACCCATATGGTCTTCTCAGCCAGCCGGGCGGTGAGCACGGCTCCCAATACGGCACCCACCAGGAAAATAACAATCACCCCATAGTACCGGATGCATTGATCGCGGCTCTCCGGGCTTTTTGTATGGCGGTATGTGTAAAAATGCTCCGTACCGCTGCGCAGGTTCCCGATACACATGGTGGTGGCATAAGGACTTCCCTTAATTTTGCGGAACGCATTGACCTGCATGGCGCACACAAAGGATACCGCGATATTGGCAGCCATATTCATAGACTGCGGCATAAATCCTACCAGAAACAAAAGGATGATCTCAATGGCCACCACCATCTGCCTCCAGTGGAACTGCCGGTTATGCTTATGCTGGCGCCGGATGTGTTCGGCCATATATACGCCGCAGGCAAATGCCGCCACGGGCGCCATGTAACGGAAAGCCATCCCCCACTCCCTGGAAGCCAGATGGCTTCCCATAAGGACAATGTTGCCTGTCTGGGCATTGGCAAACACACCGCCTCTGCAATAATACGTGTAAGCATCCTGAAATCCGCCGGATAAAGTCAGAAAAATACCCGTTGAAACAGCCTCCGACATCTGTCCACGGGTATAGATCCTTTTTTCCATCTCACCTGCCACCTTTCCTGAGTTCGGTCACTGTTATTTCCAACTCAAGATTCTACCACAGGTCACGGAAAAATGAAATATAAAATCATCATATCGTTCCGGTGCTGCATCCGGTCTGGTCCTGGATATAATCCGGCACCTCCTCCGGATGGATATCAAGGGCAGCCGCCAGTTCCCCGAACAAAAGCTTACGGGCACATTTCACACCATCCCTCTCCCTTATGGACAGCATCTTTCCATTTCCCCTGCGGGACTGCTCCATGTTGGCGATCTCCTTGATCATGGATGCCAGCTCCAGGCAGTCGCCGGACTGGAGTACTTCCTTGTACGCCTGCGGTCTTTCCCTGTCGCTGGCATACTTTTTACATTGTACAGAGGGCCAGGCCGTCACAAAGCGTTCCGCCTGCTGACGGGTCATAATTTCCCTCATCTTTACCTTATCACTGTTTACCGGAATGTAGATCGTGGTCTCTTTCTCAAATCTTGGTACAAGATAATAGTACAGTCTGTCGTTATCTGAGAAATCAGTTTTAGATATATCCTCTATCTGGCATACGCCCACTGTTCCATAGAGGATATTCGCTCCTTTTTTGAACAAAGTCCCACCTTTCTGAACACGTTCTGTTCAACTGTTTACGGGGTATTTATATAGTATAGCACACTTTTTGATTTATGTAAACCTATCCTTCTTCCCCCATATGTTTTTGGCTGTGAAAACACAACTAAGATCTATTCTATGCGCCGGTTGTGATAAACATTCTCAAATAAGGGGCTGGACATTTCCATGGCTATATTGTATGATATTTTCATAAGTTAGTTTAAGCTAACTATTTGGAACACCTATCCACATGCAGCAAGCGTTATATGGAATATGACGCCCATTATACAGGATCACCACAAATAAGTAGGAGGAATTTTTATGAGCGTTGTCATTATCGGAGGACACGACCGCATGGTCAGTCAGTACAAAAAGATCTGTAAGAATTACAAATGCAAAGCAAAGGTATTTACCCAGATGAGCGCCAGCCTGGACAAACAGATCGGGAAACCGGACCTTCTGGTTCTGTTCACCAACACTGTCTCCCATAAGATGATCCGCTGCGCCCTGGACGAGGTGGGAAGCGGTACGGAGATTGTACGCTGCCACACCAGCAGCGGCACAGCCCTCACAGAGATCCTTGAGGAAAAATGCGCGGTCTGTGCCGGATAACACTCTGGTTAAGTCCTGATATCCTTAAGCCGCCTTACGCCCAACAGCCCCCTTAATAGGCCCTGAGAGCCAGACAGGCCATGTCAACTTCTTCCTCCCTGTTAAAATGCGAGAAGCTGAATCTGACAGCCCCCTGTTCCCTGGTTCCCAGGGTTTCGTGCATGAGAGGGGCACAGTGCCCGCCCGAGCGGGTATAGATCTCGTGCTCCTGGGCAAGATAATCGCTGACCTCCCCTGAATCCTCATCCCCCAGGTTCAGGGCCACCACGGCAGCCCTCTGCTCCTGTTCAAAATCGCCGTAGATCCGTACGCCGGGAATGGTTTTTACCTGGTCATAGAAACGCCGCATCAGCGCGATCTCCTTTTCCCGGATCTCATCCACGCCCTGCTCCCTGATATAGGTCAGGGAGGCCCGAAGTCCTGCCAGACCGTGGGCATTCAGGGTTCCGGCTTCCAGTGCCGTGGGCATACTGTCCGGATGTGTCCTGGAATACGTCATAATACCGCTCCCGCCGGACAGGAGCGGCCTGATCCCTACTCCCTTCCTGACGCACATCCCCCCTGTGCCCTGGGGGCCCATAAGCCCCTTATGGCCGGTGAAACAAAGGATATCGATCATATCCCGTTCCATGTCAATGGGAAATACCCCGGCTGTCTGTGAAGCATCCACAATAAACAGGGCTCCTGCCTTCCTGCACCACCCGCCGATCCTGCGGATATCTACCAGGTTACCTGTCAGATTGGAGGCATGGGTGCACACCACCGCCTTGGTCCCCGGCCGGATAGCCGCCTCCATGGCCCCATAATCCAGGCATCCCCTGTCCTTTTCATCCGTGCATCCCACAATTACCAGCTCTGCGCCCTGTCTTTCCATCTCATAGAGGGGACGCAGAACACTGTTGTGGTCCAGAACCGTGGCCACCACCCTGTCCCCGGGCTCCAACACTCCTTTTATGGCTATGTTCAGACTCTCTGTGGAGTTGGCGGTAAAGGCAACCTGCTCAGGACCTTCCCCATGGAACAGTTCTGACACCAGAGCCCTTGTCCCATACACGGCCCTGGCGCTTGTAAGGGCGGCCTCATAGGCGCCCCGTGAACAGTTTCCCATGGTCCGTATGGCCTGGGCCACTGCCTCGGCCACGGTATCCGGCCTGTAATATGATGTCGCCGCATTATCTAAATAGATCATGATCAATACCCCTGTTTCATTTCCAGCATCTGCAGACCTTCCAGAACAGAGCCTGCAATGCATCTGGCTTTGTCCGAAATGGTAAAGCAGTTTTCATACTCGCTTTTTCTTGGATCGATATCTGCGATCTTAAATCCTTTGACCACAGGATATCCATCCTTTATGATCCCTCTCAGCAAACCTGTGAGGGATGCTTCCACAGACACCTCCCCCTGGCCGGTGACAATGGTTCCGATCCTTTGTCCTTTCTCCACCATATCGCCGATCAGGGCTTTTCCAAAGAAAATCCCCCTGGCCGGAGAATGGATGACACGTTCCGCTCCGAAGCCGCCTATGACGCCCGGTATGCCGGTATTGGGCTCAGCCGTTCCGTTTCCAATGATCCTGCCCAGATTATGCCCCCTCATGGTTTCGATCACAAGATCCACATCCTGTCCTGCAGTAAATCCGGGGCCCAGCCCAATGGTCTTGTCCGCCATATCCCTTGTGGTCCCAAGATTCTTCTTGGCCAGTATGGCATCCACCAGGGCCCAGGGTCTCACCTGTTCCAGCACCCGGCATGTCTCATCGATCATGACCGGAACATCTCCCTGTTCCAGCACGGCACACGCTTCCTCATAGCCGGCGCATTTGATACAGGTAACCCCCTCCACTTCCGCAGTTCCGTCATATACAGCTTCCGACAGAGCCACGCACCTGCGGATCGCTGAGGGAAACCCGGTTTCCAGCACAAGCACGGGGTAGCCGCAGCGGTGTAGCCGGTGTATGGTCCCCGTGGCAATATCTCCCGCGCCCCTTACCACGATCAGTTGTTTCTTCCTGTCTGTCATCATTTCAATTCATATCCTTCCATGTGTTAGAGCATGTTTGGTCCATGCTCCTTAGGGGCGCACCAGAAGCCTTGCTCCTGTCATACGCTCCACGATCTCATACATATTGGTGACGCCGCCCACCTTCAGCTTGTCTCCCAACCCATAATGGTTTAAGCAGGTGCCGCAGGTAAGTATCTCCACTCCCTGGGCTTCCAGCTCCTTTAGATCCTCCAGGTTATCAGAGCCCTCGCAGGAAAGATAAGCGCCGCTGTTATACAAAAGCACGGCCTCAGGCAGGTTGTCCTGCTGCGTCAATGCGTATACAAACCCCTTCATCAGGATCCCGCCCAGGGTCTCGTCCCCCTGACCCATAAGATTGGAGGAGATGACCGCGACCATGCCCTTTCTTCTGCTGTCCGGCTGGCAGGCAATATCTTCCAAAGAACTGTTTTCTTCCATGGATCCGTCTGCCGCTCCCTCATTTGACTGGGACTTAAGATCTTCGGCGCCCCCCGCTTCCCGGCCTTTGGCCGTAATCTTTACCTGAAACTCCCTGTCGCCGATTTTTTCATAGGATGACACAAGCCCCTTGTGGTCCGCCATCTTGCGCAGATTTTGGACCGCGATCTCGTTGTCCACCAAAACCTCTACGATTTCCCCGTCACTGCTGCTGTCCAGTGCCTTTTTTGTATCGATCACCGGCAACGGACACTGCTTGCCACGTTCGTCTAATTTCATATGCTTTTCCTTCCTCTCTTACTATCTGCCGCCCTACTCCCTGTCAGCCCACGGCCACTGCCTTTTCGCCTTTGGCTCTGCAGGCCCACGGTCACTGCTTAACTCACAACCACTGCCTTTTCACCCCTGGCCTGTATCTCCCCGACCATGCCACAGGGCAAGCCCAGGCCCCGAAGCTCCTCCAGCGCCCTGTCTGCATCCTGCCGTTCCATGGATACAAGAAGACCTCCTGACGTCTGAGGATCATACAGGATTTCCTCCAGGGCAAAACTGCAGTCCACAAACTCCACCTTGGCCCCCACATGGTTCCGGTTTCTCTGCCCGGCCGCCGTGATATAGAACTCCTCCACATACGCCTCACACCCCGGTATAAAGGGAATCCTGTCCTTATGGATCAGAGCCGTGTAGCTGTCTCCCAGCATCTCGCACAGATGTCCCAGGAAACCAAAGCCTGTCACATCCGTACAGCCGTGGACCCTGTATTTCCTTACGATCTCTGAGGCATACCTGTTCAGGCTGGTCATGGACTTCACAGCCAGATCCATGGCAGCGCCGGTCTTTTCCCCTACCCTGGAAGCCGTGCACACGATCCCCACGCCCAGAGGCTTGGTGAGAAGAAGCACATCCCCTTCCCGGCATCCGCTGTTGGCAAACACCTTGTCCGGATGAATGGTCCCGGTAACGGACAGACCGTATTTCACGTCCGCATCCGCAATGGAGTGGCCCCCTGCCAGGACACCGCCTGCTTCCTTTACCTTTTCACTGCCGCCTAAGAGGATCTTTCCCAGTATATTCAGATCCATGGCCTCAGGAAAACACACAATATTAAGGGCTGTCTTCACATCACCGCCCATGGCATAGATATCGCTCAGGGCATTGGCTGCCGCGATCTGCCCGAAAACATATGGGTCCTCCACCATGGGAGGGAAAAAATCCAGCGTCTGGACCATGGCAAGATCATCCGTCAGTTTATAGACAGCCGCATCATCCGACCCTTCATAGCCGATCAGCAGATTGGGGTCATAGGTCTTGGGCAGTTTGTCCAGTACCTTTGCAAGCGCTCCCGGTCCAAGCTTGGCCGTACACCCTCCCCCTTTACAAAATACGATCTCTTCCTGTTTCACGTTCCTTCCTCCTTGTCATAAGCCCCGGCAAAGGGACTCATTTAACTGTTTTTAAGTTTCTCTACCATATCCTGTGAAAAATGCTTTTCAAACAAACGGTCCAGCTCCTCCCTGGCCTCCTTCATAAAGGAGTCATATGCCTCCAGCAGCCGGACCGCCTGGACGGTAAGGGTGGAACCTCCTCCATCTTTACCGCCGGTCTCACGTTCCGTCAGAGGAAATCCCCATGCCTTTTCAGACTCCTTCAACATTTTCCATGCCTTGCTGTAGGCCATGTTCATGCCCTGTGCAGCCCCCTGGAGGGATCCTGTCTCCTCCACTCCCCGAAGCAGTGCGGACATTCCAGGGCCAAATGCCTTGTTTTCAAAATACAGTTTCAGTGATATGCCATAGTGCAGATGATCTTGGTTCGGCTGGTTCTGTTTCATCTGGCGGCCTCCTTGGTTATATTTTCAAAAGAATAACGTTTCCAACGAAAAAAGCCGAACCTGCCATTCATAAGACAATGACCAATGCCGGCTTTCACTTTTATACGCATAAAGCTCCAAACTGCTATTCTTTCACTGCTTCTATTATAGCAGATTCAGTCCATTATGCAAATGGTTTTTCCTCTTAAAACAGCACTTGATCCAACGGAAACATGGTCGGCACATACGGCTGCCTCCATCTCAAAAAATGGTTATCTCAATATCCCTGCCTCTCATGGCCACGGCGGCTTCCCTTCCGTATTCTTTTGCCAGTTTCACAATGTTGTCCCTGGTATGGGCCGCATCAGACAATACGGTCAGTTTTACACCAGGATGTTTGTCCATCTCATCCATAACGATCAGCACCGGTTCCGGGCACGAAAGCCCTCTTACATCAATCTCACTCATACGATCCTCCCCTTCCTACTTTCCCTGTTTTCCTTTGCATGAAAATCCAATAACAAACAGCAATACAATGCAAACAACGCACATGATCCTGCCCGCAGCAGTGGTGCCCGTTCCGCTGGATGCCAGTCCGAAATTATGGCAGACCGCAGCTCCTACCAGCATTCCCACCACATTGACTGCAGCATCTCCTGATCCCTGTCCGGCCAGGATCAGCTGTCTCAGCGGACAGCCTCCGGCCAGCACGGCTGCAAATCCCACCACATACATTCCCAGCACATTCCACACAGCCTCGGTATGAGCAACCGGCTGTCCTTCAAATCCCAGTTTAAAACCGCCCGTGGCCAGATTGTACACTGCCATAACAACAAACAATCCTGCGATCACGGTGAGCAGATCAAAATTCTTCATAAGGATCACGTCCCGGATCCCGCCTGCAAAACAGGTTCTCGCCCGCTGTGCAGCGGCTCCGAATACAAGTCCGCCGGCCAGCGAGATCAGAACAGGCGCGTGCATGCTTCCCGGTCCCTCGGCACTCACTGCAAACAATGTGGTGGTAACACTGAGGATCAGCATAACAACAAGGATTACCGGCAGTATGTATCCGCTCTCCGGCCTGGTATCATATGCCCGCCCCAGGCTGAATCCCTTTTTCAGGAAAAAGCATCCTGTAGCCGCTCCCAGAACAAACCCAGCCAGTCCCACATAAGCATTCAGATCACCGGCCGCCATGCGCAGCACCATCCGCAGCGGGCATCCCAGGAATATGAGGGCGCCTATCATGGTCACCATTCCAAGTAGGAACCGGATCATGGGAGAGGAGCCTGATGTGGACCGGTATTCCTTAGCCGCCATTGACACGGCAAAGGAACCTGCCACAAGCCCCACGATTTCCGGCCTCATATACCGCACCACCGCTGCGGTGTGGAATTTTGCAGCTCCCGCTATATCCCGGATAAAACAGGCAATACAAAACGCCATATTCCCCGGATTGCCCATAAAGGCAAGCACGGCCGCAACCAGCCCCAACAGCCCTCCCCAAACCAATAACATTACTTTTCCATCCCATTTCCTCTCCATTTTCTTCCTCCACTCGTTATATTTTTCAAAGAATAACGCTTTTAATAAACAAGCCGGCATGACCATATTGGGACTCTGGTCATAGCCGGCTTTTTATCTTTTCATGGAAAGCTCCAAACTGTTATTCTCTTTACCTTTAAAATATACCATATCCTTCCACCCATGTCAAAGGGATTTTCACCTATGAGACAGGGCTTATAAGGCCGGGCCGCGGTCAAAGGAACCGCTTACCGGTACCGCTTCATCACCGCCTCCAGCTTTGCTTTCTCACCGGCCTTCATGGGTGTGAGAGGCAGGCGGCAGCTGTCCATACACATCCCCATAATGGACAGGGCGGCTTTTACGGGAATGGGGTTCACATCCCAGAACAGCGCCTCCATGATATCCAGAAGGTACAGCTGCATTTTCCTGCTCTCCTCCAGCTTACCCTCCAGGAACAGTCTGCACATGTCATGGGTCTGTCTGGGCATGATGTTGGCCAGCACGGAGATCACACCCTTGCCTCCCAGTGCCATGATGGGTATGGTCTGGTCATCATTTCCAGAGTAAATATCAAATCCGTCCCCGCACAGGGCCGCTGTCTTTGCAATCATTGACATGTTTCCGCCCGCTTCCTTGGCCCCCCTGATATTGGGGTGTTCAGACAGGATCCGGTAAGTCTCAGGCTGTATGGTCACGCCCGTGCGGCTGGGCACATTGTAAAGGATCATGGGAATCCCCACATGGTCGCCTACCTGGGTAAAATGCCGTACCAGCCCCTCCTGGGATGCCTTGTTATAATAGGGAGTCACCTGCAGCAGGGCATCTGCCCCCAGTTTTTCCGCCTCCCTGGAAAGCTTTACCGCGTGCTCGGTACAGTTGCTTCCCGTACCCGCGATCACGGGAACCCTCCCGTTCACATGCCGGATCACAAAGCCGATCACTTCCATCTTCTCATTGTCATCCAGGGTGGCGGATTCCCCTGTGGTCCCATTTACCACAATGGCATCTGTCTTTTCCTCAAGCAGCCAGTCCAAAAGCCTGCCCATGGCATCCAGGTCCAGGTTTCCGTATTCATCCATGGGCGTGACCACGGCCGCTGCACTTCCTTCAAATATACTGCGCTTCATAAGCATCTGTCCTTCAATTCATAATCTATATTATTAAAAATATGACAAACATTCCTCATTGGTACCATTCACCATTTATTTCCTTCAGACATATAAAAAACTATGGATCAAATCTCTTCCAGCCAGCCCCAGGGGCCTTTTAACAGCGCTGTGGAATCTGCGGAAGGGAGACGAGATGAAAGGAGAATCTGATGTACCGATTCCTCATTCTGGGGGGCGACCCCAGACAGCTTTACATGGCCCGCTTCCTGAAACAGGCAGGCCATGAAATATCCCTATATTATGAAACCGACCTCTCTTTCTCCTTGCAGGAAGCAATGGAGCATTCCCATATTATCCTCTGCCCGGTCCCATTTACCAAGGACCAGAAAAACATCCATTCCCACAACCGGCTTTCCGGACTGGAAATAAAACGTTTTCTGCAGCATCTGAGACAAGGTCACGTCCTCTTTGGAGGAAACATCCCCGCTGCTGTAAAGGAACACTGCGTATCCGCAGGTGTTCCCTTTTATGATTTTATGAAAATGGATGAGGTGGCCTGCAAAAATGCCGTTGCCACGGCCGAAGGCGCCATTGCCGAGGCCATTTCCCTAAGCCCCATGAACCTTCACCAAAGCAATTGCCTGGTAACCGGGTGGGGAAGGTGCGCCGAGGCCCTGGCCGCTAAATTAAAGGGCATGGATGCCCGGGTAACCGTTGCCGGACGCTGCAAAGACAAACTGGCCCATGCCTTCTGCCATGGTTATGACACCCTGCTGCTGGAAGACCTGGATCCCCATATCCATACCTTTGACTTTATATTCAACACCATACCTGCCATGGTCCTGGACGCTCCGCTGGCCATGGGCATCCAGCCGGATGCCGTTGTCATTGATATAGCGTCAGCTCCCGGGGGCGTGGATTTTGACACCTGCCGTAAACACGCTGTCAGGGCAAAGCTGTGCCCGGGGCTGCCCGGCATTTATTCCCCCATGACCTCTGCAAGGATCCTGTGCCAGGCGGTTATGGACCATCTGTAAGAAAGGAGTTTACAATGGAATTAAAAGGAAAACACATTGGCCTGGCCATCACCGGGTCCTTTTGTACCTTTGCAAAAATAGAACAGGAAATCCTGAAGCTGAAGGAAACCGGAGCCATCCTCCACCCCATTATCTCCGGAAATGTCCAGACCATGGATTCCCGCTTTGGGGACACGGGTGAATTCATCAGCCGGATCACCTATATCACGGGAAATGATCCCATCCTGCGCATTGAGGACGCGGAGCCCATTGGTCCCAAGGCATATCTGGATATCCTTCTCATTGCCCCATGCACAGGCAACACCCTGGCTAAGCTGGCCAACGGGATCACGGATACCCCTGTGCTCATGGCTGCAAAGGCCCATCTGAGAAACGCCAAGCCCCTGGTCATCTCCGTGTCCACCAACGATGCCCTGGGAATCAACTTTAAAAATATAGGGGAACTGTTTAATTCAAAAAACATTTACTTTGTCCCCTTTGGCCAGGATGACCCGGTAAAAAAACCCAGTTCCATGATCGCACGCACCGGGCTGATTGAAAACACATTAAAAGAAGCCCTGGAGGGCAGGCAGATCCAACCGGTCATCCAGGGTTAAGCCCGCAGGGCAGGCTTTCAGGGCAGGCTTTCAGGGCAGGCTTTCGGGGAAAGCCTGAGAGATAAGCCTACAAGAACAGCTCATTCTCCCGCCTTATCTCCCTTACCGGGGACAGTTTCTGCTCCAGCATTAAAAGGGCCGGGGCCGGAAGGCTTCTGGCCCGGGTGGGACAGACGGATACGCAGCGCATGCAGAGTATGCATTGGTCTGCCTTTGTTGTGCCAGGGGCATCCAGGGGTATGGCTCCTGCGGGACACAGTTTTGCGCACCGGCCGCAGGCCGTGCAGGAATCATTAGTAACCGGCACCACAGGCATCTGCTTCCAGTCGCGGTAAGGGCGGTTTCCCGGAACCTGAGGTTCCTGCCAGCCCTCCTCCTGCAGCTTATCCAGTATCCTTGCCGCAAATGACCGGATATCCTCCATATCCTGCTCATCGGGGCGGCCTGATGCTATATCCCCCACCATGGAGTGCTCTGCCAGCAGAGCCGTTCCGGCCGCGATCCGAAACCCCTGCGCCTTCAGGCAGTCGTCCAGTTCCAAAAGGGCGTCCTCAAACGCCCGGTTGCCGTAAACCGCAGCGGTCACCGCCACTGCCCCGTTTCCACGGCAATGCTTAAGTTTCTCTGCCGCAAATCCGGGGATCCTGCCGCCAAACACCGGCATCCCCACAATCACCACATCCCCGGGGCCGAATGTCCATTCCCAGTCAGAGGTGCAGAGATCCACCTCCTTCACATCCTGTGACATGGCTGATGCCAGCGCCATACACGCCTTTTTGGTTCCTCCCGTAGGGCTAAAATAGACTGCTGTTATGTTCTTCATATTGCCACCTCCAATAATTGTTATTCTATCACATTTGGCAGAACAGTACAAATATATGTAATCCCGGAAATGATCCCGGCAAGCGCTTTTCATCCATGTGATGCAGCGCCTAAAACTAAAAATATTGCGTGGCAGCTGTTTTCCCCGCCACGCAATATACTTATACACCCCCAGTGGACAAGAGCACCTTTACCGGATATCCAAAACCTTGTAATCCTGGTCTTCCACCGTCTTCCTCAGCACACTGTCATCCACCGGCCCGTTCAGGGTCACCACTGCCGTGCCCGCCTCGTGGCTTACCACCGCCTCTTCCACCTGTGCCAGGCCCTCCAGGCACTTCTTTACCCTGGCCTCACAATGTCCGCACATCATTCCTTCAATCTTCATTGTCTTTACCATTTTCTTTTCTTCCTTTCTTTTTACCTTGATCTTTTTATCCCTTGAGCCATCATACATCTTAAAAAAGTTAAGCCGGAGCGCGTTGGTCACCACACAAAAACTGGACAGACTCATGGCCGCTGCTCCAAACATGGGATTCAGTTTCCATCCAAACACCGGATACCAAAGACCTGCTGCCAAAGGTATTCCCACTGCATTGTAAAAGAATGCCCAGAACAGGTTCTCGTGTATATTGCGAAGAGTTGCACGGCTCATACGGATCGCGGCCGGCACATCCCTTAAACGGCTCTTCATCAGCACCACGTCCGCCGCGTCAATGGCAATATCCGTTCCTGCCCCAATAGCAATACCGATATCAGCCCTTGTAAGGGCCGGAGCATCGTTGATGCCATCGCCCACCATGGCCACTCTGCCCTTCTTTTTCAGGGAGCGGATCACGCTCTCTTTTCCATCCGGCAGCACGCCTGCGATCACTTCGTCCACACCGGCCTGTTTTCCCACTGCCCTGGCCGTGCGCTCATTGTCGCCGGTAAGCATCACCACATGGATTCCCATGTCCTGAAGCTCCTTTACGGCCTGAGGGCTGTCTTCCTTCATGGTGTCGGCCACGGCAATGATGCCGGCCATCACGCCGTCACGGCTGAAGAACAGAGGCGTCTTTCCTTCCTCCGCCAGCCGCTCGGACTGGGTCTTCATCTCCTCGGTCACCTGAGCCTGGCTGCTGATAAATGTAAAGTTGCCGCCGCATAAAAGGCGGTTTTCCAAAACTGCGGACAATCCGTTGCCGGGAAGGGCCTTAAAATCACTTACCTCCTGTGCCCGGATGCCCAGCTCCCCGGCCTTTACAAGCACCGCCTTTGCCAGGGGATGCTCGCTCTTTTTCTCCAGGGAGAATGCCAGCTCCAGCAGCTGCCGTTCCGTGATACCCTCCGCGGGTATCACATCCGTTACCCTGGGCTCGCCGCTGGTAATGGTTCCTGTCTTATCCAGGGCCACGATCTCCATCTTTCCCGTCTCCTCCAGGGAAACGGCTGTCTTAAACATGATCCCGTGCTTTGCTCCCATTCCGTTGCCCACCATAATGGCCACCGGCGTTGCCAGTCCCAGGGCACAGGGGCAGCTGATGACCAGCACGGAAATTCCCCTTGCCAGGGCGAATCCAATGCTTTCTCCGGCGATCAGCCATACCAGCATGGTCACAGCCGCAATGGCGATCACGGCCGGCACAAATACCCCGGATACCCGGTCCGCCACCTTGGCAATGGGCGCTTTGGTGGCCGCCGCATCACTTACCATCTGTATGATCTGGGACAGCGTGGTATCCTCCCCCACCCGGGATGCCTCACACACAATATAACCGGACTGGTTCACTGTGGCTGCGGAAACCTGGTCACCCGCGCTTTTGTCCACCGGTATGCTCTCTCCTGTCAGAGCGGACTCATTCACCGCACTGCTTCCCTCCAGCACGATCCCGTCCACAGGGATATTCTCCCCCGGCCGGACCACAAAGATATCCCCCTTTTTCACCTGGTCAATGGAAACCTCCGTCTCCACGCCGTCCACCTTCAGGGTGGCTGTCTTGGGCGCCAGCTTCATCAGGCTCTTTAAGGCGTCCGTAGTCCTGCCCTTGGAGCGTGCTTCCAGCATCTTTCCCACTGTGATCAGGGTCAGGATCATGGCTGCTGATTCAAAGTAAAATTCATGCATGTATGACATGACGCCGGCCATGTCCCCGTTCACCTGGGCATCCGTCATTGCAAACAGTGCATACACACTGTAAACAAAGGAAGCCCCTGATCCCAGAGCCACCAGCGTATCCATGTTGGGAGCCCTATGTATCAGCCCCTTAAAACCGCTGATAAAAAACTTCTGGTTGATCACCATGACAATACCGGTGAGAAGTAGCTGCAAAAGCCCCATGGCCACGTGATTATCCGCAAAGAAAGCGGGAACCGGCCAGTTCCACATCATATGCCCCATTGAAAAATACATAAGGACGATCAAAAATCCCAGGGAATAGTACAGACGGCGCTTTAAAACAGGTGTCTCCCTGTCCTTTAACATGTCATCGGTGTCACCCGCAGAGGGCTTACTTGCCGTCTCCCCCTTCACAGCCGCACCATACCCTGCGGCTTCCACTGCCTTTACAATCTCCTGGCTGGACGCGCTTCCTTCCACGCCCATGGAATTGGTCAGCAGGCTGACCGAGCACGAAGTGACGCCCGGCACCTTGGCCACTGCCTTTTCCACCCTGGCGCTGCAGGCCGCACAGCTCATGCCTGTCACTGTATATTGTTCCATATTGCACATCTCCTTTCTCTATCTAAAAGCAATCCTTCAGATCTCTAACGCATCAGTTTCTGGATGGTGGCCACCAGCTCGTCTATGGTCTCCTCCTTGCCGTCCCGGATATCATTTACCACACAGCTTCGGATATGGCTGGCAAGCAGTTCCTTGCTGAAGCTGTTGAGCGCTGCGTTCACAGCCGCCACCTGTACCAGGATATCCGTACAGTACGCATCCTTCTCCACCATGCTCTTAACCCCCCGCACCTGACCTTCGATCCGGTTTAACCGGTTGATCAGGCTTTTATATTCCTGCTCTGAACGCTCCTTTGTTTTATGGCAGCAGCATGTTTCCTTCTCCACTTTGCATTCTCCTGTCTGTTGTATTTTTATATACCCCAATGGGGTATCTGCTTACAAGCTGATTATATACCCTGACGGGGTATATTGCAAGCCTTTTTTTATTTTTTCATAAAAAAAGGCGCTTATGCACGTGATCAGCTGCGTACATAAGCGCTTTTATGACTATAAATTATATTTTCCCCGCTTCACAAACTTGCCGGCCTTTTCAACCACCACCTGATGGTCTTTCACCACCTGACTGCCCCGCAGGAATACGCTTTCAATGCGGGCTGTCAGCCTTGTGCCCTCAAACGGCGCATAATCCACGTTCTGCACCTGGTTCCCGGCTGTCACCACATCATCCACGCCAGGCCGGAGCACTACAATGTCAGCATCACTGCCAGGGGCGATGGCGCCCTTGACCGGGTACATTCCATAGAGTTTGGCCGGATTCTCTGAGAGCAGCTGGCACATCTTCTCCTGTGTGATCCTTCCTCCATCCACACCATATGTATACAACAGGGTTCCCCTGGTCTCCACTCCGGGCATCCCCCCCGGTATCCTGGTAAAGTCATCCTTGCCAAGGGCTTTCTGCTCTGTGGTAAAGCTGCAGTGGTCCGTGGAAACCGTCTGGATGGTTCCGTCTGCCAGGGCATTCCACAAACACTGTGAATCTTCCTTTTTCCTCAGAGGCGGGGCACACACATATTTAGCTGCTTCCATGCCCGGAAGAGAATACAGGCTGTCGTCCATAAGGAGGTACTGCGGGCAGGTCTCCGCATAGACCTTCTGTCCCCTTTTCCTGGCTTCCATAATCACGTCATAGCCTTCCTTACAGGTGAGATGAACCACGATTACAGGAATGTCCACCACCTCTGCCAGGCGCAGCAGTCTGTCAATGGCCTCCGCCTCCGCTGCCGCAGGGCGGGTGGCCGGATGGCTTTCCACTCCCATCTTTCCGGCTGCCTTGGCCTCTGCCTGAAGGGCCGCGATCATTCCGCTGTTCTCACAGTGCACCCCGGTGATACCGCCCACTTCCTTTAACCTGCGCAGGATCTCAAAAATAGTCTTGTCATCCACCTGGGTATCATATGTCATATACAGCTTAAAGGAGGTAATTCCCTCCTCCATCATATCGTCCAGCTCCCTGCTCACAGACGGGTTCCAGTCTGAAATGGACATGTGGAAGCCATAATCGCAGGAGCATTTCCCATCCGCCTTTTCATGCCAGTTCCTTAATCCGTCCGCCAGGCTCTCCCCTGTATACTGGGTGCCGAAATCCACAATGGTGGTGGTGCCGCCCCTGACAGCTGCTTTAGTGCCTGTAGCAAAATCATCCGCTGTTACAGTACCTGCCACATGCAGGTCAAAATGGGTGTGAGCGTCAATAAATCCCGGAAACAGCAGACAGCCTTCCACATCCACCACACCGGTATCCCGGTCCGTCAGGCGCTCAATCTCCTCCGGGCTTCCCACTGCAACCACCTTTTCCCCATGGATCAGCACATCCTCCCGGAAGCTGCCGCTGCCGGTCACCACTGTTCCGCCTTTTAATACTTGTTTCATCTTCCTCACTCTCCTGTTCTGTGATCTACACAAGTTATGCCTCATCCGCCATTTCCTGAAGCCGCTCCCCGTCAATACGGTACACGGTCCAGTCACTCATGGCCTTTGCTCCCATACCCAGATAGAAATCAATACTGGGCTTATTCCAGTCCAGACACCACCATTCCAGACGGCCGCATCCCCGCTCCACTGCAACGGCTGCCAGCTGCATCAGAAATGCTTTGCCATATCCGCGGCCCCGGTACTCCGGACAGACATACAGATCTTCCAGATAAATGCCTCCCCTGCCCAAAAAGGTGGAAAAATTGTGGAAGAACAGGGCAAATCCCACGGTCTTTCCCCCGCAGCTTCCCAAAAGGACCTCGGCCTTCTCCTTTTCAAACAGCCATTTGGTCAGCAGCTCCTCCGTGGCGACCACCTGGTCCAGCATCCCCTCATAGTCAGCCAGTTCCCTTATAAAAGTAAGTATCTGAGGCACATCGCCACGTCTGGCAAAGCGGAACTCTATTGTTTCATCCATAGATGTCATCTTTCCCTCCTTATGTGGAACAAGCGAAAAGCGGGATGTCCGCCTTTCGCTGTCCTTTTACACTGCCCGGCAGGGTGTATCTGGCCCGGCAAATGTCTTTATTTCTTTTTCTTATAGAATGTATTCTCCATTGGCAGTTTGGTACGCAGTATATGATCCATGGCATAATAAGCGCCCTGGGCGGCCGGAGCCGTAGGAATGGTAGCAATCTCTCCGATTCCTTTTGCGCCGTATGCAAATGGAAGCTGTTCTTTCTTCTCCACATAGATGGCGTGGATATCCGGAATCTGGGTAGAACGCATCAGACCCAGTGTGCCATACTTGGCCTGGGGAACACCGTTCTTTAACGGGAAGTCCTCTGTCAGGGCATAGCCCAGTCCCATAAGCACGCCGCCCTCGATCTGTCCCTGAATGGAGATCGGGTTCACCACCTTGCCGGAATCGTGGGCCGCATATACTTCTTTTACTTTTCCCTCATCATCCAGGATCACCACATGGGTTGCAAAACCATAAGCCACATGGCTCTTGGGATTGGGCACATCTGCTCCCAGTTTGTCGGTGGGGTCAAAGAATTCCGCAAAGAACTCTCTTCCCTCCAGCTGGGACATATCGCCGCCCGCTTCCTTCAGCGCCTCTAAAACATCTGCTGCAGCCATTCTGACCGCCTCGCCTGTGATCAGGGTCTGGCGGGAACCGGAGGTGGTTCCTGAATCCGGTGCAACCTCGGAATTGGCGCCCATGTTCTTAATCTGTTCCTTCTTAAGCCCGGTCACCTCAGCCACCATCTGTACGAATACGGTTGCGCATCCCTGGCCGATATCGGAGGCAGCTGCATATAATTCCACCTTGCCGTTATGGACTTTCAGCTTTGCGCGTCCCTTATCAGGAAGGCCCACGCCCACACCTGCATTCTTCATGGCACAGGCAATTCCGGCCCTGCCCTGATTACTCTCATATGCGTCCTTAACTGCCAGAAGTGTTTCTTTCAGTGCGGTGGAGCAGTCTGCGATCTGGCCGTTGGGCAGCACCTTGCCCGGTTCAATGGCGTTGCGGTAACGGATCTCCCAGGGGGAAATGCCCACTTTTTCAGCCAGCAGGTTGATATTGGATTCCAGGGCAAATTCACTCTGGCATACTCCAAATCCCCGGAAGGCTCCTGCCGGAGGATTGTTGGTGTAATAACCAAATCCGCGGATATCCGTGTTCTGGTAACAGTATGGTCCTACGGAATGGGTACAGGCTCTTTCAAGCACCGGCCCGCACAGAGACGCATATGCACCTGTGTCAAAATAGATCTCACAGTCAAGGCCTGTGAAGATTCCGTTCTCATCACATCCCAGGGTAAATGTTCCTTCCATTGCGTGGCGCTTCGGATGGAAATTAATGGATTCCTGTCTGGAGAAAATCACCTTAACAGGTCTCTGTACCTTTAATGCAGCCAGTGCGGCAATATGCTGGGTGGAAACATCTTCTTTTCCGCCAAAGCCGCCGCCAACCAGTTTATTTTCCACTACAATGCGGTCCGGATCCCAGCCCAGCATAATGGATATCTCCTTGCGGGTATCATACACGCCCTGGTCTGAGGAGTAGACTTTAACACCGTCCTTGTACGGGAATGCCACAGCACATTCCGGTTCCAGGAATCCGTGCTCTGTAAACGGCGTGGTATAGGTCTGGGTCACCACATACTTGGAATTCTCCAGCGCTTTCTTTGCATCTCCGCGGGTCACATGGCGGCTCTGGCACAGATTTCCCTTTTCGTGCACCTTTGGCGCATCCTCAGCCATGGCCTCATGGATGGAGCATACGGGTGTCAGTTCCTCATAATCAATCTTGACCAGTTTTTTTGCATCTTCCAGGATATCCCTTGTCTCAGCCACTACCAGGCATATGGCATCGCCTACACACCGGGTGATGTCACCCTTTGCGATCATAACGTCCCAGTCCTGTTGGAGATGCCCCACCTTATTATTGGGCACGTCTTCGGCTGTCAGCACAGCCAGTACGCCCGGAAGTGCCATGGCCTCCTGGAAATTGATATCCAGCACTTTGGCCCGGGGATACTTAGAACGCACTGCGGAGGCATATACCATTCCCTCCATCTCCACATCTCCCGGATATTCACCATATCCCAGCACCTTTTCCCTCACATCCAGACGGAATGCGCGCTCTCCCACGCCATAAGAATCCCCTTTTTCCAGGGATTCCTCAATCTTTGCATCCCCTCTCAGGATCGCTGCTGTCAGCTGGATCCCTTCTATGATCTTCTTATATCCGGTACAGCGGCAGATATTTCCCTTCAGGGCAAACTTGATCTCCTCCTCTGTGGGATCCGGAACCCTGTCGATCAGCGCCTTTCCGGCCATTACCATACCGGGAGTACAGAACCCGCACTGCACGGATCCCATTGCGCCAAAAGCGTACACAAAGGCTTCCTTCTCCGCATCGCTTAACCCCTCTGTGGTGATGATGTTCTTACCCACTGCGCGCTTCGTGGTCAGTATACAGGATTTAACCGCCTTCCCGTCTACCACGATCGTACACGTACCACAGGCCCCCTCACTGCATCCGTCCTTAACCGAATGGAGATGAAGGTCCTCCCGCAAATAGCGCAGCAGCGGTTTATCCTCGCTGGTGCTGCGCATCACACCGTTTACTGTAAAACTATAGTTCTCTCCCATCTTTACCTCCTGCCTTCACGTTCCATCGCAAATAGCTTTATAAAAAAAGATTATAAGTCCCCTCTGTCTCTATCCCGGCCTCCCGGATCAGCGTTTCAAGCGTTTCCCTGTCACCGGCCGGGGCGCTCCAGGCCATGCCGCATCCGGCGCTGATCTGCCGTGGGACAGGTATGAGCCGCCCCGGACTCCCGGACTCTTTTGCGCTCCGTTCCATTTTCATAGCCATGGTTGTGGTGTGGAACGTAAATACCACCTTTTCTGCCTTTTCCCTTGCCATACGGAAACACCTCGTCCCACTGTCATACTCTGTTCCTGACAGAAGCTTTTGTCTCTATTCTCGCGCGAGAATAACGTTACTTTTTTAACAATCTTGTGATAACAGAGTTCCCATATTTATATGGGAACTCATTTTTTTATTTATAGCATATAGGAATAATCATTGATCACAGCTGCAATTATCTTCCGGATCCCCTCCGGTACATCCTCATTAGCGGAGCCGACCGTATAATCCGTCACCTTGCCCTGAAGCCTTACCTTGCATGTGCCTGCCGCCGCATCTGTTACCGTGAAGCCCTGATTCTTACTGTTCTCCATATCCGCCTCATTGGCAAAC
This sequence comes from Clostridium sp. FS41, assembly GCF_000954015.1. Taxonomy (NCBI): domain Bacteria; kingdom Bacillati; phylum Bacillota; class Clostridia; order Eubacteriales; family Clostridiaceae; genus Clostridium; species Clostridium sp. FS41. The sequence continues at coordinate 58,506 of NZ_JYHN01000093.1, forward strand.
AGGGTGAATTTGTCAAGATAAGGAGCGCTGTCCCATGGGCAAAAGCTCTTACAGTTGCCGCACTCATTACACATATAGTCCACATGGATGATCTGGTGCTTATCCATTCCCGGCACTACCAGGGAAATGTTAGCCCTGTTGGGGCATACTTCCACACAATTCTCACAGTAGCTGTTACAGGACAGACATCTGGTACTGTCAATGATCTGGTCATTTTCCTCCGCCAGCCTGCCCTTGCGTCCATAGATGGTATCTGCATCAGACTGTTTGAACAGGTCTTCTGCCAGAACCTTTCCAATGATGGCCTCAGCTGCCGCCTTGCCATCGCGGATGCCCTCCACAACCGTTGCCGGTCCGAAGAGGCCGTCACCAGCCACGTACACGCCCTTTACAGAGGTCTCCAGTGTATCCTGGTTTACCTGAGGACGTCTTCTGCTGTCCAGAACAATACCGCATTCCTCATAGAACGCGCCCGGCACCTTCTCACCTACGGCTGCGATCACAGTGTCAGCGGGAACGGTCACGATCTCATCCGTCTCCACCACACCGCGGCGTCCGCTGGCATCAAATTCGCCCAGAACCATCTTCTTGCAGTACAGGTTTCCGTTCTCCAGCTTAACAGGGGCCAGAAGCTCCGCAAACTCAACTCCGTCCTCCACTGCCATTACCAGTTCTTCCTCGTCAGCCGGCATATAACGTCTGGTTCTTCTGTATACCAGGGAAACCTTCTCAACGCCTTTATTTCTCTTGGCCGCCCTTGCGGTATCCATGGCTGTGTTGCCGCCGCCGATAACCACAACGTTCTTTCCTAATTCCACATTTCCGTCCGTGGCCTTAAACTGTGCCAGGAAATCCAGCGCATTCATGGTATCCCCTGCCTCCAGCTTAAGGATCCCCTTATCGGAAGCGCCCACGGCCAGGACCACATAATCATATTCTTTCTTTAATTCATCAACGGATGTGATCTCTTTTCCAGTGACCAGTTCCACACCCATGGCCGCAACAATCTTCACGTCATTGTCAATTGCCTCATCTGAGATACGGAAGCCCGGGATCACATTGCGGACAACGCCGCCCATCTTTTCTTCCTTTTCAAAAACAGTGACTTTCATGCCGCCTCTTGCCAGGAAATAAGCCGCTGCCAGTCCTGCTGGTCCTCCGCCTACCACAGCCGCCTTCTTGTCAGTGGTCACAGCCGGTTTCTCAAACTTGGCCATCACTGCCTCAAAGCCGCCCTCTGCCGCCTCTAATTTAGTCCTTCTGATATCCACAGGGCTCTCATAGAAGTTTCTGGTACATTTGCTCATACAGTTATGGGCACAGATAGTACCGGTGATAAACGGAAGTGGGTTCTTGTTAAGGATGACCTCCAGCGCCTGCTCAAACTCACCTGCTCCTGCAAGCTGCAGGTATCTGGTGATATCCTGATGGATGGGGCAGCCTTCCTGGCAGGGAGCCACAAAACAGTCCGTAAGGGGCACCGGCTTCTTGATCTTTCTGGACGGAAGGGGCTTTACCGCCTTTACATGGTGCTTGTCGTTCTTCACAGCTTCTACCAGTGCAGCGGCTTTGTCCCCGTCCACACCTTCAAATGCAGCAACGTCCTTGCCCGCAAAGATCTGTCCGATCTGCTCCAGCCTCTCATAACCGCCGGGCTTTAACATGGTGGTTGCCATGGTTACAGGCCAGATGCCCGCGTCCACGATATCTTCAATATTAAAGTAATCAGCGCCGCCTGAATAGGAGATGCGCAGGTTTCCGCCAAAGTCCTTGGCCAGTCTCATGGCAACTGACATGGATAATGGGTACAGGGACTTTCCGGACATGTACATCTCTTCGCTTGGAAGCTCGTTCTGCTTTACATCCACCGGGAATGTATTGGTGATCTTAACGCCGAATTCCAGCCCCTTCTCATCCGCCAGGGCCTGCAGTCTCTGAAGCATGGGAACCGCATCCCCATACTGCAGATCATCCTTAAAGTGGAAATCCCCGAATGCAACATAGTCGTAGCCCATGTCATCCATCAGCTTCCTTGCATACTCATAGCCCAGAAGGGTGGGATTGCATTTGATGAATGTATGTACTTTCTTCTCCTCGATCAGGTAGCGGGCAATGCGCTCGATCTCCTGCGGAGGACATCCGTGCAGGGTGGAAAGGGTAATACAATTGCACACCTCCGGTGAAATGCTCTCCACATCTTCCTTAGTCACCTTCTCAAAACGGTCCAGATGATCCAGGAGCCACTGTCTGCACTCGTTAAATACAGGGGCTGCGGAAGCATCCTTCATTCCCTCGATAAACTTGTCGATCTTCTCTGTCTTGATGCCGTCCAGGTCATAGCCAACGGACATGTTAAACTGGAATCCGTCCATTGCGCCAAGGCCGTATTCCTTTGCCAGTACCTTACATGCAAACCAAGCCTTCACGTACTCGTCAAATGCCTGGGGCACGTACAGCTCTGTGGACCACTCACAGTTATAGCATTCATCATCCGCCTTGATACATGGCTTTGCAACGGGAAGGTCCTCGCCGTCCAGCTTCTGTACGGTCTTCAGTTCAAAGAAACGGCTGCCTGCCACGTATGCGGCTACAATGTTCTGGGTCAGCTGGGTGTGGGGTCCTGCCGCAGGGCCAAAGGGTGTCTCCAGCTTACGGCCGAATATCTCATAGTTCTTAGATTGGTCTGCAACAAACGGTCTCTTGATCCCAAAAACAGCACCTTTCTCGTGCTCCTTAAGAATCCAGTTCATCAGATTTCCAAATGGAATCGGTGTCATAATATCGCTCATTTTATCTTATCCTCCTTGCCTTTCCCCGTTTTTTACCGGGGGCTTACCTTATTATAAGCACCAGACCAGGTCCCAGCACCGGATACAATCTCCTCCATCCGGCCAAGCCGCCCAGGACTGTCCGTCCTGAGGTGCTAAATCCCGCCGCCCTGCAATCATTGTCTACTTAAATTATACATGCTGTGCATTTTTTTATATAGAGGAAAGCCTATCCATCCCTGGAAGGCGGTTCCTCATTTACCTTCAAGCTTAACCGTTGATGGAGCGCTCCAGCTTCTTAGCCTCTTCCCTAACTTCATAGAGGATCTTCTCCTCATCCATGCCCACCAGCTCCCTGTCTTTCATCAGGACCTTGCCGTTACATACAGTGGTGACCACGCTCCTTCCGGTCATGCCGAACAGGATATGCCCGTTGATATTAGAAGCATCCATGGGGGTTAAGGGGATATAATCCGTGACGATCACATCAGCAGCAGCACCTTCCTTCAGCACTCCCAGGGGCTTTTTAAAGTAACGGTTTGCAATCTTTGCATTGCCCTCAAAGAGCATCTGGGGAACCTCTCCCCATGCAGCGTTGGCATCGCACAGGTGATGCTTGTGCAGCACGTTCGCAACCTTAAAGGACTCTGTCATATCATGGGTGTAGCCGTCTGTTCCAAGACCGGTCAAAATACCTCTGTGTACGATCTCCATGGTGGGAGGGCATCCGCATGCATTTCCCATGTTGGATTCCGGGTTATGTACAACCATGGTATCCGTATCCTTGATCAGCTCCATCTCGTGGGGATTCACATAGATGCAATGGCCCAACAGTGTCTTGCTTCCTAAAATATTGCAGTCCATGAGACGGTCCACGATCCTCTTGCCATACTTTTTCAGACAGTCATGAAGATCCTCGATCCCCTCAGCCACATGGATGTGGTACCCAACCTCGGCGGGCTTGTTGGCTGCCGCCAGTTCCATGGTCTCATCTGAGATGGTAAACTGGGCATGCATACCCATCATTCCGGCAAACATGTCTGTCTGGTCAGCCAACGCATGTTTGATCCATGCCGCATTCTCCATAACAGCCGCCTTTGCCTTGTCCATACCGTCCCTGTCGGAAACCTCATAACACAGACAGGTCCTGATCCCCATCTCCTTAGCGGCATCCTCTATTGCAAACAGGCTGTCGTGGATCTCGCCAAAGCTTGCATGGTGGTCAAATACAGTGGTCACACCATTCTTAATGGAATCCAGATAAGTCGCCCTTGCGCTCTGGCGTGTCTGCTCATTGGTCAGGTGGCGGTCAATGGTCCACCACATTCCGTCCAGGATATCCAGAAACCCCTTGGGATTGTAGCCCTTGATGGAAAGCCCTCTGGCCATGGCGCTGTAGATATGCTCATGGGTATTGATGAACGCCGGCATGATGACGCCCCCCTTAGCGTCAATAAATTCAGCCTCAGGAAATTCCTTCCTGATCTCCTCTAGTGTTCCAACCTTACTGATGACTGTTCCATCCATTGCCACGGCACCGTTTTCAATAAATGGATTTTCAGCGTCCCTTGTCACCAGACGTCCGTTCCCGATCACTAACATAGCCTCTTCTCCTTTTCTTTTATAAAATGCTTATAAATTGTATGTATCAGTGTGAAACAATTTGTCCTAAAAGCCTTATTAAATTCATAAACTTTAATAAGATAGAACAGGACTTCCTGTAACCCTATACTAACACCTTATAAACTCATTTGCAAGCATAAAATGCAAAATTTTTTAGATATTCTAAATTTTTTTGTAAAAACCTCTTGCAATTCATTTTTTTTGTGCTATGATGGAATCATAAACAACGCATCACAAATTAGCGAAATGTTTATTGTACAAAGTAACCATAATTTGAAGAGTCCGAGGAAAGGAAGATGAAAGCTATGTCATACACACTAGACCTGCTGAAACAGCTTGCAGATGGCCTTGCGAGACAGTTCGGACCAGACTGTGAAATTGTGATCCACGACCTGGAAAAGCATGACTTGGAACACTCCGTTGTACATATTAATAACGGGCACGTGACCAACCGCCGGGAAGGGGACGGTCCCTCCAAAGTAGTATTAGAAACACTTCACAAGGACCCGGCTACCTTAAAAGACCATCTTGGATACCTAACCCGTACATCCAACGGCAAGATATTAAAATCAAGCACCTTTTACATTCGTAATAAGGAGGGCACATCCATTGATTACCTGCTTTCCATCAATTACGATATAACCGGACTGATGACTGTGGACCGCTCCATCAAGGCGCTCATCGATACCGAACCCCAAGCGGATGTGAAACAGCAGCCCGAGCAGATCGTCCACAATGTCAATGACCTGTTAGACACCCTGATCGAACAGTCGGTGGCTCTCATAGGAAAGCCTGCCGCACTGATGAATAAGGAAGAAAAGGTAACCGCCATCCAGTTCTTAAATGATGCGGGCGCTTTCCTTATTACCAAGTCAGGAGATAAGGTTTCCAAGTACTTCGGAATCTCCAAATTCACTTTGTACAGCTACATTGACGTAAACAGCCGCAAGTCCGATGACAAGAACGGCTGACCTGATGACGGCAACACATAACATGAACATATAAAATCAATCAACGCACATACAAGGAGGATTATGTAAAATGGATCAGAAGATTCTATGGGCGGTCAATCATATGCCAAAGACAGATGATAAAAACCTGCCTATCATGGGACTTGAGGAGATAAAGAAGGCCAGGACCTTCCATGAAAGCTTTCCTCAGTACACCAAGACACCACTTACAAGGCTGGATCACATGGCCGGGTATCTGGGGGTAAAAGATGTTTTCCTGAAAGATGAGTCCTATCGATTTGGCCTGAACGCATTCAAGGTGCTGGGCGGTTCCTTTGCAATGGCCCGCTACATTGCCAGCGAGACCGGCAAGGATGTTTCTGAACTTCCCTACTCCGTCCTCACTTCTGACCAGTTAAAAAAGGAATTCGGCCAGGCAACCTTCTTTACAGCCACAGACGGAAACCACGGACGCGGGGTTGCATGGGCAGCCAACCGTTTAGGACAGAAAGCCGTTGTACATATGCCTAAGGGCTCCACTCAGACACGTCTTGAGAACATTGCCAAGGAAGGCGCGCAGGTAGACATCCAGGAGATGAACTATGATGACTGTGTCCGTCTGGCAGCTAAGGAAGCGGATGAGACAGAGAGAGGCGTGATCGTACAGGATACCGCATGGGACGGCTACGAGGAGATTCCGGCCTGGATCATGCAGGGCTACGGCACCATGGCCATGGAGGCCGGCGAGCAGTTAAAGGAATACGGCTGTGAGCGCCCAACCCACATTTTCGTACAGGCAGGCGTTGGTTCCCTGGCAGGCGCTGTTGTGGGATACTTCTCCAACCTTTACGCTGACAACCCTCCCACATTCGTGGTTGTGGAAGCGGAAGCTGCTGCCTGCCTCTATAAGGGAGCGGCTGCCGGAGACGGCGCCATCCGCATTGTGGACGGCGATATGGAGACCATTATGGCAGGGCTTGCATGCGGCGAGCCAAACACCATTTCCTGGGATATCTTAAAGAACCATGTAAAAGTATTCATCGCCGCTCCCGACTGGGTAGCTGCCACAGGTATGCGCATGTTGGGCGCTCCCATCAAGGGCGATGCACCTGTTACCTCAGGTGAGTCCGGCGCTGCTCCATTCGGCGCACTGGCAGCCATGATGACCATGGATGAGTACAAGGATTTAAGAAGCGACATTGGACTGGATGAGAATTCCAAGGTCCTGCTCTTCTCCACTGAAGGCGATACGGATCCTGACCGTTACAAGAACATTGTATGGAAAGGTCTCGATAAATAATCACCCAATCATCATCAAAAACCCAATCACCACCGCTGCCCTGGGATCCACCCCGCCAGGCGGCACCACCACTAATAAATACAGTATATATATGGAGGAAATGAAAACAATGAGTCTGGATTACGCAAAAATCAAAGAAGCTGCACAGAATTATGAGAAGGATATGACCAAGTTCTTACGCGATATCGTTAAGTTCCCGGGCGAGAGCTGCGATGAGAAGGCACACATTGACCGCATCGCTGAAGAGATGAGGAAACTGGAATTCACCAAGGTTGAGATCGACCCAATGGGCAATGTATTAGGCTACATGGGAACAGGCAAGACCCTGATCGGTTTTGACGCACATATTGATACCGTTGGTATCGGAAACAAGAACAACTGGAACTTTGATCCATATGAAGGTTATGAGAACGAGACAGAGATCGGCGGACGCGGTGTGTCTGACCAGTGCGGCGGTATTGTAAGTGCTGTTTACGGCGCTAAGATCATGAAGGATCTGGGATTGTTAAGCGACAAGTACACGGTTCTGGTAACCGGTACGGTTCAGGAAGAGGACTGTGATGGTCTTTGCTGGCAGTATATCATCAACGAAGATAAGGTCCGCCCTGACTTCGTTGTATCCACAGAGCCTACTGACGGCGGAATCTACCGCGGCCAGAGAGGACGTATGGAGATCCGTGTAGATGTTAAGGGTGTTTCCTGCCACGGTTCCGCTCCTGAGCGCGGCGACAATGCGATCTACAAGATGGCTGACATTCTTCAGGATGTGCGTGCGCTGAATGAGAACGATGCTGCTGATGACAAGGAAGTTAAGGGCCTTGTAAAGATGTTAGATGAGAAGTTCAACCCTGAGTGGAAGGAAGCTAACTTCTTAGGACGCGGTACTGTTACTGTTTCCGAGATCTTCTTTACCTCCCCAAGCCGTTGTGCGGTTGCTGACTCCTGCGCCGTATCCCTGGACCGCCGTATGACAGCCGGTGAGACATGGGAGAGCTGCCTGGATGAGATCCGTGCCCTTCCTGCTGTTCAGAAGTATGGCGATGACGTTACCGTTTCCATGTATGAGTATTCCCGTCCTTCCTACAAGGGACTTACATACCCAATCGAGTGCTACTTCCCAACCTGGGTGATCCCGGAGGATCATGATGTAACCAAGGCTCTGGAAGATGCTTATAAGAACCTGTTCGGCAATGAGCGTATCGGCGTACCTGCTACCGAAGAGATGAGAAAAGCCCGTCCTCTGACAGATAAGTGGACCTTCTCCACCAACGGCGTTTCCATCATGGGACGTAACGGTATTCCTTGTATCGGCTTTGGACCCGGCGCTGAGGCTCAGGCTCATGCTCCCAACGAGATCACCTGGAAGCAGGATCTGGTTACATGTGCAGCCGTTTATGCAGCACTGCCAACTGTTTACTGCAAGTAATTGTTTCTCTTAATTTAGATTATTGTCCGCAGGGCGACTTTGCCGGCCGCCACTCAGTGTGGTGCCTCCCTCTGGTCCGCAGTGCCATCTTCTTGGCCTGCGGGGCGGCCAAAAAGCATAGGGCATTTTATGTTCGCTCTGCTCATTCGTATACCATTTTCCATGAAGTCCTAGTGACCTGTTGGGATTTCGGCGGCTTATGCTGAAAGCCGCCGAAGAACTCCAGGCCCAGGCATCCAAACGGTACCCCAAAAATTAATATAAAACATAATAAAAGGAGTCAATCAAATGAAAACATTACAGGATTACATTGATAAGTTAAACAAGCTCAACTTTAAGGAAATGTACGAGAACGATTTCTTCCTCACATGGGAGAAAACAGACGAAGAACTGGAAGCTGTCTGGACCGTTGCCGATGCGCTGCGCTATATGAGAGAGAACAATATTTCCACAAAGGTATTTGAAAGCGGTCTGGGTATCTCCTTATTCCGCGATAACTCCACACGTACACGTTTCTCCTTCGCTTCCGCATGTAACCTGTTAGGTCTGGAAGTTCAGGATCTGGACGAGGGCAAGAGCCAGGTAGCTCACGGCGAGACTGTTCGTGAGACAGCTAACATGATCTCCTTCATGGCTGACGTGATCGGTATCCGCGATGACATGTACATCGGCAAGGGAAATGCCTACATGCACGAAGTAGTTGACGCTGTTACTCAGGGCCACAAGGATGGTATCCTGGAGCAGAAACCAACCCTGGTTAACTTACAGTGCGATATTGACCACCCAACACAGTGTATGGCTGATATGCTGCACATCATCCATGAGTTCGGCGGCGTAGAGAACTTAAAGGGCAAGAAGTTAGCTATGACATGGGCTTACTCTCCTTCCTACGGCAAGCCGCTCTCCGTTCCTCAGGGCGTTGTAGGCCTGATGACACGTATGGGTATGGAAGTTGTTCTGGCTCATCCGGAAGGCTACGAGATCATGCCTGAGGTTGAGGAAGTTGCGAAAAAGAACGCTGAGAAGACCGGCGGATCCTTCCGTGTATCCCACGACATGGCTGACGCATTCAAGGATGCTGATATCGTATATCCAAAGAGCTGGGCTCCATTTGCCGCTATGGAAAAGAGAACCAATCTGTACGCAGAGGGTGATTCCGATGGCATCAAGGCTCTGGAGAAAGAACTGCTGGCTCAGAACGCAGAGCACAAAGACTGGTGCTGTACCGAAGAACTGATGAAGACCACCAAGGACGGCAAAGCTCTGTACCTGCACTGCTTACCAGCTGACATCAATGATGTAAGCTGCAAGGACGGCGAGGTTGAGGCATCTGTATTTGACCGTTACCGTGATCCTCTGTACAAGGAAGCCAGCTACAAGCCATATGTGATCGCTGCTATGATCATGTTAGCTAAGTTTGCAGATCCAGCTGAAATCTTAAAGAAACTGGAAGAAAAAGGAACTCCTAGAGTATTTAAATAAATCCCAAACTCATTCGTAGTACATTGTAGGGGCTGCCGGACAACGGTCCTGCAGCCCTTTTTGTCTCCAAAATAAGTTGTATTGTGCAAATAACAATGCGGGATACCCTCATATCCCGCCTATAAAGGGGAATTTCACTATGGAAAACAAGAAAAAACGTATTGTCATCGCATTGGGCGGCAACGCTCTTGGCAACACACTTCCTGAGCAGATGATAGCTGTTAAGATTACCGCTAAAGCTATTGTGGACCTCATTGAAGAAGGTTGCGAAGTCATCGTAGCCCATGGCAATGGCCCGCAGGTGGGCATGATCAACAATGCCATGGCCGCGCTGAGCCGCGAAGACGCAAACCAGCCTAACACTCCCCTCTCCGTCTGTGTTGCAATGAGCCAGGCATATATCGGCTATGACCTTCAGAATGCACTGAGAGAGGAACTCTACAACCGCGAGATGTACAATATCCCGGTTGCTACCATGATCACACAGGTACGTGTGGATGCAGAAGATCCTGCATTTGACACTCCCAGCAAACCAATCGGCCACTTCATGACCGAGGAACAGGCCAAGATCGCATCCGAAAAATACGGATACATCATGAAGGAGGACGCAGGACGCGGTTACCGGCGTGTGGTCGCCTCTCCAAAGCCTGCTGAAATTGTTGAAATCGGCGCTATCCGCTCCCTGGTTGACTCGGGTCAGCTTGTCATCGCATGCGGCGGCGGCGGAATTCCGGTTACCCGTCAGGGCAACCATTTAAAGGGCGCCAGCGCCGTTATCGACAAGGACTTTGCCAGTGAACTGTTAGCAGAGGAACTGAACGCTGATTTCTTAATCATCCTCACTGCAGTGGAAAAGGTAGCTATCAACTTCGGAAAACCGGAAGAAAAGTGGTTGGATAATCTCACACCGGACCAGGCCCATGTATACATGGAAGAGGGACATTTTGCCCCCGGCTCCATGCTGCCAAAGGTTCAGGCCGCTGTGAAATTCGCAGAGTCCAAAGATGGACGTACTGCACTCATAACCTTGCTTGAAAAAGCAAAAGAGGGAATCCAAGGACTGACCGGAACTCACATTCATCAATAATCCTAAGGAGGAACTCATATATGAATCAGGCCGGTAATCAATCAGCTTTATTTGACTATTATGGAAAACCCAGTTTTTCTCAGGCATTCCCACTTGCAATGCAGCATGTGGTGGCCGCAATCGTGGGGTGCGTAACCCCCGCCATTATCGTATCAGGAGCAGCAGGGCTAGATCCCACTGATAAAGTTTTTTTAATCCAGGCAGCCCTAGTAGTGGCAGGTTTAGCCACACTTTTACAGCTTTTCCCCATCGGCAATAAGAACGGTCTTCATATCGGAGCCGCCCTTCCTGTGATCATGGGTGTGAGTTTTGCATATGTCCCCAGTATGCAGGCCATTGCAGGCCATGAAAGCGGACTGGGGGTTCCGATGATATTAGGCGCCCAGATTGTCGGCGGCATAGTGGCAATTATTGTTGGCTTTTCTATTAAAAAGATACGTAAGCTGTTCCCGCCGTTGATCGCTGGTACGGTTGTATTCACCATTGGTCTTTCCTTATATCCCACTGCTGTCAACTACATGGCAGGCGGAGCAGGCAAACCTCTGGCAAGCGAGATCGGCAAACTGGGCTTTGGCTCATGGCAGAACTGGACAACTGCGTTGATTACTTTAGCCGTAGTTACCGTTTTAAATCATTACACCAAAGGCATATTAAAGCTGGCTTCCATCCTCATTGGCGTTATCGTTGGTTACGTTGTTGCCCTGGGCTTTGGACTGGTTGACTTTAGCGGCGTTGCCTCGGCTGGACTTTTCCAGTTCCCAACCCCGCTGCACTTTGGAGTTGTATTTGACCCATCTTCCTGCGTTGCCATCGGTCTTTTATTTGCCATCAACTCGATCCAGGCAATCGGTGACTTTTCCGCAACCACCACCGGCTCCATGGACCGTATGCCGGAGGACAAGGAGCTTCAGGGAGGTATTGTGGGTTACGGTATCTCCAATATCATAGGCGCTGTGCTGGGCGGACTTCCAACCGCCACCTACAGCCAGAACGTAGGAATTGTAGTGACCACCAAGGTAATCAACCGCATCGTTCTTGGAATGGCAGCCGTCATCCTGCTGGTTGCAGGCCTGATTCCCAAGTTCTCAGCAGTCTTAACCACCATTCCCCAGTGCGTACTGGGCGGTGCTACCATCACAGTATTTGCATCCATTGCCATGACCGGTATCAAATTAGTCATGACAGAGGACATGAATTACCGCAACACCTCAATCGTAGGCCTTTCCGTTGCATTAGGAATGGGCGTTACACAGGCAGCCAATTCCCTGGCAGCATTCCCTGACTGGGCCACCACCATTTTTGGCAAGTCCCCTGTTGTGGTTGCAACCTGTGTGGCAATCCTGCTGAATGTGATTCTTCCAAGGGAGAATGCAGCGGCTAAAAAGAATTAATCCTCATAATTGTAATGGTGATATATGATAAGAAAAATGCCTCCGGCCTGATCTGCACGGCCGGGGGCATTTTTCTTGTCCTTTTTCCCATTTTTCCTATACTGCCTACTTTTCCTATACTGCAGCCATTGCAGCCACATCACCCCTTTGGCGCAGTTCGCTTTTCCATCACGCTAACCACCACTCCCACGCAGATCAGCACACCGCCCACCACAAAATTCCAGGTAAGCACTTCGTGGAGAAGCAGCACTCCCAGGATGGATGAAGTCAGGGGCTGAAGAGGATAAAACATGGAGCACACGCTGGCATCCAGAAGCTTAAGGGCCATATTCCACAGTGTATGGGCCACTGCTGTTCCCACCACTCCCAGGTAGATACAGGACAGAACCGCTGTCCTGTTAATAACAGGAGGCTGCCCCATCGATTCCACAATGGCCGCGGGAACGGTGAAAATAAGGGCGATCCCCAACCCATAGAGGGCGATCTGTACCGGGTCATATCCGCCTGAAACCTTTCTGATAGCCACGGAAGCTGTGGACCACAACAGGACGGAGCACACAGAGGCCAGAACCCCTGCCATACTGATAGAGCCTCCTCCAATCCCCAGGATGATATATACGCCCACAATGGATATGCAGATGCTTACAATATGCTTTTTCTGTATCTTCTCCTTGAGGAAAATGGCTGCCAGCAGAGAGATGGTAATGGGGTTCATTCCATTGATCAGAGATGCCAGGGACGCGTCCAGCAGTTTTGTCCCCACCAGCTGGCATGTGATGGAAACAAAATAGCCCAGACCGCCCACGATCCAGATATATTTCCAGTGTCCCCTTTCTATGGGGCGCCTTGTTTTTCTAACCTTCAGCAGAATGCATAAAGCCGCTCCCGCAACCACGTAACGGACACAGAGCACCGTTACCGGTCCCATGGTTTCCAGGGCATATTTGCTGGCTATGTATACGCTTCCCCAGATAAAAGTGGTAATCACCAGGTATAGATAACCGATTCGGTTTTTCATCATTTACTCTCCTGTCCCCTGATTGATATGATCCAGGGCCAACATTGTAAATCATAATATATTTGCTGGAAAATATCAATATAAAACAGCGCCAGAAAAATCGTTTCCAGCGCTGTTATTTTTATCAGATTACTGAATCTCGTAATCCACTGTCACCTGGGCCTCCACACTGACCTCACCGGGCATGACCGCCATATCTGCTGCGGCAGCCATGGTCTCCGCTTTTGCGGCACCGGCTCCGCTGAAGGATGAATTTCTCACATAGGGGTTATATCCAAACTCCTCCACATGGGCAACGCCCACAATGCTCTTCCCGCTGGCTTCTGCCAGCGCATCCGCCTTGGCCTTTGCCACGGCCATGGCTCCTTTTAAAGCCTCCTGGTAGCTTGCATCATAGTTGCTGGAGAAATAGCTCACTGAATCGATTCCGTTCACTCCTGCTGCCACTGATTCGGATATAATGGTTCCTGCCTTGTCAATGGGGATATTCGACACGGTCAAACGGGTGGTCATCTCATACCCGGTCACCTCTTTATTGGATGAATTCCAGTCATAGATAGGATTTAGGCCGTAGGAAGAGGTCTGGATGGACTTTTCCTCCACGCCCAGGGACTTTAATGTCTCAATGGCCGCACTTAAATCTTTGTTGTTCTGCTCCTGGCACGCTGCCGCCGTATCCTTGCTGCTGTAAATGGAATATTCGATCTCCGCCATGTCCGGCACTACCTTTACCTCTTCCCTGCCTGTGACCGTGATCTTATTGCCGGTACTGTCCACGTTCTGTACCTTTAAAGTATCCGGAAACTGTGTCCCGGCTGCACAGCCTCCCAGGCCAAAGGTCACCGCTGCCATGGCTGCTGTCAATCCTGCCGCATATGCTGTTTTCTTCATGTTCATTTTCATAATTACCTCCCTTTCTTCCGGTTGACGAAAGATATTATCTGTTATCCCTATATTACCAGAAAGTGGAGATGATGGTATTTCTTTTCTCTTAAATAATAGGTGGATTTTGTTTACAAAGTTTCTACGAATTTATTTCGCCGGCCGCCCTTGACAGTTACCACAGAAACTGCTATTATGTAGGAAGCGCACGATTCGTTAGCATACCAGTCCTATGTATTTCTGATCATTCAGGGGTTGTACTGGTTTCGACGGGGGTCATGCAGCTGGTGAAGCTATCCCCATGCGATGGGTTAAATGGCAAAAATAAATATAAACGCTAACGACGAATTAGCTTACGCTGCCTAATGGTAGCTGTCAGCCTTAGAGCACTCACACTTTAAGAACCTGGCATCGACTATGTGAGAAACGACTTATGCAAAGCTTTGAGCATAGGGTCGTATCATGAAGCTACTAAAGCCATCCGGGTGTCCTTTCTCTGATGGTGGAGGGAATGTCAAATAAAGGACTATGATAGTAGAAGAACAGGGAATTGGTTTTCGGACAGGGGTTCGATTCCCCTCAGCTCCATTTTTAAGAGGTACGTATTTGCAGGAAACAACGTAAATACGTACTTTTTATTTTATTTAACCACATTGTAAATGTGGTTAAACTAACGAAAAATGTGCATTTTTATGTTGTGCCACAACACGAGCCACAACACGAAATTCTGTCTAAAAGGTATTAATTAAGGGATCTCTAAGGATCCCTCATTTTGTCAATGAACTCAATTACATCCTGAATCATTCTTTTCTCCTGCTTAGAATGTTCTGCGCTAAGCAGGATACTCCTGAATATCATATATTCCTCCTTTCTCATCAAAATTGCCTTGCTACACCACATGCAAATTTTATCATCTGTATCCATACCTCGCCCTCCTTTTAATTAGAGAACGAAGCAGATCACTTTTCCCTTCGCTTTGTCCCGATATCGGGACACTTTTTGTGTTTCACTGCTGATTCATACAAATCCTCGATTCCAATATGTAACCCTTCTGCTATCATCTCGGCCTCATGGAGGGTCATTGATACCTCTCCATTCTCTATCCTACTTAAAGCCGACTTTGATAATCCAGTCATGATTTCCATCTGCCGAAGGGATAATTTCCTCTCTTCTCTTATTTTTTTCAGCAGTATCTTCATAATTACGAATATACCACTTTTTTATCGTTTTGTGTTTGGAAATAAGTACCAGCACTGGAAACAAACAGCCAGTGCTATAATCAAAGAAAAAAGGG
>NZ_JYHN01000094.1:0-31560 GCF_000954015.1 Clostridium sp. FS41
TGAAATTCCTTTATTGCATTACGAGTTGATTATACTTCGGATAAGGAAAATTATCGGGAGGTGCATAATAAAGGTTATAAATACTGGGGGTGAATGCTGCTGGGAGGTAATTTATTAATATGGATAAACATAGAAAGATTAGGTTTATTTTACTAAACTAATATAAAAATGCAACAGTTTTTGTGAAGTCATAAAGTTGCGTTATTAAGGGTAAAATGATATACTATTATATGTTCTCAAAACTAAAAGGAGAAAGTAAGAACGATGGAAGACTTGAAAAAAAATACTAATTCCTGTGTTAATGGGAATTTGATATCTGACTGGAAGAGGATAAACTCGATTGTAGTTGGCCTTTTTACATTACTTATCTTAGCCGGGGTACCGGTGATATTCCGTGATTACTATTTTGATATTTTGACATTTAAATATCACTTCTATTGTGCTGTTGTTATTTTAATGGTGCTTGTACTGCTCATTGTTGCCATTATTTTCATAAATATAGACAATCGGAATTATGAGGGAAAAAATAGGGCTGCTATTATAAACGGGATTAACATAAGGTCGCTGTCAGCGGCCGATTGGGCAATGTTGGCTTTCTTCATGGCAGTGGTAATATCTACGTTTCAATCAGATTATTTTTATGAATCCTTTTGGGGAAATGAAGGAAGATACTGTGGTTTGTTTTTGATTATTCTCTACACAGTAAGCTTTTTTATAATAACAAAATGTCTGCGGTTTAAGCAGTGGTATTTGGATGTTTTTCTGGCAGCAGGTATGATAGTCTGCATAATAGGGATTTTGCACTATTTTCAGATTGATCCCATAGGGTTTAAAACGGACTTAACGGATAAGGATTATCATAATTTTACATCTACCATAGGTAATATTAATACGTATACATCATACATTGCTATAGTGACTGGCATGTCTTCAATTCTGTTTGTTAATGAGAAGAAAATCTATAGGAAAATTTGGTACCTGATTTGTATGGTTGTATCATTATTTTCATTAATCACAGGAATTAGTGATAATGCGTATCTGGCTTTGATGGCTTTATATGGCCTTCTGCCTTTGTACTTGTTCTCCAATTTGAAGGGATTTAAGCAATATGTATTAATGTTGGCTATTCTAATCTCTGAGTTTCAGCTGATAGATTTTGTTATGCAAAAATTTCCAAAACATGTGATGGAAATTAGTGGTTTATTTAATATTGTATCAGGTTATAGCAAATTGATTTATGTTGTGCTTATACTCTGGGGAATGACTGCGATATTATATGTCCTGGATTATGTTTTGGGAAAAGGTAGAATGGATAGGGGAGAGAGCAATATTGGAAGACTTATCTGGCTGGCAATAATAGTGATTGTAGCTGCCTTAATGGTCTTTGTTCTATATGATGTTAATGTCAAGGGAAATATAAATCGATACGGTTCATTGTCTGGATATTTATATTTTGATGATGATTGGGGGACTCATAGGGGATATATCTGGAGAATTGGATTGGAAAGCTACCAGCGTTTTCCTCTTATTCATAAAATATTTGGATATGGTCCTGATACGTTTGGTATCATTACACGATATAATTATTATGATGAAATGGTAAAATTATATGGTGAGAAATTTGAAAGTGCCCATAATGAATATCTGCAATATTTTATTACAATTGGAGTGGTGGGACTGTTAAGTTATTTAAGTTTATTAATTGTTTCAATCTGGAAAATGATGAAAGAGATGAAAAGGGAGCCATCTGTAGTGGCAATTGTGTTTGCTGTTATTTGTTATGGAGCTCAGGCATTTGTTAACATTAGTGTACCGATTGTTGCACCTGTTATGCTGACGCTGTTAATGGTAGGTTTATCAATGATACGTGAAAGGCCACTACCTTTTCCAGAAGATACCGTTGCCGGGGATTAATATAGATGGTATACTGGATTAGACACTTATAATGATTTTGAGGAAAATACAAGTGAAAAAATACGATCAGTATAAACGATTGATAAAATTTCTCTTTTCATTTAATGCAATTTTCTTTGTTGTAATAGTTTACTGGTTTGTGTGGAACGGCTACTATAACAAGATTATTGAAAGACCTTTCTGGCGGCGGGGAAATTGGCTGATAGTAGTTTTGTATGCTGCATTACTGACTCTATTTTATAAAACCTATGGTGGGTTTAAAATAGCATATTTAAAAAAGGGAAATTTGATCTGGTCTCAGATCCTGTCAATTATCTTTGTAAATATAATAACATATATACAGATATCGCTTATTGACCAGAAGCTTCATCCGTTTTATCCGATGATGCTGATGAGTCTCATTGAGTTTGCCATAGTTGCGTTGTGGGCAAACATATTTCAGTGGTTATATCGAAAAATGTTCCCGCCAAAGAAACTTTTGTTGGTATATGGTAATCGTCCGGCATTTCATTTGCGTGAAAAAATTAATTCCAGGGAAGACAAATATTTTCTGAAAGATGCTGTCCATATCAGCATAGGGGAAGAAGAGATTATGAAGATGGCAGTTCACTATGATGCGATTATCATAGGGGATGTTTCCGCTCATGAGAGAAACCTTCTGATGAAATTATGTTTTAAGGAATCTATCCGTACATATAGTGTCCCTAAAATATCAGATATTCTGATTCGTACATCTACAGAACTGGATATTTTTGATTCACCATTACTGTTGTCTAGAAATGAGGGGCTTCATATAGAACAGCGCCTTATAAAGCGTCTGATGGATGTCCTGTTTTCAATAATAGGATTGATCATATCATCACCATTTTTTGCGGTGATTGCAGTAATAATAAAGTGTACGGACAGAGGTCCAGTATTTTACCGTCAAGATCGGCTGACCCAAGATGGAAGAGTGTTTAGCATCTGTAAATTCAGAACCATGGTGCAAGATGCGGAAAAGAATACAGGTGCCCGGTTGGCATCAGACGATGATGACAGGGTTTTACCGGTAGGGAAGTTTTTGAGAAGAACCAGATTGGATGAACTGCCACAGTTATGGAATATCTTAAAAGGGGAGATGTCGGTTGTTGGCCCTAGACCAGAGAGACCTGAACTGGCAGAGAAGATAGAAGATGAGATACCGGAATTTAACTATAGGCTGAAAGTAAAAGCCGGATTAACTGGTTACGCACAGATATATGGTAAGTATAATACATCTTCTTATGATAAGTTAAAACTGGATTTGTCTTATATAAGAAAATATTCGGTTTTTTTAGATTTAAAGTTGATCATAATGACTCCTAAGATAATGTTTATGAAGGAAAGTACAGAAGGAGTAAAAGGGGAGAACGGGGAATATAATAGCAATGATAGTTCTACGATATAACGAAAGAAAGTGTATGTTTTTTGTTATATAGGGGGGATATATCGGATACTGTCCATAAGGTTTGGATATCATGTAAAAATTGAGGTCAAAGAATTCTGAAATATATGTTTCAGATTCTTTGGCCTTTTTTGTTTGGCCAGTTTTTGATATTTTTGGGATTTGAATGAAACCTCCTATCCCAAAGTGTTGCCTTCGCAAAAAATCAAAATTAGAAGCCACTACTGCACGTCTAAGTAACTATCAATTCTATTCATTTTATAGGAATTAATAGGTTAGACGTTTTTTTCGATATAAACATTAGGGAGATTGACATGGCGCGGTTGACGATTATAGTTCCTGTTTTTAACTGCGAACTATACATTGGCCCTTGTATAGAAAGCATCTTAAAACAAACATTTGTTGATTACAAGATAATAATAATTGATGATGGATCAACCGACAACACTTCAGCAATTATAAGTTCATACCTATTGCAGGATTGTCGGATTTATTACTTCTATCAAAATAACAAGGGCGTGTCTGCAGCTAGGAATAAAGGAATTCAACTAACAGATACACCGTATGTTATGTTTGTAGATAGTGATGACATTTTAGACCGCACTATTTGTGAAAGACTTATTGGTAAGATGGGGCAACAGACAGACCTTGTTGTTTGTGGATTTAGACGTTGCTTTTATAAGAATGACAAGTTAAAGAAAACAATCGATATTATACCGGATTGTTCACTAATCCAAAGTTTAGATGATTGGTCTGAAAATTATGGAAGGTTGTACGAAAATACGCTATTGATCTCTGTATATGCAAAAATCTTTCGGACAAATATAATAAGGGAATATAATCTTTATTTTAAAGAAGAGTTATGTCTGGCTGAGGATGTCATATTTAACCAATCTTATCAACGCTTTTGTTCTTCTATCACATTGATAAATGAGCCTTTATACATTTACAACAGTCGTTTTAATTGCTTGAGTCTAACTAGCAAGTCAAATAATAAAAGGTTCCAAATTGCAAATTTTGTTTTAGAGGAAACCAAACGTTTTTGTATTCAAAAAGGAATTTATAGCAATAGTCAGAATTATATTTTTAAAGTCTATTTTAAGGATTGTATAAATTACCTGGAATCCTTAACATGGAAAGGGCGTTTAACGGAAGCTGAGAAAATGTTATCAAATTCCACTTTTAAGAGCGTTTTAAATAGAAAATCATTATATCTTAAATTTGATGTATTAATATATAGTTTAATTTTTCATTCTAGGAATAAGTTCCTTATAAGCGTTTTCGCCAGTATACGAAAGAATATTAAACGCATAATCAGAGGAGGATAACATGGAACTACAGCAGAAAAAATATCTGATTACAGGAATGACTCCAAATGCTGGCGGGATTGAAGCCTTTATAATGAATTTTTTACGATATTCAGATAGAAAAAAACTACATTTTGATTTTATTGTGAATTTTGAAGAAACAATTGCTTTTGAAGAAGAACTTTTGGATTATGGATGCTCCATATATAGGCTTCCGGGAAGAAAAAAACATCCTATTTTTCATTATATTCAGTATTTCCGGTTCTTTAAAACCTATGCCAAAGTTTATGATGGTATTTATTGTAACTTGTTATCATTGACAAATATAGATGATATGCGTTTTGCCTATAAAAATCGGATTCCAAACATTATTGCTCATGCTCATAATAATAATGATGTAGAAAATCCTTGCTTAGGAATAAGACCTTTTCTCCATAAACTTCATAAGAAGAGAGTGATAAAGTCATCTACATTACTTTTATCCTGCTCTGAATCCGCAGGAAAATGGATGTTTGGAAAAGATACATCATTCCAAGTCATAAATAACGCAATTGATTTGGGGAAATTTGTTTTCTCAGAATTAGATAGGAATATAATCCGAAGAAAGAATAATATTGATCCATCAACTTTGGTTCTTGGGAGTGTTGGCCGATTAGAAACTCAAAAAAACCCTTTGTTTTTAATTGATATCTTTTATCATGTAAAGCAGATTTGCCATGACAGCATGTTTCTGCATATAGGAAACGGTAGTTTTTATGACGAAATGAAAAAAAAAATAGCTAGATACCATTTGCAGGATTCTTATATACTTTTGGGAAGTTTAGAGGATACCTCCCCTTTCTACTCAGCAATGGATGTTTTTCTTTTCCCTTCTTTATATGAAGGGCTTGGAATCTCTCTAATAGAAGCGCAGGCAAATGATGTTGTTTGTTTTATCTCTGATACTATACCAGAAGAAGCAATTCTTATAGAAAATAAATGTTTTTCATTTCCTCTTTCTATGCCTGCTGTTGATTGGGCAAAAAAAATATTGCAGCAAGAAGATTTAATTAAGAAAGAACGAAGAGATAATTTTACTTTAATATCAGATAAAGGGTACGATGTAAAAACTGAAATTAAAAAGTTGGAGCGAATAATCTGCAATGAAAAAAATAAAGCAAATTATACTTGAAGATATCGAGGAAAAAAATCTAACAGCTGGATGTAAGGCAAAAGATGATATTAGGAAAATTCTAAAATATCCTGTCTTCCGATGCTATAAGAGATATTTTCATAACAATATCATGAATTATTTATTTAGTATCCCAAGATTACTACTGCACTTATCAAATTTATATAATGCTGAATCAATAGTACTACAATATCCATTTTATACGCACCCGTTTTTTAATAAGTTTTGTTATTCGCTTCTGCCTAGAAAAGCTTGTGTTTTAATTCATGATGTCAATAGCCTACGCTATGGACGAAACGAGAAGGAGATAAGAAAGGAAATACAACAATTAAACCATTTCCGTACCCTGATTGCTCACACTCCGCATATGAGCACTTGGATGCGAGCGAATGGAGTCACGTCCTCGATTATTGAATTGGGTATTTTTGATTATGTAACATCTGGGAAAAAAAATCCTCAAAGGATAGATTATAAATTGCCTTACACAGTGGCTTTTGCAGGTAACTTGGGAAAAAGTATTTTTTTAAAACAACTGATTACCCTATCTTCTGAGTCCCTGGTTTTTCGCCTGTATGGACCTAATGCACCCACATATTTATCCAATAATGCTGACTATCAAGGGGCATTTGAAAGTGATGAACTACCTGATATTCTCCAAGGCCATTTTGGGCTTGTGTGGGATGGATCTTCCTTACAGGAATGTGAAGATGTATCAGGAAATTATTTGAGATACAATAGTCCCCATAAATTTTCACTGTATATGGCAGCTGGAATGCCTGTAATTATAGGATCAGAATCGGCTTTGGCCGCTTTTGTTGAACAAGAAAAAATAGGGATTGCGCTTTCTGATTTGACAGACCTCCCAGAGCGGTTGGCTCAGATATCTTTTGATGAGTATTCAGAAATGAAAGCCAATACAGAACAAATACGAAAGAAAGTACAATCTGGCTATTATATTAAACATGCTTTAAAAAAGAATTGATTTTATGATGGGAGTTACTATGGTTCAATATATTGAAAGAATGGCTGCCCGGCTAAAAAACTCATGGCAGTATAGAGATCTTTTAAAACAGTTAGTAATAAGAGATATTAAGCTAAAATATAGAAGAAGCTTTCTTGGATATTTATGGAGTGTACTAAATCCATTACTTATTATGCTAGTTATGACAATTGTATTTTCCACCATGTTTTCAAGGAATATTGAAAATTTTCCTGTTTATTTATTTACAGGACAAGTATTGTTCAATTTTATGAACACATCTACTCACCAAGCGATTTTTTCAATAACCGGTAATAGTGCTCTCCTAAAAAAAACATATGTACCTAAATACATCTTTACAGTTTCTAAAATAACCAGCGGTTTGGTTGACTTTCTCTTTTCGCTAGGGGCTTTAGTTATTGTAATGTTGGCAACCCATGCTCCATTCACAAAATACATTCTTCTATTTCCATTTGTCGCCATACAACTATATTTATTTTGTGTTGGATTAGGAATGTTTTTAGCACAGGCAAATGTATTCTTTAGAGATATTCAATATATCTACAACGCAGTTACTACTGCATGGATGTATCTGACTCCTATATTTTACCCAGTCGAAGCACTTCCGTCCGAAGTTCTATGGTTTGTAAAGCATTTTAATCCAATGTATTTCTATGTCGGTCAGTTCCGAGACTTGGTTTATTATGGGAGAATGCCTGGACATGTAATTATTCTGGCTGGCTGCACTACCTCTGTGGTAATGCTAATCATTGGTGTATGGAGTTTTATGAAAAGCCAGGACAAGTTTATTTTATATATTTAGCAGGAGAATTTCAATGAAAAAAAAATCAGTCATGATTGAGGTGGATCATGTAACAATAAGATTCAATCTCGCCAGTCAGAAAATTGACAATTTAAAAGAATATTTTATCAAGCTAATAAAGAAAGAATTGATGTTCCAAGAATTTCTTGCTGTCAAGGATGTAAGCTTTCAAGTTCACGCAGGTGAAGCTTGGGGTATCATAGGTACAAATGGTTCAGGAAAATCAACATTGTTAAAAGCAATCAGTGGAATCTTAAAGCCATATAAAGGGACGATTTCTGTGCATGGTAACGTTGCTCCTCTAATCGAACTAGGAGCAGGGTTTGACCCTAATATGACTGCCAGAGAGAATATCTTTTTAAATGGGTGTGTTCTGGGCCATTCTGAGAAATATATGCGCGAGCATTTTGATGAAATTGTAGAATTTGCAGAATTATGGGACTTTTTAGATTCGCCAATAAAAAACTATTCATCTGGTATGCGTGCACGTCTAGGTTTTGCAGTGGCGACAATGGTAAAGCCCGAAGTTTTAATTGTGGATGAGATACTGTCTGTCGGTGATTTTAAATTTCGTCAAAAGTGCGAAAAGAGAATGAATGAGATGTTAAGCGGAGGAACCACATTATTATATGTATCTCATTCCATAGACGAAGTCAAACGTCTTTGTAAGCAGGCGCTTTGGCTGGAAAAAGGTGTTGCCAGGATGGCTGGTGATGCACAGACAGTATGTAACGCATATATGGAAAGTTTAAAGGCTTAATGGAGAGATGAGGTATGTGTAAAGTATCTATCATTGTAGCAGTCTATCAAGGAGAACTTTATATAAAAGAGTGCCTGGAAAGCCTTTTACTACAAGATTTAGATGATTATGAAATAATTTGTATCAACGATGGTTCTACGGATTATACAGAAATGATTATTTTAGAAATGCAAAAGTCCTTTTCAAAAATCCGGTATATTTACCAAAAAAACTCAGGTGTCAGTGTAGCAAGAAATAAGGGTCTGGAACAAGCAGCTGGAGATTATGTAATGTTCGTAGATGCTGACGATTACCTTAAGAATAATTCTTTGAAATTTTTATATGAAACTATCATCGATTCAAATGCTGATATTTTAGTTTTTGGAGGTAGAACTGACTGCCCCTTTAAGACTCCCGAATGGATTCGGTATGCCTTTTATACACGAAATCGTATATATGAATATTTCACACCTGAAATTCTTTTTAATGAAAATGGTACTCGCCCTTCTGTTTGCAATAAATGTTTTCGTAAAGAGACTATTGGAAATAATATGTTCCCTGAAAATATATCTATTGCAGAAGACCTTGTATTCTTATTCCTTGTTTTTCCAGAAGCCAGAAAAATCTGTTTTTGTAAAAGAACTGTTTATTGTTATAGAATTACAAACAAAGCATCAGCCATGCATACTATTTTGGATCAGCCGGAAATTAAATTTCAGAATCATTTAGCAGCTGCCGAAATCATTATAGACTCTTGGAAAAGGAATGGTTATCTGACTTCCACATATAAAGACATAGTCTTATGGATGGCTGATTTTTTAAAGGGGCCTTATGAAAGATTAGATGTCAAGCAAAAATTATCATACAAAAAGAGAATAGATAATATTTATGACACCCTAAAAGTACCGGAAAGCTGCAGGATAGTGCTTTGTTCATCCACTTCCTCATCCGCTGAAAAACAGAGAAGCCTTCTAGGTCGTATAAATCTAATTATAAAAGATATTCAATTACTGGGTGTTAGAGGTGAAATTGAAAATTTAATTTATAAGATTTTTTTTAGGAGACGTGAAAGTAAGTGAACATGAATACAAATGGTAAATTAACATATGCCTATAAATTTTCTATTGTAATTGCAGTTTATAACGTTGAACCTTTTCTTAAAGAGGCAATTGACAGCATTATAAAGCAGGATATTGGTTTTATAGATAATGTACAAATAATATTAATCGATGATGGTTCTAACGATAATTCTGCTAGCATTTGTGACAGCTATCATAAACAATATCCCCAAAATATTATAGTCAGGCATAAAAAAAATGCAGGGGTATCAGCCGCCAGAAATGACGGTCTGAAATATATAGAAGGTGAATATGTCAACTTTTTAGATGGGGATGATAGACTTTCAACAGATACGTTAAGCAATGTATATAAGTATTTTGACCAATGGAAATATGAAATTAATCTGGTAACGATTCCTCTTGTCTTTTTCGAAGGAAGAACAGGACAACATATACTGAATGATAAGTTTAATAAGGGATCTCGTGTGATTCACTTAAATGAGGAGCCCAATTATCCTCTACTATCATTATCAGCATCTTTTGTAAAGAATGAAGTGGCTAGAAATATTGTATTTGACGAATGTTTGGTTACAGCTGAAGATGCTAAGGTAATTATGGAAATATTACTCCAATCTATGCATTACGGAGTCGTAAAAGAGGCTGTTTATTGGTATAGGCGGCGTTTAACTGGACAGCGATCTGCAATACAAAGTTCCCTTAGTTCTCTTACATGGTACAAAAATTATATGGACTACTTTGCTTTATGGGCAATTGATCATTACTCTAAGCATTTGAAATATATTCCTCCTTTCGTCCAATATACTTTAATGTATGATCTCCAATGGCGCTTTTTAATGGAGCATCTCCCTCATGATATATTAAGTGCCTCAGATATAAAAGAATATAAACAATCCTTAGGCCAGGTGCTGCAGCATATTGAGAATAAAGTAATTCTCTGTCAGCAGAATTTGTCAATTGAACAAAAACTGTATGTTCTTAAATTGAAATATTTAAGCCAGCCCAGGATAGTCACTACTAAAAATGATCTTGATTACTATTATTTAGATGAAAAAGTTTATTCTCTATCAGCTTTACCAGTCAATATTGCCTTTATTACGTTAGATGAGAATTATTTAGAGATAGAGGGTTTTGTTGTCTCATTAGGGAACGAACTCTTTAATCATTACCAAATTTTATCTCTGGTTGATAATAAATATATAAAATGTTATATGGATCAAACAAAAGAAGTGATTTATTCATTAGATGATGAAATTGCACGGAAAATTAAATTTAAGTTAAAGATTCCACTTCAGAAAAAGCATTATAGTGAAATCAAATTTTTTTGCCAGGTTAATGATCATTTAATAGAAATAAAAAATCTTAAGTTTCAAAAATTTTCACCATTACAAAATGCAATGTGGAATTCCTATTATGTATGTGGAAATTTTATTTTAACTTATTTGGATAACAAACTTATTTTAACTCCTTATTCTCTCTTTAAACATGTATACAGAGAATTATCTTATTTAAAGGGACTTTACTTCAAAAGGAATACGGCTGCCCGTAAAGCGATTATACTCAGAAGCCTTTATCACGTCCGTTGCCTGCTTCCACAGAAAGAGGTATGGCTTATATCTGACCGTGTGGACAAGGCTGATGATAATGGAGAAATGCTTTTTCGTTTTCTCAAAGAGCATCCTGATAAAAAAATATATCCTGTTTATGCAATCGCAAAGACAAGCAGGGATTATACAAGGATGAAACAATATGGAAAGATAATTTCTTTTGGGGGATGGCGTTACAAATGGCTTTATCTTTGCGGTGCGAAAATAATCTCATCTCAAGGAGAAGATTATGTTTACCGCCCGTTCTTAGGAAATACCGTGTATTATAGCGGTATTGTACAAAACAGTCATTTTGTCTTTCTACAACATGGTGTTATTATAAATGATTTATCACACTGGCTTAACCGGTTTGCTAAAAATATTCATCTGTTTGTAACGACAACAGACCCCGAAAAAAAGTCCATCTTGGAGTATAACTACCAATATAGTGAAAAGCAGGTGAAACTAACGGGGCTTCCGCGACATGATTTTCTGTATCATGACGAAAAAAAATATATTACTATTGCCCCTACATGGCGTTCTTATTTAGTTGGCGAAATTAACTCTGTAACTGGGAAACGGCAGGTTAATGATGGATTTGAAAGGAGTTGTTATTGTATCAATTATTCCAGCCTACTGACGAATAAAAAATTAATTGAGGCAGCAAAAAAGTATGGATATACAATACGCTTTATCAGTCATCCCAATATGGATGAAACGACCTCTCAACTCCAAGCACATTCATCCATTCAGACTTTATCCATGAAAATAGAGACATATCGCAAAATTTTTGCTGAAAGCTCATTATTAGTCACGGATTATTCATCTATAATTTTTGATTTTGCTTATTTAAGAAAGCCTTCCGTATACTTTCAATTTGATAAAGATGAATTCTTTGTCAAACAAAAGACTTATGACAGCGGATATTTTGATTATGGTAAAAATGGATTTGGTGAAGTAGAATTCAATAGCGATGAAATGGTGGAGAGGCTGATTGAATATATGGCAAATGGATGTCAGTTAAAGGACCTATATAGAGACCGTATTGAACAGACATTTCCATATTCCGATCAGGAGAATTGTTTACGTGTTTATAAAGCGATAAAAAATATATAAAAAATATTAAATTAAGGAGGTAGCATATGACTGAGATAAGGTGTTCAGCATTATTAACAGGGCGAGGAAATAATACTTTAGTAGATAAAAATGTACGAGAGGTGCTTGGGTGCCCGGTTCTATATTATCCTGCTAATTCCGCTGTTAAGTCTCATGTAATTGATGATTTCTGGTGTAGCAGTGATGATGAAAAAATTCTATCTTCTGCTGAAGAACTAGGGTATAAACGGATTGTACGTCCGGCAGCGCTAGCACTCCCTACATCGCAACATAAGGACTGCATCTTACATGGATTACAAGTGATGGAGCAACAAAATCTGCTTCCGGAAATTGTAGTAGTCTTGCTTGCAAATAATGTTACAGTAAAATCGCAATGGATTACTGATTGCGTGAATATTATGAAGAAAGATATGAGTATTTCTGCAGTAATACCGGTTTATGAGGATAATGATCATCATCCGCTTAGAGCTAAAGGCTTAAATCCTGATGGATCATTATGTATGTATGAAAAGAATGTTACTGGAAAAATATCAACAAACCGCCAGGATTTACCATCCTGTTATTTCTGTGCTCACAACTTCTGGGTACTTAATACAGCGACTGTATTGTCAGATGAAGGCGGGCAGGAGCCCTGGGATTTTATGGGAAATAGAATCATGCCATACATAATTGAGGAATCCATTGATATTCATCATGAGGAGGATTTATTCCTTGCCAGCATGTGGATTGAAAAAAATTATACCGATTAGAGCTTGAGGATTGGAGAATTATATGAAATGTAAACGAAAATATCTGTTTTGCTGTGAATCAAGCTTTCAGCTTTTTAATGCAATAAATATAAAAATGAATCTGTTCCAAAAGGAAAAAGCAGATTTATATTTATCAGATCAAACGGATTTTTCCGCTATTGTTGATAAACTTAAGCAGATAAAAATTTTTGAAAATGTTTGTCTTATAAATAGTAAACCCATATCAACCAGATTCTATAATTCTAGGCTTGAGGAACAGATAAATTATTTTAGACATCCAGAAATACTCTTAGACGGTATACCTAATCATATTTTGTATGATGAATATTTTATACCAATTGATCACATATTCTGGAAACTGCTGTTCTATAGACAATTAAATAGCACCAAAGCCCCACCCATAATCCACTTTTATGAGGAGGGATTGCGAACATATACTATGGATATAGAGACTAAAGAAATGAATGAAGCATTTAATCAGAATTATTATGGTGCTCAATCATTTGCAAAAAGTATTGTCGATTTTTATGTGTATGAACCAAAACTTTTTTCCAATAGCCATTATCTGGAAAATGTTTTTGCCATTCCAAAAGTTGAGGATATGAATTCAGAATTTGTGAATATCCTACTACATATATTTCCTACTTGTAAACCTCCTGATGAAAAGTTTATATTTTTTGAAGAATCATATTTGGGAGATAAATGTCTTTCTAATGACGTACAATTATTTGATCAAATTGCAAAAATTGTAGGAAAAGAAAATATAATTGTAAAGCTGCACCCTCGCAATAAAATTGATAGATTTTCAATAAGGGGTTATAAGGTTTTACCCAATCGGACGACTCCCTGGGAAGTTCAGTTATTACGGGGAGAATATGCTAATAAATTTTTTATCACTGTGTCTTCAACAGCATCCCTCTCTCCTATGTTAGTTTATAATCAGGAAGTTAAATCAATACATCTTTTAAAAATGTTTATTGGTAAATCTCCTTTATTGCAGGATTCACTTTTTCATTTGTTTTATACTAATATGGTATCTCTATATAACTCTAGAACGATTAATATTTATCAGCCATATTGTATTGAAGAATGCAAGGAAGTTCTGAATTACTGGATAAGCCAATTTGGATAGGAGCCTAAAAATGAACGAAACAGTACCCTTCATTTCTATTGTTGTACCTGTTTATAACAGAGAAGAACTATTGCCTCGCTGTCTAGATACACTTGTTTATCAAACTTTGCAAGATATAGAAATTATTATTGTGGATGATTTTTCAACAGATCATTCCATGGAGATATCCCGTAAGTATCAAGACTTATTTTCAGAGAAGGTGTTCGTCTATTCTAATGACGAAAAAGGGGTAGCAAACGCAAAAAACAAAGGTATTTCAATGGCACATGGAAAATATGTTACTTTTGTAGACTCCGATGATTTCGTAGAATACTGGGCTTATGATATGTTATATTCATATGCAGAATTCGGAGGGTATTCCATTGTCTGCACACCGTATATTCAGATAACAGAAACTGGAAATCAAATTATTAGGGGAAATTTACCGGATGGAAGTGTTACCTGTGACGAACTTTTTAATACCGAGGTCTTCAGCCTTTGTACAAAGCTTTTTCGCCGAGATCTTTTTAATACATATGGATATCTACCGAAATTGAAGATTGGAGAAGATGTTGCGTTTCTATATCCCCTTTTGACTTATGTAGAGAAAATTGGTTGTATTTCTACGCCGTATTACTATTATCAACTTTCTGAGAACTCTGTGACAAAAAAATGCTTTAATTTAGAAATTGCTATGGATATTATAAAAGGAAACGAAATTATCTTAACTAAAAGCAATCCTTCTCACTATGATATGATAAAAAGTGTTGTGATCAAAAGAACTCTAAGCCTAATGGGAAGGTTTTGGCCTGCACAGGACTTGTTTGTTGAATACTTGCAAACACAGTTAAGAGACTCGGCCGATTCTATAGGCAGTCAAATGACCGATGATATTGTTATGGATGTCATAGGTATGTCAGACATTAGTATACCACCTATTGTATATGTCAATGCAATTGGATGTAAAATTGATCAAAGTTATATGGAGAGATTAAAGCAAACAGTCTTCAGAAATAGAAAATCTATTGAAATACATGTTATTGATGAATTCAGTTGCCAAAAAAGCGGCTTAGATAATGTACGAAAAGCTTGTGCTGATGGACAATATTTATATGCTTCGGAATTACAGGCATTAAATTATATATACACTACTGGCGGTATTTATATAAGAGCGGGTATGGTTATCAACTGTCCTCTTGATTTTCTAAAGTATGATGGTTGTTTTTTCTGTCGAGAAACATTTAAAGAATTTAGTTCAAAAATATGGGGCTGTATGCCTAAACATCCTATTATACAAAAAATACTTGGTACCTATGATAAGTCATTGTTGTATAAAGCACCGTTTACAGATTTAAGCCAACGAATTAAAACTATATTACTATATGAAACAGGATGCCACTTAAATGATTTAGGGAAACAGGTTTTTAAGTATTATAATATAACTATATATCCCCCGACTATGTTTCTCATAAATTATGAACCTTACATAAATGCGGCAATATATACTCCTTGTTTTTATAATGGCACAATTAATGCCGATAAAATAAGACAGGATGTGATAACTTATCATATTAATAGATCTATAACTCGAGCAGTAGCCCCGAAAAACAGAAGAATTGCATACTTAACAGAAGGAAATAACAAAAGAATTAATTATATTGTAAAAGTAGAAAAGGAGCGCGATGATTTATTAAAACAAATTGCTTATTATGAGCATTCTAAAAGCTGGGTATTAACAAAACCACTACGAAGAATTTTAAAATTCATAAATAAATCCAGGAAATAGGTTCATTTAAATCATTGTAAAATAAACATGTCAAGGAGTGCATCATGAAAGAATTAGAATACCCATTTGATAGTGACTATCTTCTAAAAAAAAGAAATCTTTAAAACAAAAGTTATTAGAAAATAGCGATAGAAATATAGTCAAACGTATCGCTATCCTAAGTGGTTCCACTACCCATAATATAAAAGAGATCTTGGAACTGTTTCTCTTAAACTATGATATCACACCAATATTTTACGAGTCTGAATATAATCAGTATTGGCAAGATATTATGTTTCAAAATA
Source organism: Clostridium sp. FS41 (assembly GCF_000954015.1). Classification (NCBI taxonomy): domain Bacteria; kingdom Bacillati; phylum Bacillota; class Clostridia; order Eubacteriales; family Clostridiaceae; genus Clostridium; species Clostridium sp. FS41. The sequence goes on from NZ_JYHN01000094.1 coordinate 16,065, forward strand.
AAGAGCTAAAGAACTTTGTTCCAGATATTATTTATATTCATACAACTAATAAAAATATAATCAAATATCCCCAAATTGGTGATAGTGATAAAACTATTGATGAAAAACTCGAAGAAAATTATACTTATTTCGTAACCGCCAAATGTTAGGGTGGCTGGCGCTTCGCCACCAAATACCTCATAATGGTAGATAGTTAGATGCAAGCACTTCACTCTGGAATAGGATACATTTCATTGATAGGTGCAAGCATTTCACTATACATTTATGGAGGTATCGAACATGTTCAGTTACAATGCCAGAGTCCCGGCTGATCAGCAGTTCCAACTGATTATGGAATGCAGGAACAGTGGCCTCTCCGATTATCAGTGGTGCAAGGAGCATGGGATTCATCCAGGAACCTTTTACAACTGGGTCAGCAGACTAAGGAAGAAGACCTGCTGTGAAATCCCAGAATCAATTTCAAAAGCGGAGCCTTCACCGGCTCCGGTTCAGGAAGTGGTCCGCTTAAATTTTAATTCAAAAGCAGAGAATCCTGAGTCGATGCTTCTATGCCAACCAGCGCCTGCGAGTCCAACTGGAATGGCAGATATTTCTGCCAGGATAGAAATATCTCTGGACAATGTCACAATCCGTATCGCCAATGGAACCGACCCTTCTATCCTGGATCGGGTTCTGAGCCTTGTGAAAGGCACCGTGTGTTAGGCGATATCTCCGTGGCGGACAACATCTATATCGTATGTGGACAACAGACATGCGTAAATCGATTGATGGTCTCTGCAGCATTGTCCGGGACAAGCTTTCCATGGATCCGGATCAGTCATCACTGTTCCTTTTCTGTGATAAACGGTGTGACCGGATCAAGGTCCTGCTCCATGAATCGGATGGATATGTGCTCCTTTACAAGAGACTGAGTGTCGCACAGGGTCGATATCGTTGGCCACGGAAACGTTCAGAAGTTCAAGCGATTACCTGGCGGCAGCTGGACTGGCTGCTAAACGGACTGGATATTGAACAGCCAAAGGCGATCCGGACCAGCTGAAAAATCCATGGTGAAATCGATGAATTTTTCCGGTGACATTTTTGATGAAAACGTGGATAACTCTTTCTCTTTTTATCCAGGACGGGATAACTCATGCGTGATTTCTATTTCATTGCTTTTCATTGTATTATGAGACTGCCATAACAGAAAACGTCTCAGTTTATCCAGCTTAAGGCTGCAATCCGCGTTGGTTATCCATCGTTATTATGACGAACTCCCAGCCGTGACGAATTCGCTTTTTTCATCGATTTCTGGTAAAACCAGTAACGAAACAAAGGAGCGAAGGACCATGGCAGCCAGTGCAAAGGACATCCAGTTCAAGGAATTGAAGGATACGATCTCACAACTGAATACAACCATCCGTACCCAGAATGATCTGATCCTATCCCTGCAAAAGATGCTGGAAGAACGCAATGCAAAGGACGATGAAAAAGACCGGATCATTTCAAATATACAGGCACAGCTTGAATATTTCAAGCAGAAGCTGTTTGGCAGTTCCAGTGAACGGCGCAGTGACATGCCCGGTCAGATGAATCTTTTCTCCCGCCCTGATTCCGAGGAAGAACCGATTCCGGAGTTCATTGAACCGGAATTTATCGAAATGAAAGCCGGCAAACGAGGACGTAAGCCCAAAGCGAACTATGACCAGATGTTCGCAAATCTGCCAATCCACTATGAAGAGGTGGATACACTGACAGACGAAGAAAAACAGTGCCCTGCCTGTGGAACCATGATGGTTCCGATCGGTCATGAAGAAATCAGGACAGAGCTGCGCTACACCAAAGCAAAGCTGGAACGTATTGTGTACGTTGCAGCCACTTATGGGTGCCCTGTCTGCAAGGATACGGAAGATCCACAGTTTATCAAGGATGAAGGAACCCCGGCCCTGATACCCGGTGGTTATGCCTCCTCATCCCTTGTGTCGCACATCATGTATGAAAAGTACGCAGATGCGCTTCCGCTGTATCGACAGGAAAAAGGATTTGAACTCCTTGGAGTCAGCATCAGCAGAACGACCATGGCGGGTTGGATCATCACCTGTTCCCGGAATTATCTGAACCCCGTGTATGACTACTTTCACCGTGAACTGCTGAAACGGCATTTCCTGATGGCAGATGAAACGCCCATCCAGGTCTTAAAAGAACCTGGCCGGAGACCGCAGAGTAAGTCCTATGTCTGGCTGATGCGTTCCGGGGAAGACAGGCTGCCGCCTATCGTCCTGTACCATTATTCAGAGACGCGTGCCGGAGAACATGCCGCCAGCTTTTTGAAAGGAATCGCGGATGGTGCTTATATCATGGTGGATGGTTACAGTGGTTATAACAAGCTGAAAAATGTCCGAAGATGCTGTTGCTATGCCCATATCTGGAGATATCTGATTGAATCCATTCCAAACGGGCATGATAAGGACTACAGCCATCCAGCAGTTCAAGGAGTTCTGTATTGTAACAAGCTGTTTGAGTATGAACGCAGCTACAAGGAAAAGGAACTGTCTTATATGCAGGTTTACAAACGGCGCCAGAAGGACCAAAAGCCGGTCGTGGAAGGTTTCACGCGCTGGCTGGATGCGCAGCACCTGGAAAAGGGAAGCCGCATGGAGCGGGCCGTGACTTATATCCGAAATCGAAAAGACACGCTGATGACATATCTCGAAGATGGCCGATGCAGCCTGAGCAATAATCCATCGGAGAATTCAATCCGACCACTAACCCTGGGCCGCAAAAACTGGCTGTTCAGCGACAGCCAGGATGGTGCGAATGCGAGTATGGTAGTTTATACCATGGTAGAGATGGCAAAAGCGAATGGACTGCACCCATACAATTATCTGCAATACCTGCTTGACAGCCGCCCTGGCAAAGATACTACCGATGCAGAGATCCAGGATCTCGCACCGTGGAGTGAAAAAGCCAGGATAGAATGTAACAAGAAATCAGAGTAAAACGCTCGCAACCCTGACATCACATGTTGGTGCCAGGGTAGATGTGTTGGGATACCCTAACACTTGGCGTTTACCCTTTAAATGGCTCAATCAAAAAATTTGTATATTTTCTAAAATATTTTGAACTACAAATGTGTACAAACAAAATGCAGCCTATACATGTAATCATGCATTTAAAAATATTATCTATTTTATAAATTGTTGCGCGAGACACTACATAGAACATTATAGGCATGCAAAATGTTTGAAAACAGAATGGATATATTGTATATTGCCCCGCTTTAGTAAAAAAGTGGTAATTACTAGGAACAAGCGAGAAAAATGCCAATGAATAAATACAGCCACAGAAAATTACTAACGCTCGGATTACCCAAGGTGTTATATGTAGCATTTCATAATCAGAGTACTGGATTTCCATACTAAATAGACCTGTTTGGAGAACATCATTATATTTGTAGCATGTAAAAAATAATATGTAAAATAAAAAAATTGAAATTACCCTACAAATATTCTTTTTTAAAAGAGTTCTTATTTTCTCTACATCGACCAGTGTGCCAAGTAAAAAATAAATAAAAAAAGGCGTTATTTTACTCAACCACATGAATTTAATGGGATATCCATATCCGCAGATAAGCGCAAGTACAACTGCTGTAAGCACTAATAACTTTTTATTATTTATATACATGCAGACACAATAATATACAAATAAGGCTAAAAGATACCACAGTGCATAGTACGGCTGCAGAACATGAAAATAGTGATACTGTATAATTCCGCTGACTTTTTCTATGCCAAGTGCCTCAAATATTAAAAACATAATAAAATTACATATGATATATGGAACTAAAATGCGTTTGCTTACTTTCTTTATATCATGTTGCTTAATTCCTTTTTGGGCGTACATTCCTGTGATTATCAGAAAGGCTGGCATATGAAAAACAGAAATAACATTTCTGAAGTAATGCCAATACCAGTATCGCCCTTCCAACGGAATTCCAAGGTGTCCTATTATCACTAAGATTATTAGAAAATAGCGAATATTATCTGCCCATGGATTCCGTTGTATACATTTTAAGGGCGATTTATAATTTGGACTATTTATAACTTTATTAGATATATTCATATTATTTAATTCCATGGACCTGTAGAATATCCAAAACTACTTTTTAATAATCGTATAGTCATCTAGCATTTCATTTATCTTTTCGGGTGGATTAAACATCATCACATCCAAAATAGACAGGCTTTCAAAAAATTGAGGTTTTTTTTGGTTATAAGGCTGTTGATTTACTTTTAGAAAACTCAATTCTATTCCATTAGAGTCGAACTTCTTTTGATCAAATATATCAATTCCCCCCGGCGGATTAATATATTCATCTGCACCTAAGGCAATCGAGATATTCAGGGCCCATTCACCAGGATCATGTACAGGCAAAATTTCCAAGTTCATATTTGAATAAACTTCATAGTCAAAGGGAATCCCTAAATATGTACATACCTGGTTTAGTGTATAGGCATTTAAGGACACAATATCTGAAAAATTATGCTTTAATGCATTTTCCACCATGGCATAAACAATTTTAAAGTAGGGGGCCCGTTTCTTGTATGAAGCGGTTAGCTGCCCTAAGATACGGTTCTGATAACCAGAAGCATCATTTATTAATATGTCTTTTATAATCGTCTCGCGGCTATGTTTCTGAAGAGGCACCGTAAAGTACATGGTTTCCGGACGAGACGGATGTATGATTTGATTCCGGTTAATCCATCCATGTTCAATGTATTGAATAGTATCAAAAATAATCCATCGGTCGGTATGTTTAATCAAAGAAAAATATCCCAAATATGGATAAAAATAAGGCTGCATAATACCTAATTTCATGTAATCCTCCTAAAAGCAAATATCATACTTTTTTAATATTTCGAGGCCCTTATCATAAGATGAGAAACCTATAATGTCATCTGTATCAAACATTATGTCGAAGGTATCCTCTATTTCGGCAATTAATTGCATATGCGCAACTGAATCCCATTTGTCAACGTTTAGGATTGAAAAATCCCCATTCAGATCCTCTGTTTTTGCTGAGAATACTTTCTCAAAAATGGCATTATAATCATCTAGTTTTTTCATTAAATCTTTCCTCCCTATATTTTTTGTAAATCTCATCAAAATCTTTTTTTATCACAGAGTTTGGAATTAAATTGTGATAGCGTCCATTTTTAAATACACGGTCGCGTAAGATTCCTTCTTCTTTAAGCCCACACCGTTTTGCAAGCTTTCTGGAGAGATAATTGTACTCCAGCACTGTTCCATAAACGCAATTAAGATTCAGCTCATTAAACGCATAATTTAGGAATCCCATCATTGCATCCCAGATATCGTGTTCCACACGTTGTTCTTTTGTTGCTTTAGTTTTTTGAGCTAGTTCAGCAGAGCGGTTTTTCCAGTCAATGTCTGTCAACATTATGCAGCCAATCGTAGATCCCCCCTTGATTTGAATCATCAAACGTAATTCGGCCTGTTGATCATAGGACTCAAACCAGCGTTTCTGCCGATCATAGGATACCGGAAAACAGCTTCCTCCAGTCATCTTTTCTATTCCAGGATCATTCATCATTTCCTGAAGAAAGGGTAAATCTGTTTCTTCAATTGCGCGAAGAATAACAGTACCATTATCAATTACCATTCTTATCACCTGCTTTCTCTAAAATTTTGTCTAGTACGGTTAACATATAATTCATGTCATTAACGGTATAACGCTGGTCTATTGGAAGGAGCACAATATTTTGCGCTAAATAATACTCATATGAATCAGCGGAACAATCATGTAAGACATTGGGCCACAATGTGGGAACATAAATCCGTTTTGTGACTAAATCTCTCTTAATCTGTTCGCCACGGTCAGTGAGATACGGATACATGTACAGTCCGCCTTTGTTATATATATTTAATTTATTTCGAAGAGCCAGGGCTCTGTGAAGGGTGTCAAAATTGGTTGAGCGCTTTTTGACAATTTTGTCATAATCAAATGATCTTAAAATATTCTGAGTTAGCGTAGACATTTTTTTGATATCTTCATGTTCAAAACTTTTATCTACTTTGCAAAACTCCGGATAAAAATCAGAAGCATCTTTTTCAAATCTCCCTAGCAGATGAAGCATTCTATGATAAGAAGCGTCATTTGGCAACTCATCATATTGCATGGAGGGTATCGTCAAATGTAGATATGCGCCATCAGCTACCCCAAAGTATTTACGACAGGTATAGACTGTATCAATGCCGGGACTGGGATGTTGAAAAAACGATTGCGTATTGTCAACGATAATGTTTTTGTGTATTTTTTGAAGTTGTCTTAGTTGCGCGTTGTTGAATTGCCCAAAGTAATTAACAACCAATAATACTTCATCTTGGGAGAGCGGGCCATGAAAATCCGGGGCTAATGTATCAGTTATATCGTAATAATCATATTTAATATGGCTTTGTTCAAGCCTGTTACGAATGCTACAGCAAAGATATCTGGGGAGCCATACTTTTTGGTATCGTTTTTCTTTGATGGTAAAAAGTATGGCATTCCTAACGGTATTGAAGCGCAGTAAATTGGTATAGTATTCGCGTCCTTCATAACGTTCAAAATCAAGATATCCACCAATTTCAGTCATTTAATCCACCTCTTTCAGGTTGTAAATAATTAGCTTCTAAGCAGTTGGTTATATGGCTTCCATTAGGGACAATGCTTCCGGCAGGAATTGTTATTCCATCATCAATCACTACATTGCAGCCGATACGGCAGTAGATGTCAATATTGCAGAAATTTCCTATTTTTGTATGATCGCCAATGTAAGAACGGTTGATATAGACGAAATCACCAAGTTCTGTTCCAACATCAACAAATGTATGAGGACCTATAATACAGCCTTCACCTCTCGTAGCAAAGTCGCTTACAGATGAGCTGGGATGAATAACCTCGCTAAATAAAGATTGATTTAATTCAGTATCAGTACTGCTATGTAAATATCTCTGTTTAAAATACACTACTGCTTTCTGGCGGATATTAGGATCTTCAATAGCGCACAGCAATGTATCGAAAGGTTCTCTATGCCATTCATTCCATTTGCCAATGACATCGTAATCCTTTGATGTATTGTTTAAACTTTCAATATGTTCATCTAAAAAACCTTTTATAAACCAAGTGGTTTTGCGTTTGTTGCAATCCAACATCCATTGCGCAATTCTTATTCCCATCGTGTCAGCTCCAATGATTACAGCATCTGGTATCTTTGCTGTGTTGAGCCCTCCCCAACTGAAGTAGCGCATAATGTTTAAGTAGTTTGATTTATAATACGGAGTTTTTGCGACAGTATCCTTTTGTGTTTCTTCTATTCCCGAAAAAGCAGTTGTATAATGAAGCCTGCAACCACAGATTTCTTCAATACCATCTTTCCATTTTTTGATTGAATACTGTGGATGGTAATTTTTCCTTATCCAATCAATGGCATTTGTATTGCTAGAGCGCTCGATAAATTTTGAGTAGGGAATCGTCCCAATTTCTTTTGTATTAAAAACCTCAATTTCCTTTTCTTTAAAATAAGAGTAAAGGGGACCATCAGGTGTCAAATAAACTTTATTACCCATATAGAGTAATTTTAGTATATTGCCCAGTGCGTTTTGTCTTTCTGCATTGAATATAGCGATATCCATATTCCATAAGAATTCTGTATAGCTCGATTGAGGCATAAGGCGCCAAAGCATATAGGCTTTATTAGGAAAATGATCTTCCACATATTCGGTGATGTTTCTTCCATACTGTTTGTTGCTTGTATGCCAGTCATTTCCATAACTCATAGGAAGAAAAAGACGCATATTTTCTTGCGCATAGGGAAGCAGCATTTCAAGTATTTCCAAATGATTATTAAAGGTATGAGCATTATGCGCAACCTGTACGAATGTTAGGCCATTTTTACGCGAATTCCAATTGCGGTATACATCCATTGCTGCAAAGGACTCCTCGCTAATCGGGTATGGAATTACATAGCAAGGAACTTTGGACGGAAAAATTTTTTTATAATATAATTTGTCTGGTTCAAGTAGAGCAATTACAGCCTTCAAATGGCAGCGGCAATAATAATTTAATGCATTGATTACCTTATGTCGCAGCCCTTTATCAGTGCGCTTCCAATTATACAGGTCTATTCCCCAAGCGACCCATACAGACTTTTTTAAAAATTTTGGATTGCCAAACAAAAAAAGCATGAATCTGCCAGGATAAATAAAACCGTGCCAAAATACCAGGTCCGCCTGATTTAAGGCAGTATATAAATGTTTCATTTTTTCCCATTTGCTATTTCCGCTCATTTGCTGGACATTATCATAACCAAACAAATCAAGTTCGCTTTCTGGGCATTCATTGATAAAATAGAAATGGTGCTCGTCTTTATCAAAATTTTTACGCAGCATCCGAATATAGGTATCCATCATCCGTCTGCTTGGCGGAATTATATGAAGGAATTTCATGATAAATCTCCTTGCCTAAAAATGATATCTTTTGTGTAGCTTCAGTTTGGATATGAGGTTAGACGGGAGTTTTAGCAGCCCCCCAATTGGGTGTGCTAAATTTCCCCAAACATAACAAATTGCTCTCATTTCATCTATCCTTGGATGTCTAACAAACTTTATAATGGATTCAAGAAATATAATTTGTTTCCTAGATTCAAACTGTATATTTAGATTCAGTTCAGTTGCTGCATACTCTTCTAGTTTGCTTAGAAAGTCCACATCATCGGCTATTTGTCTTGAATTGTTGCGGTATATCTGCGTTGTAATATTAGCAGCATTTTTACGCATAGCTTTTCTATAACAACTCATATTTCTATCCATACAATAAAAATCCCCCTTGCTCAGAAATATCAGCATTAGCGTTCGGTCTGCTATCAGTGGGTGTGCTTTGTAGCAAATCGAGTAATCACGATCAGGTCGCAAAAAAATATTTCTTCGCACAAAGGTAGAGGGTTGCCCGGGCATTAGAATACCATCAAAATCGTTTAGAGAAAAAGTGTTTTTCTGTACAACCCAGGATAATTCCTGATTCTTGAGAGGATGATTATTTTCGTCTACTATAGTGAATTTATGCGTACATCCAACATAAGCAGGATGACTTTCTAAGAAGTCCACCTGTTGTTGCAACTTTTGGAGATCAGTCCAGTAATCATCACCTTCTAGAGTTGCAAGATATTTTCCTCTGGCATTTGTGAGAAGATTATATGCATTGCGTGTTGCTCCTAGATTCTGAGGTGACAAAAATAACCGAATACAGTCGGGATACCGCGACTTATATTCCTGTAGAAGTGTTCTTGTTCCATCTGTCGAGAAATCATCTCCGATTAATACTTCAAATGAATACTCTGTCTGTTGGGCAAAAATGCTATCTAATGCTGTCTGAATGTATTTTTCATGATTATACGTTGGTACAATAACGCTAATCATAGTATTGGTAGTCATCACTGATTCTCCAGTCTGTTAATGTAGGCATTACATACTTCTTCAGCAGCTCCTTGCATTACAGTCTCTCCTTTATCCAACCACAATGCATGAGTACATAAGCCACGAACTTCATCAATTGAATGTGAAACAAAGAGAAGAGTGGTTCCGCTACTTAACATACTCTCCATTCGCTGTTGGCATTTTTTACGAAATTGATAATCTCCAACAGCCAGAATCTCATCAACTATCAAAATGTCAGGTTTTACAACTGTTGCTATAGAAAAACCTAAGCGTGCTCTCATACCAGACGAATAGTTTTTGATAGGAGAGTCCAAAAATTTTTCCAATCCAGCGAACTCTACAATTTCGTCAAAATGTTGTTCCATAAACTTTCGTGAATAGCCAAGGACACAGCCATTTAAGTATATATTTTCACGAGCAGATAAGTTTCCATCAAAACCAGCCCCCAACTCTATCAAAGGTGCTATGCTCCCGTTTACTATAATATTTCCTTTATAAGGCTTCAAAATGCCGCTAATTGCTTTTAATAGAGTAGATTTTCCAGAACCATTGGTCCCCACAATTCCCCATGCTTCACCCTGACGTATACGAAGGGATACATCGCGCAGCGCAAGAAATTCCTGAAACATTAATTCCTTTTTAACAAGTTTGATTACATATTCCTTTAAATTGTCTACTTTTTGATTTGCCAAATTAAAACGTATTGTTACATGGTTGACATCAATTGCCATTTTATCGGTATTCATAATTTTTTCCTTTAAATGTAGAGAATAAAACGATCCTGGTTGCGCAAAAAGCTCCATATTCCAATAATGAGCATAAGAATCGCAGTTGTGCATCCGGCTAAAATAATAACGTGTCCGGGCATCCTACCGTAATAAATGACATCGCGGAATTGTCCAATATAAAAATACATCGGATTTAAGTGCTTAACGACCCATTGCATTTCCTCAGAGAGCATTTCAATCGGATAAAATATAGGGGTCATATATAGCCACGCCGTGGTAACAGCATTGTATATATATTGAATATCTCGAAAAAACACATTTGCCTGAGCCAAAAACATCCCTAATCCCAAACAAAAAACATAAAGCTGGAGCAGCACGAAAGGGAATAACAGGTTATACAGGCTGAAATGTGCCCCTGTAGCCAGCATAACAATAATCAACGCACCTAAAGAAAAAACCAAATCCACGAGTCCGCTTGTGACTTTTGCAAACGTAAAAATGTACTTCGGCACATACGTTTTTTTTAATAGAGAACCGTTCGCATTAATTGAACTTAGAGCTTGATGCGTTGATTGGTTCATAAAGTTAAAGAGGATCTGCCCGGTGAAAAGATATACAGGAAAATTTTCAATATTCCTTCTAAACATGGTTGAGAATACAATAGCCATTACAATCATAACCAGTAATGGATTTAGTACACTCCATAAATATCCTAGGAAACTTCGGCGATACTTTAATTTCAGATCCCGTGTGATTAATTCATGAACCAGATCCTTATAGTGGACAAGGTTTAAAAACCTTCTTTTCCATATTTCCATATCATATGACTCCTAACTGCCCTTCTAAAGCATGGTCTCAAGTACCTTATACTGTGTTTTTCCAGTATCATTTTTGGGAATACTGTCCAGCGTTCTAACATCAAATGCTGAATAATGGAGGTGCGTTTTCTCAGCCAAGAAATTTATAATTTCTTGTTCTTGGTGTTGTTCTGTTGTAAAAACTGTAAGCTTTTTGTCCGTTCCAACACATGCGCATTCGATATGGTATCCATCTTTGATGAGTCGTTCTGTTTCATCCAGGCTAATCCTGTATCCAAATATCTTTAGAAAGCGTTTTTTTCTTCCTACAATAAAGTAACAGCCATCCTCATCAAAATAGGCTAAATCACCAGTTTGATACACACCCTGGCGTTCATCACCTTTCATTAAGTCCTGGCCAGATTCCGCATATCCTAAAGTTACATTTGGACCCTTGAAAACAATTTCCCCAATGACATGTCGATCAGTTATTAAATTGCCCTCATCATCAATTAGATCAAAGCTGCAATTTGGCAATGGGCGTCCAATGCTGCCACATTTCGTCATTGCCATCTCTGCCGGCAAATATGCCATTCGAGACGTTGTTTCTGTAGATCCATAGGTGGCAATAAACCTTCTGTTGGTATTAACAGCATATTCTGCGCACTTCTTAAATAATTGATCTGGAAGACGGCCGCCGCCTTGATTAAGTACTTTAAAGGAGGGAAGGTCCATACGGAAAAAGCGAAGGCGATCCAGCAGCTCAATACTATATGGTACACAGGTCATACTTGTTGCATGATTCTCTTTAAAGAAATTCCAAAATTCTTTTTGAACTATATTGTCAGTAGTTAACAGTACTGTCGCACCGCTTAAGAGATGACTGGTGGCTACATTTAAACCTTGTGTAAACTGAAGTGGTAGAGATTCCATCCCTACTTCTTCTTCATCCAGTTCAAATACGCGAGCTACATTTTGGGCATTTTCAATAACGTTAAGATAAGAGTGCCGTACATACTTTGCGCTTCCGGTACTACCAGATGTTGTCAAGAGAAGAGCAAGGTCATCATAAAGGGGATAGGGTTTTAAATCGGTTTTCCACAATGTGTACCCCAGTTTATGATACACAGCTGAATACTCAAAACAGAGTGATGTTTCATTGGGAACCCATAAATACTCTGGACGGTATGACTGCACAAGTTTTTTTAAAAGATCAGAATCCATGTGGGCGCTTACCATTAAAGGGACAACACGGTTAGTTAAACTGGAAACATATGCTGCAAGGGGTGCTGCACTATTCTCACATAAAATAAAAATTAGTGTTCGTTTGTTGATATTGGAAAAAAAATCATTAGAGAACGTACTGAGTTCCCCATACGTCATCATTACACCGTGATTATCAATAATTGCAATATGATCTTGTTTCTTTTGATCCAGATTTAAAAACATTTTTATTTCCCTTTCTTATATAATGGAGGCTCCGTCTACTCCTAATATTTGACCGGTTACATATTCAGAAAGATTTGAAGCGAAAAAAAGACAAGCATTGGCGATATCCTTTGGTTCGGCAACCCGTCCCATTCCAATATTGGAAATTCTCTTTTCGAGAAATGAGGAAGCAGTCTCATGCATCAGGTCTGTTTTTGTCAGTCCAGGGGCAATAGAATTGACTCTGATTTGATATGGGGCCAATTCTTTAGCTGCTGATTTTGTCAACGCAATGACAGCTCCTTTAGTAGCCGAATACGCCATTTGCCCGGCATCACCTTTTACGCCGACAATAGAAGAAATATTAATGATGCTACCTGCTTTTTGCCGTATCATAAGTCTTGATACTAACTGAATATTTTCAATAACCGCAAAAACATTTGTTTCAAACATTTGTCTGACATGATCCTGGGAAATCATACCGATTGCTTCGTTATAGGCTATTGCAGCATTATTCACCCATACATCAATTCGCCCATGTTCTCTCTTTATTCTTAAAAGGGCATCTTTAACTGCTTGTGAATCACAAATATCTAATACAATAGGGCGTATATTTACACTCATACTACTTGGTAGTTCATTTATCCATGTATCAAGTGCTCCTATAGTTCGTATATTGGCATAAACGATTGCATTGTTTGCTACAAATTCTTTGACAATTTCACGGCCGATTCCCCTGGAAGCTCCGCTTACAAAACAGATTTTCCCCTTTAGCATTAGCGCTCCTTTATTGTATTTAGAATAATTTCACAGATCTCATCAACGGTATCTAACGGTAGATGTGCATACAAAGGAAGTGTCAGTACAGAGTCTGCCACATGACTGGCGACCGGATAGTTCGTATTCTGGTATTCTTCACGATAGCAACCACAGTCAGTGATGAGAGGATAAAAATATTTACGACTGAATATCTCATGCTTCTTTAACGCTGCACTTATATCATCCCTGGATACTCCAAGTATGGAACTTTCAAAAACAACTGGAAAGTAAGCATAATTTGATAGAACGCCATCTTGCGGAGACATAAGTGTCACTCCATCTATACCACTTAGATTTTTTCTATAGTGTTCAACGACATGTTTACGTAAGGTAATTTCATCGTTCAGGTGCCGGAGGTTGCAGAGCCCCATCGCAGCCTGGAATTCACTCATTTTTGCATTTGCACCCACCAAATCAATGCGGCCATCTGTATTAATACCAAAGTTTTTTATTTCGTATAAAGTGTTGAACAGTTCCGGATCAGCAGTTGCCACGGCACCGCCTTCTATTGTATGAAAAACTTTGGTTGCATGGAAACTAAACATTGAAGCATCTCCAAATGACGCAACATTTTTTCCGTGGTAGCTCTCATAAAATGCATGAGCTGCATCATAAATCACTTTTAAATTATGACGCTCAGCTATCTCCTGTATTTTGTCTACCTCGCAGATATTTCCATAGACATGTACTGGAACGATTGCGGATGTTTTATCTGTTATAAGATCCTCAATTTTCTCAGCATCAATCGTGTATGTATCTGGAGCAATATCACAGAAAATAGGTTTTAAGCCGTTTTTTTTGATTGCATGAGTGGTAGACACAAATGTATATGGAGTTGTAATTACTTCTCCCTTCAAGTTCATCGAATTTAAACACAATTCCAATGCCAAATGCCCATTTGTAAATAGCGATACATATGGAACATTAAAAACTGATCTAAGCTTTTCCTCTAACGCATTATGCTTTTCACCCATATTGGTCAACCATCTGTTGTCCCAAATACTGCGTATTTCATCTATGTATTCCTCAAAGGGGGGCATAGAAGACTGGGTGACTAGTATTTTTTCCTGCATGTATAAATTACCTCCTCACCAAAGCCGATTAAATATTATTTTTTATTCTTAAGATATATGATGCAATTGGATAAAGCCTATATCCGCTAAAACGCAAAAGCCAGACAAAGCGGTTTTGCATAGCTGAGTAAATACCTGGATAATCAGAATACAATTTTTGGTCCAACTCTCGTATCTTTTTCCTATACACGGTAGAGGCCGGATAACTCAAATATATTTTCACCTGACTGCTGACCATACGGGCAATGCCACGTTCCAAATATTTTAAAATAGGCTGAGGATCCTGAGATTTCCGCATTTCATAAAAATGAATAAGCTGATTCAATACATGTTCATGCTGCTCACAGCGATCCTGCATTTTATAGATATTTACGCTTTGTTCTGATAATCCGACCCGATATCGATACACACACTCTTCGAGAAATGTAACAGTTTTTACATATGGAATCGGATAGATAATATATTCCGTATCAACATAAAAACAGTTTTCATCCAAGCAAACATGATATTCCTGGAGGAGTTGGGTCCGTATTGTCATTGAATGCATTTTAATGTAAAGGTCATTGCATATATATATAAATTTATACTCTTTCCCATACTCAACACCACGAAAAGGCTGATCAATCTCCTTTTTCATCTTATTGGTCCCATCAAAAACCCAATAATAGTTGCTTGCCACGATATCCGAATTACTATTGCTTAGCGTACAAATAAGTTTCTTTAGACCAGCTGGATCTAGCCAGTCATCACCATCTACAACTTTAAAATATTTCCCTTTTGCCTCTGAAATCCCAAGATTTACAGCAGATCCATGCCCACCATTTTTTTTTGAAATCAATCGATAGACTGAAGGATAACGATCAACATATTCTTGGGCAATTTGTGCAGAGGAATCGAGAGTTCCGTCATTAATAATCAGCACTTCCAATACTTCAATTCCATCATCAATCAAAAATGAATCTAAGCATTGACGAATATAGTGTTCTACATTATACATAGGAACCGCGATAGTTAAGATTTTTTCCATAAATAGGTAAAAACCTCCTCTAAAATGTTAAGATATTAAAAAAGCAGGCAGTTAGCCGGCATATACGTTAAATGTTTAATTTGCGAAGGCAACACTTTGGGATAAAATGTTGCATTCCGTATTTATAATAAAACAGTCGCAATATAGTCG
>NZ_JYHN01000095.1:0-34098 GCF_000954015.1 Clostridium sp. FS41
CCGGTCAGCCTTGATACGTCCACGGATGCATAATAGTTACTGCTGCCTGTGATGGCAAGTGGCTGCCCATCAGCTGTGGCCGTGATATCATAGGACGCTTCGGAAAAGTAAAATGTATATATGTCATAGTCAGTTACATCTACCGTCTCCTGGAAGATGTTTTTGACCTCATCTGTCTCACCATAGATGCTTCGGACCACATCCACCCGGCTGACTTTTTCTTTTTGCCGCCCAACCGGTGTCTTGGTCATGACACGGTAATCCATGTTGTAGTCCGTCACATCCCCGAAAACTACAGAGTCCACAAAGATCCGGCTGTTGGGCTGGCCCTGGGTAAACTCAAACTCTATTGTGTCAAATTGCGGAAACTCATGCTCTATCAGGTTCTCAGGGCCAAACGGTCCCGGCACCACATAGCTTTCCTGCAATGCCCCCTCAAAGTATGTATGTATGATCACACCCTGGGCCGGGTTGCTGGAAAAGTTAAGGCGCAGGCTGTAATAGATCATGGCTGCCTCTAAAACAATTGTAAATTTCGGATTATGCTGGAAGTCCCCATCTGCATCCGCAACCTCCGCAGATGCAAACCCGGCGGCCAGATATTGACCGGTCCGCGGCAGGAAGTACATGGTCCCGTCTGCTCTCCAATGATCCTGCGACATAGTGGCATACTCATACTTTGTCACGCCATTGACCGCGGACGGGAGGTTACTCCATGGTGCTGCATCCTCTGACTGCACGATCATACGCTCCGGGGATATGACAGTCACAAAGGCTGCCTGGATACGGATGATCCCCTTACGGTCCTGATACAGCTTGCACCGGCCTGCATTGGCAATGATCTGCAGGCATTCCTTGTGTGTCACGCAGGGCAGCGGATTGTATACCGTGACCTTTGTCAGGTACTCATCCAGTTCATAGGCCCTTTCATCCAGCCCCGCATCCGTCAGGACATCCAGTGCCAGATCATACAGCGTGATCCCTTCCGGGCGGTACAGGCCCCGGTAATATGTATCGTTCAAGTCATCTATCTTATCTTTGCTGTTAAAACTCATCATGGTGTCATCAGCTTCCCAGTCCGACAGATAAGTAACACAGCCGTCCATCCATACCGTCTTATCATCCCGCACATCATACCCATAACGGACCGTGACCTCTTGCCCCACTTCCAGGTAATGGATGGCACTGGCTTTATTCTCTACGTCAAACATGCGGTTGTAATTCTCAATCTGCAGGCTGAAATCTACCGTGGATAACTCCTCCGTCACCGGGCTGATGTATTCGGTTTTGGTGGATTTCATGATTTTCTTATTTTCAAAGCTGATACCTATACCCATAAGCATCTTCTGGATCCGCAGCCTTCCTTGCCCATTGACCATCTTTGTGGGCGTGATCAGCAGGTATTCCGTTCCGTCAAATATCTCATCGGTTGTCCAATAACTCAGTGTATTGCCGGTATATTCCACGGTTTTGATCCCATTGGCAATACTAAAATCTACCGGGTAATTCCTGCCCCAATTGATGGTCAGGCCACGGATATCATAGGCCGCCCCAAACGTAAAGCAGATAGGCCCCAGCAAATCCCTTGAAATAACACCATTGTTATACAGGTAATCCACATCCTCGGGGCGGGGCGGAAATACCATGGATCCATCTGCCCTCCAATGATCCTGCTCCAAGGTGGCATATTCCAGTTCCACGTCATAGTTGTCCAGGAGCCGTGTAAAATTGGATAGGTAGCTGTATTCAGCACCATGTTCTGCTGCCACGGAGGAATCCTTCTGGGCTACCTGATTGATGACACCTATGGTTACTACCATGTAGGATTGACTACGCAAATCCCGTGACATTGCCTGCTTATACTCGGATGATGCCTTTTGCATTACTCAATCACCCCACAGTCTATGAGGTTGCACTTGCAATCGGTATATGAAATTGGTAAGTGCGTCCTTTTGTCAACCCAATATGGTTTTGCGCTTCTGTCTCCCGGATACATCTTGATAGTAAGCCAGTTATTGTTTACCATATCTGGTATTGTAGCGATTACAAAGAACCCTTTTGAGTCTGATCGTGTATTTGCAAATTCCTTAAGCATAGATGACCATGTAGCCGCATCCAAATAAGGCCATACTAAATTATTGGCCTTATGATTGTCTCGTCCAACCACCTGCCCTACAACTTCACCATAAGCATTACGTCCACTACTCACAAATGTGGACACTATTAACTCCAGGCCGCGTGCAGGAGCAGGAAACGGCTTTCCATTTATCGTAATTATTGATTCCAATTCAATCACCACCAAACAAAAAAAGCACCAGTTAACCTGTTACGATTAACTGGTACGCTAGGTACGCTTAATATGTAGGAATAAAATAAGATTTAACCCACAGCTCTATCTTTACCAAGAAATTTATTTATAAAATACTGTTGTCCTTTTCCTGTCACCAAAGTTGTCCTGGTTAACCGAACGCTGCCATCCGGGTTATCAATTGCCCTTTCTTTTACTTCAAACAAACCTAATTCCATAGCCTTCTGAGTAGGCATCCTGCGCCGGTCCCCATTCTTAATTAGGTATCCATTGTCATACATCCATGTAAATAATCTGTTCTGGCCAATAGGTACACCGTTCTGAGAAATCAGTTTTGCTAGATTACCAATAAGAATTGATTCTTTACTGGCAGCTACAGCATCCGCAAAGATAGCCTTTGGTTTCATTGATTCATTCTCTGCCTCCAAGGCCCTTCGCTTTTCACGTTCTTCTTTCAATGCCGTAAATGCCTTGATTGCCAAGTCTGGATCATCTAGCAAATCATCAACTGCATACATACCATGTCGCCGTATGGTTTTCAGGATTTCTTTGACCTTTTTCTTGAATTCCTTCGCCAAAGGTTTATGACTTTGCATTAACACTTCATAAAGCCCATCCTCTGTCAAAAACCATGTTTCTTGAATTCCGCCAAGGGTCGGAAGGTTTTTCCGAACCTTTTCTGTACCATCAACTGTGGCCAGCATTTTATTTATGGATGATACATCATACTCAATCCATAAAGCAACATCTTTCGCCCAAAACAGTGGCTCATCTGGTGTTCCATAAACCCTAAAGTTCTTCCCTAATACTTCCTGTTCCTTAATAATTGATAATTCGCCCATATTATCACTCTCCATAATAAGTGGGGTGTAGAGGGACTTAGTGCTACCTCACGGTAGGAGCCCGACCTATTAGTGACTACCGGTATTTCCCCCAGATGCCTTTCGCAATCTGGAGGAGACGAAGCAAGTTCGGAGCATACCCGAACAGGACTTTTGCTTCTGTATCCCGGAGAACGAAAAAATCGCTCAATCGGGATACTGCTTGCGGCCCCGATTAAGCGACCTTATGAATATATTATATACTATTTGCATGTGGATTTCAAGCTATTACCTATTATCTGTTCGATTTTAAAAATTTGTTTACATTAACTGTTGGTAAAATCAAAGGTGTCACATTGGCTGATGCTGTATATGTAGATACAATTGCGCGAATATATGGATATAAAATTGCTACTGCATTTGCCTGATAGTGATCAATATTATTATTCTTTTCTACCCCTATAGAAAAATATCCCACAACTATAACTTTCATTTCAAACGGATATTTATTTTTAATAGCTTCATCAAAAATATGTACTATTAAACGAATTCTCATATGTTCATTAGAATCGTCTGAAGTTGCCTCTACCTCCATCTTGATATCGATGTTAACCTCTTCTTCTTCATATGCAGAATTAAGTTTAAATTGTATCTCTTCTACTTCATATTTTTCAAAACGGATAATTCCTGGTTCAATATTCGCCATCTTTATGCCGCACCTCTATATTTTTCTTCAAAATCACTTAAACAATCTTCTCCAAATGACTTTTTGGACATAGTATTAACATATGTTTCTTTAGGAAAATCATCAATAGGAAAATTATAACTGCTAATGGAACTATCCTTAATCACACCAGCACCACAATCATAACAAATTTTTTCAAATTCATCATTAGACAAAGAATCAAAAAAGTCATCAATCCTCTGTAATCTTTCTTCCAGTGTCATATTTTTTAGCATTCTAATCACCCCTTATATTTGCAATTATTACGACTTCTGTAACCATAGTACTGATTCAGCTTTTTCTTATATAGATTATAATCAAATTCTTGAGTGCACTCATGCAAATCGACAATAATATTAGGATTTTTAACACAATATTGCAGTTCGCTCAAACCATTAAATCTAGTTTTATATGCACTAATTTTTTCCAAAGGGAATATTCCCACCACAACATCATACAAATCTCTATATCCCAAATTATCAAACATAATGTTTAAAACTACACCATCAGTCATCTCAACAGAATTTAATCGTTTTGCATAAGCAGCTTTTTTCTGCGCTTTTTCCCTAGCGTAATCAAACTCAATCCAACTTTCTGGATTTAAAAGTGAAAACATTCTATCATCTTTCACTTCAATAGAAACTTCCAAAATCATATACTTCTGATACAATTCATCATCTATTTTCTCTTTAGGATATATCTCTTTGAACTTTAAATTTATCCAGCGAAATACATTAAGTTTATCATTATATAGATAAATTCCGTCACCTAGCCAATGCCCATCTCCGCGACTATATTCCATGTGCTTCTTTCGGAGCATTCTTTCGCCACGTTCTCTCCCTGTTCCATGGTACACTAAACGTCACCAACTAACTTTAGTATTTTACTATATTTCTCTTTCTGGTTATGGTGTGTACTGGTACGTATTATTACACACTATATTTAGATTATACCCCAAAAAGACCAAAAAGCAATCTTTTTATTGACTTTTGAGTTTTTTTGTCTACTATATTACAAATTTCGTCATTATTTTACCATACTTGACCTCTGATAGCTTATCCAATATGAATAAAGCCGCCAAACGGCGGCCTTCTATTTTACAATCTCACATTCAGATATATATGCTCCTCTTCTGTCTTTTGAGAAAAATATACCCTTTATCCTTACTTCTGTCCCATCTTTTATATCTAAAAACTCTTTGTTGGAGGATTCACATGGTATGCTGTTTCCTTCATCATCTTCTAGGTTAAATAAAAGTTTTCCACTATTCGCCTCACCTACGGGATGAAATATTCCTGATACATAAATTGGAGAGTTAGTTTTTATATTATATGTCTTGACTTTTTCATTCTGTATTTTTCGGTACGTGTTCCAATATTGTTCGTTTCGCTTTTCATCCGAAACTTCCCCCCCATAAATTTCCTTTTCAGTCATTTCATCCAATGCAGATGCCACTTCTAATTCAACATTGTTATAAAGCCTACTTAATTCATTTACTGAAAACTCTTGAACCTCAGCTTTTGAACACCCCACAACAAACAGACATAAAATCAATAGTACAACAATTTTTTTCAAAACAGTTCTCCCCTCTCCTATAATACCTTAAAGATATCATATTCAAGGACGAATGTAAATATTTAGGTAGGTCGGAAGTTAAATCCTCCCCTACGTGTGGTTTTAGTAAGCTCCTCATTTATTTTCTGCCATTTAGACTAAAGCAAAGCCGCCTTTCGGCGGCTCCTTACATGCGCTCAGTTCAATAGAACAACATGACTTTTGATATGTTCTTTATAATGTGACCAATTAAGAGTTATTGCTACTGCGCGCGCAACTTTTATATCTGTCTCATTATACTCCTTGAGTTCTTTCTTGCATATTTCCACAAATTCATCTTCATTAATTGGGTATGCCATTATGCTACTACCTCCCCGTATACCACTGTGCAAGATTTGCAATTACCTTTGGAATCACAATAGCTAATCTTGGTGGGATAACCATTTTCTGCAATCCACCACTTCACCTCTTTCAAAACAGAAGGTTTATACTGTGTTGTTACATCCTCGTGTCCATTTTTGCTGAATGCTGTGGTAACAATTTCGGTATTTGAAATATGTAACTTCTTAATTATAGCTCCAACTGCTTGATTGTGAGGTTTTCCGCTACTGGAATAAATGCCCAGTTCCGTTGCTATCTCCGTACAATCA
Source organism: Clostridium sp. FS41 (assembly GCF_000954015.1). Classification (NCBI taxonomy): domain Bacteria; kingdom Bacillati; phylum Bacillota; class Clostridia; order Eubacteriales; family Clostridiaceae; genus Clostridium; species Clostridium sp. FS41. Next base: position 6,058 of record NZ_JYHN01000095.1, read on the forward strand.
TAAAGTTTCGGCATATCTTCCTTGTCAGTTATCAGTGGTGCTTTTACTTCGTACCCCAAGTCTGTGTACAACCGTTTCACTTCTGCTGCCACATATACTGGTTCCACTTTAGCTTTTTCCAAAGTACTCATGACATTCTTCACCATCATGTTGACTGATGATAATGGAAGACGTTTAGGGGACGTTGATTTCTCTTCCTTTGGCATCTCGTATGATCCGGTCTTGCGAAGGATGGGGAGAACTTCATCCGCTATCCAATCTGTAAAGGCTTCGGCATTTGGCTTGTGGCTTTTGAAAACGAGCTTATAGACGCCACTCTCCGTGAGAAAATTCTCCCCAGCGTTATTCAGTTTTCGGAAGTCAATATCTTTGACATCTGAATTTTTAACCTTGATCGCCTGTTTTCTATTCATCTTTGCAATCGCCATCCTTACAGCGCTCTCTCCCAGTTCCAGGCATTCCCCTACGTGATATGGATTAAACAATGCCTGTCCATCTAATTCAAATACTTCTACTTCATGTCCTTCAAAAATCATTAAATTGTTCATCTGATCTTTCTCCTTTTTCTCGATTTGACAAATCGGAGAAAATAAGGTAAGATAACCCTAAGGATAGGGCCTACCCTATTCCCTCATGATTGAGTAAACACACTGCCTGCCAAAGCTATCGTGTTTGCTCTTTTTTTGTTTCATTCTCATCCAAATCCTTTTCAATAAGCGCAACTAAATATTGTATTCCGTTCGCCATCTGTGGCGAACGCCCAATAATCCACACCTTCCTCTGCGAAATTGGGGTTAGTATGGGTGCATAGAATTTCATTTGTTGATTCATAAGCTCATTCATCTTTTACCTCCATCATCTATGCAATCTCACGATTAATACGTCCAATCTCTAATTGCATGTTGGTTGGTGGCTGCCAACGATTTATGTACTCAAGGGCTTCTTTAAAGCGAACCCGTGGAAGATTGGCATAGGCATTAATATTGAAATAATCGTAAAAGTCATGCCATATTCTAGAAAATACTTTTGCACGTATACTGTTACCTTCATCATCTTTGTATCTGTAGGCTCTGGCTTCTTTGCCGCCCAATGCAGATCTAACGACATCTGCCACAAAATCCCGAAGCTGTTTCTGCTGGGAATAGTCAATATTCATTGTGTTTTCCAATTTATCAACCTTATCTTCAACAGTAACCAATCGCTCCTTCTGTTCATCCAGCATCCCAAGTTGAACCCTCATCATTTCCTCTGGGGACATTTTCCTTACTTGGTACATACCTGTTTTTCGGAGTGCGGGAAGAACCTCTATAGCAAGCCACTGCTGATACTTCAATGCCCTGTCATTTCCAGCTTTAAAGCCAAGCATGTAAAACAGGCTCTCAGGAATATATTCGTCTTTCCCCCATTCGTGGGGGAAACCACACTCGACACTAAAACCATTCATTCTTTCCCATCTAACAGACGTATACTCTTTCCCGTTTTTTACCTGTGTCTGTGTCCATCCAAACCCAATAGCCGTGTCCTCCGCATTGACAGAAATACTACCATCTGGATTCAAAATTGTCCTTACCTGTAAGCCAAGTTCACCATTTTCAAATACCTTTACATTGTTTTCCATTAATATATCAAATCTCCTTTCTTGATTTTCCGTAAAAGGCATGATATATTATATTTGTCATTCCTTTTATGGATTGAAGTGCTATAGAAGTTGCAAACTTTGGTAGGGGAGCAACTTCTATTCTTTTTTGGTTCCATCTTTTCTTCCTTCCACTACAACAATTTCAGTCACGTCCACGTTAAGGGCATTTGCTATTTTGCCTATGGTTTTACATGTGGGTGCCTGAACACCTTTCCTTATCCTGCACAATGTTGCTGTACCGACACCTGATGATAAGGATAATTCTTTTAAATCGATGCAATTACGAGCCATGTGCAAATCAAGCTTAATGTTGTCGATTTTCATTTTCATTCTCCTTTCCGATATTTTAATTGACGTTTTTAATTCTAGCATTATCCATTGTCGGTGTCAATGGTTTTTTAAATAAATATTGATTTTAATTGTCGTTTTTGATATACTATTTATGAAAGGGGGCGCATCATGCCAGATAATCAGTATATAGGAAGTAAGATCAAGAAGCTTAGAAAAGAAAAACAGCTAACACAAGTTCAATTAGCTGAAAAAATTGGCAAGACAGAAAGTTCTGTCCGAAAATATGAAAAGGGCCTAACAGAAATTCCTATCAGTGTATTAGAGGACATAGCAAATGCCCTAGATACCACTATTTACTATCTTGGTTCTATGGATTTAAATGATATGAATAAAGATTTTAGAGAGCAAGGCAATAATTTCTTTATATCTCTTTGTAACAGTGCAGGATTTCAGTGCTATGAATATGTTTTCCATGGCAGACCTGGGTTTGTAATTTTAACAGATGATAGAGACTGCTTTATTTCATCAGACAAAGCAGATAGTATAATCAATAATATAGCTAAATATGCCCGATTTTCATTAATAGAAACTATGCCATCATTGCATCCTGTAGAAGATAATCCACCAGCAAAAATCCCTCGATTAATGTTTAATTGTACCGGAAATACAGAGGAATGATAAAAGCCGCCGAAAGGCGGCTTTTTATATCCTCATTGCACTATCAAGATCACACAACCTCCATTTGTTAATTCAACAGTATCTCCATCTTTCAGCGTTAAATTATGATACACACCCTCCTTGGGATCTATTATCTCAGAACAAATATCTCCATATTCTGTACCTTTGCTTGATACTTTAAAAAGACCACTTTGCACACCAAAAACATTGTACTTTCCCGCGGGTATGTCCTCGCCAACAATATATTTCCCCGTATCCAGCGGAATATTGGGATTGTCATCAGAAGTATCTGACTCTTTAATCAACTCTGAACTTTGTAATGTTCTTTCTTGTTCTTCATAGTAAGTCAAATTTTTTTTAAACTCTTCTATTTCTGTAGAATAATCAAACGTTCCAGTAGATACACTAAAAATAAAATTATATAACTCACCATTTTTATAAACCGCTATTGAGTGTATATCCTGACTTCCACCATCACTTATTACATTAGCAGTCAATTCTATAGCATCTTCTCCAGATTTTATATTTACTATTGCTCTTTTTTCATTTTTAACCACTTCCAACGTGTCAACAAATCCATCAAAATACGTCATGAGTAGTTTGAAAGAATCTTCATCGGACACTTCTATTGGTATCATGATAACAGTCAACATGATACCATCCCCATAATAGTAAATAGCCTCCTCTTTCTCTTCCTTATTTGTAAGCCATGATTCTGGAAGTATATAAATAAAATTACCTATCTTTGATGCACCAGTATTTTCCTGCTCGTACAAATTACCTTTTGGTCTTTGAACGTCCTCTCCTTCTACATCTATCGCTATTTCAGCGCCATTTGTACTCTTAACTGTTATTTCCTTTTTATCCTTTTCCTGTTTATCCACTGCTTTGCTACATCCGAAAACAAGAAGCACACATAAAAGTGTAAAAATAAAAGCTCTTTTCATAAGCCATCCCCCACTTCCATAATTATCCTAAGGATAACATAGAAGAGTGGGGTTGTAAATATTATATGGGGCGGAATTTAAAGCCACCTCTGCGCGTGGTCTTTGCTATTTCCTCATTCACCTTTCGACCATTCAGACTAACCATAGTATCCTTATCGGCAATTTCCTGAAGAAGTTCTTTCTGCTCTGGCATAGATTCCAGATTGTCCAATTTTTCTAAATTACGCAATACCGGCATAAGTTTTCCGTCTATCACATTATTTATGGCCTCTACTATTATGTTATCTTTGCCATCCGATGACACGCTCACCTGTCCGCCAACTTTACCCATAATAGTCTGATATCCTATGCTAAAATCCTGTCCATAATTTGGAACATACTTAGTGTAACTATCATCAATATTAAATCCCAGGCCAATGCTTGGTGCATTAATCGCACTAGCCCATTTGTTAACTGCAGACTGTGTGGTTCCTCCTAAATCAGAAAAAGCATTATTAAATCCCTCTATATCATAAGCTGCCATTCGGTAAAACCTTTTTGATGGGGATTCAATTTCAAATTCCTCTTCAGCTTCTTTCATGGCATCACGAGCCCATTGTCTGATTGCATCCTTTGCCAAATATGAAAACTTATGTATTCCTTCAGCAAATCCTTCATTAATGCGTTTAGCCATATTATAGAAAGAATCGTACATTCCCCCTACGCCATTAATATCTGAATCTCCCCAGAACCATTCACGAACATTTTGAGCCCAAGTCTCAACTGGAATTTGAGATTCAATAAAGCTTTCGTTAATTTTGTCATTAAAAGCCTTTATTATATTTTCTGCAAATTTTGACCAAGACATTTCATTAATGCCTTTTGTTTCATCTTGCCCGGAAAACCATTCCCTGTCACTTTTGGCCCATGTCTCCATTGGCTCCTGAGAATCTTTAGTTTTAGTCTTTATCTCTTGATTGAATCCCTTTGTAGAATCGTCAGCAAACCCTTTAAATGTCTCTGCATTTATTCCACCATGGTTCTGTCCAGCATAGTACTCCCTTGTTAAATCTGCCCATTTCTTAACTGGTTCTTGTGATGATGCCGCATTTTCAATAAAGCCATCGTTCGCACCACTAATGGCAGCAACTGCATTACTTTTTCCTGCCTCATAGCCCTCCTGCTTCTTTTCAGCAATTCCCTGGTTATATTGATCTCCAGCATACTGCCCTGCTCCTAACATTTTTTGGGTTATCTCGTCTGACTGCAATGCATCTGTCACAGTATCGCTAATCTCCGTTGCCGCGTTGGAAGCTCCCGCCTTTCCGCCATCAGCAACGCCAGTTATGATGACCTGTCCCCCCTCATATGCGACTTGCACACCTTTGCTATTATATTCAGCTTCTATCTGTGCCCAAAGTTCGTCAGTCATTGTAGGGACGGTATCTGCAATTCCCGCTTTACCTCCAACACCAAATTGGATTATACCGCGGTTTCCCAAATCATAAAAATCTTGGTCTATTGTCCCATATGCAGAGATTATTTCATTATATAAAGCAACTGCATCTGTTCCAACAACTTGCTTTCCATCGATAAAAACCCCACCTAAACTGTCAATTGCTGCTGAAGCTTTTATTACAATTTGACTAAAATCTGCCTGATTTGTCGTTTCAATCAATTCGCCGAGTTTTTGTTTGTGCCCTTCAAGTGCTTCTTGTGCAACCTCATTGGCTATGGTAGCATTTTCTACCCCAACTTTTAATTCTGCCTGCCGTGATGTGGACTCCTGTAATTCTTTTTTATAAAAGTCATACCGCTGTATAAGCGAATCCACCATGACGGCATCATTATCCATAGATACACCGCAGTCCTCAAGTGTATCTCTATACTTCTCCATGATTACACTTGAATCAGTAAAGTTATTGGACATATCAGCCATTATGTCCCTTAATGCCATTACCTTTTCCTGATTAACATCATATTGTCTCTCTGATACTGCCAACTCTACATTTGCTTTGGCCAAAGCATTCGCATAATCACTGACAACCTGGTCATATGCCATTACGCGCATATACTCCTGCTGCTTTTCAATGACTTTTTGAATTTCATCTTTTTGAGTTGTATATCGTCCCGTTGTCATATCAATTTTATCCCTTAACTCCGGGCATTTATCAATCAACTGCTGGGCATACTCTCTTAAATTATTCTGTTCTTTAGCTGTCAAGTGAGTTTGATCTGCCAACCTAAAGTATGCGTCCTTCAAAGTATCAAGCTGTTTTGCATCACTTTCTGCATTAGAAATAATCTTACCACTATTTTCAGATAGTCTTCCAATTGCATCAGCTGCCGCTTCAAGTTCAGAATTATTAGAGCCAATATCTTTCTGAAACTGAATAAACTCATCTGCCATTTGCTTATCCCAACTCTGTTGCATTGTAAGCAATACACCAGCAAGTGCTCCCAATCCGCCCACAAGCAATAAAATAGGATTAGCCGCCGCTGCCGCTAATAGTCCTGATAATGCTGTCTTTATTTCTGCGATGGCCGCTATAGCTGCTGTTACTCCTGTGAATGCTAATATAGCAGTTGCAAGACCACCTATGGCACCGCCTAATCCAATCAGTACATCCTCTGGAATCAGTTTTACCGCATTCGCTATACCATTTAAAGCTGCTGACAACATTTCAACGGCACTGCTAATAGCCGGGGTAAGTACTCTCGCAATTCCCTCTATGAACAATACAAGTCCATCACCTATTCCTATCGCAAAGTATGATAGTGCTCCATAAAGATTCTTTAAAGAGCCGATTAATCCATCCCAATTGATTCTCTTGGAAAGATTTGTAAGCACATCAAGCAAGCGCGGAAGGGCATCCCCAATAGTCCACACTGCGATTGGAACTAAAAATTCTTCATAGAAATCTAACAAGGTTGTAAAGGTTAGGATCGCTATATTACCTAACTGTTCATAAAATCCGCGCAGACTATCCTGAAGCCGTGTCCAATTAATACGGTTCAGCATATCATTGGTGATGTTAATGAATCTCGGTAATCCAGCTTCGCTCAATGTCCAAAGTCCAACAGGCTTTAAGAACTTATCATAGAAGTCCTGTAATGTCCCAAAAGTGAAATCTTTCAGCTTGGAAAATCCTTCATCCCATAATTTCTTTAATGCCACTGTGGTTGGCTCTAAAAGCTTGAGCAGTTCCGAAAGCTTTCCATTCAGATCATCAACAAAACTGGTTCCATCATTCAGATCCCCATAATCAACATCTGCTCCGCCTCCAGCACCACCGCCACCGGTACCACCTTTATCATTAGGAGAAATAATATTCAGTTCATCAATACCAGAAGTTGCATTGGCAAGGTCTTTGGCTGCCTGTGCTGCCCCACCTAGATTTCCTGCCAGTCCACCGGCTGCATCCTCTGCATCCTCAATTCCCCCTGCAATACCTCCACCAGCCTGGGCGGAGTTGTCCCCAAAAATCAGAGCAGTAAGTGCGCGGAATGCATTGGCAGCCGTCTGCAAATAAGCCAGAAGTGTATTAAGCGCTCTGACCACATGGACAATGATATTGATGAACCCTTGGCCCATGGTTGTACTGAACTGCTGGAACTGTAATTGAAGGATTCTAAGCTGGTTTGCAAAGGATCCCTGAGTACGCACAAAATCCCCGGCTGTCTGATCCGTGGTCGCCATGATATACTCATACCGCAACATGGCCTGTTCTGCCAGGGTCATCTTATTGTAAAGCTTTCCGAATCCATTGGACAGAGCAAAGGCATTCAGGTTTGCAACGTTCATGTTAACGCCCAGCTGCTTCATCGGCTCCGTTTCACCGGATACGGCAGAACGGATCTTATAATAGGCATTATCAGTACTGATATTATAAAAGGATGCAATATCCCCAGCCCTTCCGGTCAATCCCATTGCCATATTCGCCGCGTTCTCCTGCGCAACTCCCAAGGACCGGTACATGGACATAAGGACACCGGAATACTGTTTTGCTGATAGTTCAGACACACCGAACTGTGTTGCCGTGGTCTTAGCAAATGCATTTGCCTTACTTGCCATGCTTCCGAATGCCACGTCAACCACGTTCTGAGTTTCTGTCATTGAGGATCCCAGTTCTATACAGGATTTTCCGAACTGGATAATCTGACGGATTCCCAGCATGATCCCGGCTGCTCCCAACATACTCCTTATGGATGCTCCAAAGGAAAGAACCCCAGTGCTTGCCCTGCGGCCAGATGTTGATACCCGATCCATAGCGGTAGCAAGCCCATTGGAGGCCGAACGTGCCTTGTTCCCCTGGGATGCCAGATTAGCCAAAGCATTCGTAAGAGAAATGACATTCTGGCTTACCTTTGGTGCTTTGGACAGCGTATTCATAGTCTGTGTCAGGCTATCTGCAAGCTGCGGTAAATTAGTAATAGCATTGGTAGTGGCCTTTCCACCAAGCTTGGCAACGGAAGATACAAACTCAGAAATATTGGGTAAAGGAGTAATCCCACCAGCAAAGGCGTTATTCAGCGCTGCCACTGCCGGCCCAACACTGTGCATATTAACAATCGCCCTCTGCACTTGTACTCCGCCCAATTTTGCGATACTGGATGCAGCTGTAGCCAAGCTCCTGGCACCATTCGCAACGCCTGAAAGCCCCTGGAATCCTACCAGGAGCGAACTAAGCCCTCGCCCTACTGCCGCAAGGTTTGAGACGTCAACTCTATTAAGTTTGTCTATTCCATTGGAAATCCGGTTAAAATCAGCCGCTTTTATGCCCGATGCTGATTTCATGGAGACAGCCAGATTACCTACTCCATTACCGATTGCAGAAAACTTGCCGGTATCAAAACCGCCAAGTGCTGCAGACATCTTTGAAAGGCTTGCTGACAGGCGATCAAGGGCCTTATCGGCATTCCCAAGATTAGAAATTATATCAATACTTAATTCTTCAATACTTGCCATCTGAGTACCCACCTACCTTTCAGGGAGGTACGCTGGGTACTCAATTTGTTGTATCTACAAAATCATCATCTACAGCCTTACAATACTGTCTAAACTTAAGAGCGTCCAACTGATAATCATGATCCTCTGGATTCTCCTGCAACTCCTTAAGCTGTGAAAATGGAAGCCTGGGATAAATGTCTGGCTTACCATTAAGTGCCGCACCTATGGATGCCATGAAATACCTTCCTGCTTCCCACGCCATACGGTCCTCGTGCTCCAACCTCATTTCAAATGCCTTTTTCCATGGCTCCATTTTCCTCGGATTCAGCTTCCAAAAGCGTTCCTCTGGTATCCCCAAGAATAACGCCTGTGGCAACCACACCATATAAACAGCATCCCTAAAGCTTTTTACTTCACTACCTTCGGAAGATGGTCCTGAGGCTGAATCGGCGGATTCTCCTCGATTCCCATCATCTTTGATAAAAAATCAGCTTCCTCCATGCATTCGTTGATAATATTATAAATATCAATTATGCTCTTTTCATTTTCAGTAATCAAGCGCTGGACCAGCGCACCAGCCTGTTTCTCCGATGTTATTTCTTCGCTATGGTTATCCTGTAAGCATACAAATAGCAGATAACGTACCATTCCCATCATCTTTATGGATGCTTTCATTTGAGCCGAAAAATTTTTGGATTTAGCTGACTCTTTTAGTTCATCCATGACGGCCTGACATCCGCCCGCTTTTTCCATAAAGTCAGTTTCAACAACTGTATTAAATGACAGTTCCAGCTGATACTCTTTCTGTTCCTTACCAGTTCCTACTAATACCTTAACCATAATGAACCCCTCCTTTCTAATTATCCCTGGCTTGCTGTCGGTGTAGAGAATGTAATGGATGACCTTCTTGCAATTGTGATCGTCATATCCCTAGCACCATTCACATCACCACCAACTGCAAATACACTGTGGCTTCCCTGAAAAGCAAATATACCATCCTTACCTGTCTCATCTCCAAAACGTACCTCATAAAAGCTATCGATATTGGCCTTATCGTCCACCTTCTTATAGTCCTCCGGTGTATAGTTCGCGGTAAATGCCATGTCAGAAGCCTTTCTAACTCCCGGGATTTTGGATTCATCCTCATCCTCCAAATCCGTAATATCAATCATATCCGGTGCCGCGCCTAAATCAGGATACTTCTTGATACGGCACAGCTTTGTCAAGCTTGATGCACTCGTTCCCTGAAATAAAAATGTTCCAATTGTGCTGCGTCCGTCAGCCATAATAAATTTCCTCCTGCACTGTGTATGTATGGTACTCAAAGTACTCTTAGCCTATTACCTGCTCCAAATAGTTCCTTTATCATCAACCTTCGCTTCGTACTTTGCTATATAGCGGAGGACTGAATCATCAACTACATTCTTAACTTCTTGTGGCCCGAATGTTCTGATCCATCCGTCAGAAACCATCTGCCCATCAGCCAATGCCATGATCGCTTCATTGTCCACAAGACTTGTATCTCCTTTTGTGTAAATAGTAATCTGTACCGTAGGCGTAACTGCGTTCTCTATGTTCTCACTATCAATTCGATCCTTTGCAATTGGATTATTGAATTGTTCAAACAGCAAATGTGGCAGTTTGGGAAGCGTCTGTGTTTCAAGCCTTGAAGTATTCTTGCAAAGCGGCTTCACTGCCATCTTAACACGCTCATATTGCTCAATTGCTATGTTAATCATGGAATACCTCCTTCGCCAAACTTAATACCTGTTCAATCATCTTTTGAGATGCATTGTACATGGGCATTTGTGCCCGTATGCCGTATGTATGATGCCACACACCAGAGGCATCCTGATAACTCCATCCGTTTGGGTCATCCCAGTGGCCTTTTCCCGGATAAGTCCCTGGCCCCATCCCCAGTTCTCCCGCTTTTGGGTTCTGGGTGCCGGCATATTTGATACCAGTTCCAAACTCCACAAACAGAATCATACCGGATGCCACTACGATTTTTAATCGTACCGCGCTATACAGGTTTGTATTTTCAATATAGGCCGTCCCAATAGGTTCATCATGAGATATTTTCCCGCTGATTGCCTGTAGCTGCGTATTTATATCCCTTGCCCCCATCTCAGCCAAACGGTGAGCAAAAATCTCATTCTTTCTATGGAGTTGTTCTTTGAACTGCTGAACCTGTTGGATTGCCTTATTAACACTCGCTTTATCCAGGGTCACTTTAATCTTCATCTGTTACCAGCCTCTTTTTGTATAAATCATATTCAGACTGTGATATGGCCTCGCTATTAAGCAAATGTTTCAGATATTCACTATCATCCATACTGTTTACTCTTTTCTTGATTGCGTATGCTTTCTGTCCGCCCCATTCTGCCAGTTTTTCCACCGTATAATCATAGGGGGTATCCGTACTCTCATCTGGCCTTATAACCGGCATTGTATCAATCCATAAAACGGAATGCTCATCTGCCTTGAAGTCCTCATTTGCGGTGATCATAATTTTGTCATAGTCTGAAAATGCACCAAATGGAGTGTTCTCAGTTGTTCCAGATGGGGTTGAAATACAAGCTGCTGATTTCCGTGGAATGGTATATTGTGGCACTGGCTGTCCTGTTGGCTTTCCATCTTTTATTCCCTCCATGTACCCAACATACATTGCATAATAAACGGTAGAGAGGTTCACTTGCAAATCCCTCATAATACCCCCACTTCTGGGATAATGTCATAGAAAAAATCAGATGGTACGCCAGCACCCCCATACTGTCTGGTTACTCCGGCTACAGTATGCTGTGTTTCTCCTATTGCCCCGTCTTTACTATAAATATAATCAGCAACGTTTATAACCACATGGGAATACTCCTTAAGAGCGGCTGCCGCTTTGGCTTCGGTTGCTCCGAATGGATACGCTTTCCTTATCACCTGGCGCTCCGCATCTTCCAGAAAATCATAAAGGGTCAGTACATCTACATCATCCAGGGATGTAATATCTTTTTTTATCCGGCGGCAAAACCGTTTGAATAATTCATCCTTTTTAATCTCCACTGCTTCTGCCATGCCATTCTCTCCTTACTGCCTTTCCAAAATCAGACCGATAAGAACACCCTTAGTTGCATCTTCTGTAAATTCAATGCCTTTTTCACCGCAAATCTCAGCCAACTTGTCCCGGTTCATGGCCTTAAGCTGCCATTCCTTAAATATTCCTTCTGCTGGATTATCATCTTGCATGTTTTCCTCAGAAGTCTTATCCATTTTTTTGTTTTCCTGGAAGGTGCCAGTGTCCTCCGGCACCTCTTCTCCAGGCCAGTAAAATTTCCCGCATACTTTTACCAGATGGTCATACTTCATATTACTGCCTCCCTTACGCCACCTTCATCAGATGAGTGTCCATGATCCTCTCATAAGTCGGCAGCACAATTTCAGAGCAAATACACTGAGTTACAAGTGGATGCGGAGTGGTAAAGGTATAAAGTGCCACGCCGGTATCAACAATGGAAAGCTCCCCGGTTGACTGATTTCCGGTTCTTTCCTCTGGTGTCCTGCCGTAACAAGTGTTTCCAAGCATTCCCGTCCCTGGCAACATAACCACCATATAATCAGGAACAAATGTCTTTGACTCTTTCGCCTCGTTTTTGTACATCAAATCATATATAACTATGGTTAGTTTCAGCTGTTCACGGAAGAACTTCTTTACAATTTCATCAGTAACCATAATGTTCACGCTTAAATTCTGAGCCAGAAGATAATTATGGATTTTCTTATTCTTCACAATCAGCTGAAATGTGTTGTCATTCATGATTGCTACGGTTGGGACCGTGCCGTATTCCTTCCTGTGTGCCTTCTGGGCCATCCTCAGGTCCTCATATGGGTCTGAATTTTCAAAGTCAGTCCATTTGTCGGTCGCTGTGGTTAATTCAACATAGTTTTTACTTTTATACACACCATCCGGGTCATAGTTATAATCGTAGTTTACTCCATTGGCAGAAATTGCAATCTTGGGTGCCCCATCGACTGGAGCAAGCAGCTGCCAAATCATACGCTCCGGCACGACATTTGCGCCCTGTATAAGATCTGTCGGCCCTACCATGATACGCTGCAAAATCTCTTGTACAAACGCCTCATCAGAATTCATCAGTTTCTCATACTCCGCTGCATCCTTTTCCTTCACCAGATATGACTCACGGAAGAAAGGCATTTCAGTTTCAATCTGTTTGAAACCGATTCTATCCCTTAGGGTTGCCTGTGCGTCATAGTTAGACGGAGTAAGGGATACGGGTAGTCCACTGGAACCATAAAACCACTTAAGGTCCATCAGGGGGGTCTTCTTTTTTGGAAATAATGTGGTTCCCAGATAGGGCGGAAGTCCAAGCGACTTCTGGTAGCTGTTCCAAAATACGCCCAAGGCCCTCGCTGTAAAAGCTTCATTTAATGGTAATGCAGGCATGATATACCTCCTTTATGTTTTATGTTGTGAGTTAATTGAAAAAAGTAATCCTCGGAAGCGCCGCCTTTGCCTCATCGGAAACGGTGATGCCATTTTCCGTCAGAACAGGTGTTTTGACCGATCCCTCAAAGATATACGTTCCAGGATGTTCCCCATATGTTACATCAACGTCATGGAGTAACAGACCTTTGCATGTGGCATCATTTGCCGGCCAGGGTGTTCCTGCCTTAACAATCTTCAACCCGTTTGCATCTGCTGTAACTCCGCTATCAGATACCATGCAGGCCGCTCCTTTAAAATCATTAAACTTCAAGATTTCTTTCGGCTGCCCATATGATTTTCCGGTTACCTTCATCAGTTTTACCTCCTATTTATAAAAGTCAAATGCGCTGTTCTCCTGCGCTTTCGGAAGAGAACTAGCAAGTTTCTCAGCAAATTCCACGTCTGGGGACTTTTCGCCTTGACTCTTCCCATCGTCACCGCCACCATCATCTCCCAAGGCGTCCGTTAACTCTTTTTCTTTAGCCTTTGCTGCAGCAGTGTTTTTAGATGCAAGTGTTTTTGTAAATGCCTGGACACTCGCCAGGGATGCCGACAGATCCTCACCAACAAAACTATCAATGAAGCCTGTGTAATCATCCTCTGTCAGACCAGCCTTCACCAGTTCCTCCGCAATCTTCACTTTATTCTGGGCCTTGATGTACTTTGACTTTTCAGTTTCTGCATCTTTCAGGGCCTTATCAAGCTTTTCTTGATCAGTCAGTTTATCAGCTTTCAGATCATCCAATTCCTTTTCAATGCTTTTCAATCGCTTAATTTCAGCGGCATCCGTTGCAGCCTTATTTTTTTCGGCCTGAATGTCAATCTGGTATGCATTTAAGATTGCTGTGATCTGTTCATCCGTTGCATCTGGGAACTGTTTCTTAATGTCCTCGCGTGTTAATGCCATATTTTCTCTCTCCTTCTGTATGCCTACGCTTTGTTATCGCGGGTTGCTCCGCTGGCACCTGCTGTTTTTACGCCACAACTGGCAAAATAAAAAGTACCAATCAAGCACCATTTCTGGCGTTATGAAAGGTACTCTAGGTACGCATTTTTGTCTTCTTTTGGAAAGTACTTCCTGTTTCCGGTTTGGTAGTTCAATACAGTCATTCCTTTACAACGTCTGCACCTGATGGCTGTATCTCCTCTGGTTTCTGCCAAAAGTCTATTACACCCCGGATTCGCGCACCGCACTTCTACCAGTGGCGATTTCTTTATTTTGGCTTTGTTCTCCATTTCCTGTTACTCCTGTCTTTGGGGTTGACTTTGCATCAAACCGTTTCTGCATCCGTTCCTTAGATTTAGAATACACTCTCTGTGGATCGCTAAACAGGCTAACAATTCCCAATGCAATTTCATCATCAACGCCACAATCTTGTAAAATCTGTAATGCCTGCGCCTTAACAAGCATGTTGTCTGTCTTGTTTCTGGTTATATTTACATCTATATCTCTAAGCTGGATATCCAGAATATCGTAGTTTCTTAGGATCCGGGTAACTACACGCAGGAACTCCATTTCTGACTTCTTTTCTATGGGTTCCCCGATTTCTTCCCGCTTTTCAGCAAAGTCCCAACCATTACGCAGATAAACCGCAGAGCCTGTATCTCCTCCGGTGTTCTGCTCTCTTGACGGCATGCCCTGTACTATCAGAAAAGATTTATAGAGGTCATCTTTTGTTACTTGGGTCTGGCTCTGATCCAACTGCGAGGATACCATATCCACATCTGCCGGCAGCCCAGGCTCGCCCTTAACAGTGACTGCTCCAAGGTTAACCATTTCCATGAATTTGGTTTCGTCAATCTTGCAGTTTACAAATTTCATAAAGGCTTGGACAAATTGTTCAATACCATCCATCCGGTTCGAGGTTGCATTGTTTATTGCATCTGATAGTGTGATAGTTAATTCAATAACCCCTATCCTCCGGCTATTCTTCGGATACTCAATTATGGGGATCGCATTAAGAGGATTGATTTTGCGTTCAATTATCTTACCGCCCTGTATCTTCCACCTCCGCTGCCTGGTATAACATTCATATATGTCCCCATCCTTTTCGTTTTCAATAATTCTTACCCCCATTGCCGCCTTTTTACCTATTCGTTTGGAATAAACCACGAAAGCCAGCCGCGGGTCTAAAACATCAAGTGTAAATGGGCATTCGCTATTCTTCACATCTGCAGCCTTGTTTGGCAGTACAAACCTGTATGCGGTGCCACATACATTCTGCCAGGTTCCAAGTTCAACATCCCAATACGCTTTATTCTCCAACCTCATAAGTGTATTCAGTTCATTTATCTCTGTTGAAATATCCCTATCAGGGGAAGCATTCACATATTGTATTGGCTCACCATAGTTCTGGGCCGTGTGAAAATTGGTAGCATCAAACGCATAATTCTCCACAACCCTATTGCAGATTTCCGGCCTGACTTTTTTATAGCGGTAAAGGATGGGTTGGTCGCCACGGTAATAGTTATCCAGATATTCGATCTCACCGCGGTTGATCTCATGATACACCAAGGCCTTATTCAGGATTTCAACAACATTGTTATCATTAATCGCCAATTCATCCGTGGAATAAACCCGGCGGCCAAAAAGATTCTCTCTCTTTTTATAGTTCCTTGTCCGTATTGGTTTCATGGTTCACCTTCTATGTATTATCCAGTACTGCATCATGCGCAGTTGGTTGATTGCAAAGGCGGCCAGGGGTGGGGCCGCCATAACGGAAGTACAATGGGGTCATAAAAATATGACCATCCATATACACCATAACACAAAACCATGTCCCGTATTCTGGCAACTTAATCTTTTTCACGATTTAAAATTACGAAGAATCTCTTGCGGGCTGCATAAAACTCCTTGTCCCGGTAGGGCATACACATGACCTGTTTTAGATACCAATAGGGCCTATCTTCGGTTACGTTCTTGATTATGTACTCTGCAAGGCCACAATCTCCTCTTATGTCCTCAGAACTTTTGTTTGCAGCATATTCAACCAAATTAACCTTCTGACGTAATCTGGGGGTTTCCTGGCGGCTTAATCCATCTATCCATTCTTTATACTGCATGGAGAATGCAACCAGCTCCTGCCTGCGCTCATCTGATATTCCATATTGTGATAGGTTTACATATCTTTTACTCGGCAATTGCATCACTCTCCTGACTTCTGATTTCACATCTCATTAATTTTTAAGTACAAAAAAACTACCAAACCAAATATTGATAGTTGGTAGTTAAGCCTCTCTTGTTTTAACTTCTATAAGCTTTTTATTCATAAATACAACATTTATATATTGTTCTGTCTTATGACCGTAAATATTTGTTAACTCCAATTTTATACTGAATACATGATCCATCAAATCTTCATCTTTTATTACATGATGAATCTTTACGTATCCATTATTAATATCTAATGTCTGGATTCCATCAATGCTAAATACCCTCGATGTTGTGCTATTTTTATCGTTCCAGTCACCATCAATTCCAATTATGTTACTATTCTTAGCAATAGCCCCTACAATAGGTACTTTGGTAATATTTTCTAATTCTACATCCAGAATATAACCATTAAATGCATCTTTGACTTCTTTCAATTCGCATTTATCTAACAAAATATTTACAAAGGCTTTATATGGTATTTTCTCATAGTCCAACATACGTTTATTCATATTATTGGCTTGAATTCCCAAAAAAACCGTAGCTCCCCCCATTACAATAGTACCAAAATAGGATAAATACTCACCGGGTTCCCATACGGACACCATTATATTATGTGGAGGATACATAATATTTATTATTATTGGCACAAAAAATATTAATAAGACAAAAATAAATGTCATTACAGCAATAGTTCTCTTCTTCATACTCCCTCCTCCTACTATTTTCAAGTATACCGTACTTTTCTCTAACTATCAATATTCAATTTTCAATGTCCTATTTCAAAATTCGCTACCAAGGACGCTGCATAGGCTCACACCAACCTGCATCCCCTTTCCAAAAATCAATCAGCATCGCCAATGAATCTGGTGCGTCATCATGGTCGTTCTTTCCTTCAACTGATAAAGATGTTACCTCTGCCATAAACTCTCTGTATTCTTTTCCAGCATTTTTATCTCCAATAAAATACAACTGTTTGATTTCTGGCGCATACTGCACCATACGAGTCATTTTGCTTTTATCGCTCCCGGTCATACGGTTTGTGATATTGCAAAAGTACCCTGCACTCTTGATATTTTGGTCAATTACATCGCTGTACATATGACCACCATTGTTCCCCTCTACCCGTATTAATTGTATTTTGTGTTGAAGAATCTTACCTTCCACCAATGGCATTGTGATAGTTTTATCTCCCTTTGAAAAAACCACATCATGAACATACCCCCGTCCTTCATAAACATATAAAATCGGCATTGCAAGGCAATCACCGCCCCCCCATGCCACATCTATTGCAGCTATGATTGCATCAGGTTGCCCAGATGGAAGGACACCATTGTATGTTTTTAATTCCTCGGCCGGGAACAACAAACCCTCTCGTTTAAATGGACGCCCCTGATACTTCGCCATCCACTCATTATTATCCAGTGTCTCTCGCAGGTTCTTATAATACTGTGTTGAAAACCCTTTTCCAAACTTGTAGATGAAATTACTCTCATCATTCTCATTCAGTGCCGGAATAACCCGGAATCTATACCTTGGGTCATCCTTATGCTGCGCCTGTACTTTCCCCAACGGATCAGCCACATTCCACCGGGTTCCAACCATCAATTCTTTGGCATTATCCAGCTTACGGTCAAGAATCTTATTCAGATAGTCCTGATATTTCCCCTCTAAGCGCTGTGGACTTAGGGATTCCTTGCGATCTTTTATCAGGTCATCCGTGTATAAAAGGTTTGCCGCTTCCACAGCACCTGTTGTGGTTCCTTCAATGGATCGGCAGGTCAATGTGGGGAACCGGCTAGGAGTATTGAGGTTGATCGCCTCATCTTCTGCGGATGAACTTTCAAAGGTGACCCCCGGGAAAACATCCTTCCAGCAATATTCCTCGCTGCTGATAATATTCAGAGTTTCTTTGTAAAATCCTTTGGTAAGAGGGTCCGAATGGCCTGACATAAGGTTTGCAAGATCAGGATACTTTCCCATCTGCCAAGACATGAAAAAGATACAGGTTGTAGACTTACCAACTCGCGGCGGCATGGACACGCCTAAAAAATCTATCTTTCCATCTTCCAGGTCCTGCAGGTCCTCAACCACCACTCGAAGCACATGACACCGCGGCAGATAGAACTGTTTTTCAGGAATACGCTTATGTTCCACATACAGTAGATACTCATGGAAGTAATGCGGTGCCAGAAATAGAAGTGACCGAATATATAATTCATAGAACCTGGTATCCTTCCTGGCAAGTGCATTGGCCTTGTTTTCAATTTTCCGTGCAAGTTTCAATGCTTGGACACGGTCCTCATCCAGTAAGTTCCGGCACATCTCAAAAAGCATAGAGAGATTGTCATACTGGTTCAGGTCTGTTTTTAAAAGGCGATTTACAATTTGACTGTTTTTTGACAATGATATCTCATCCTTCTATAGCATATATATTTTTATTTTTTATTAAAACATTCGTTCATCGCTTTTTCCTCCTCATTGGAAGTCCATGCTGCTTCAACCAGTTATTTGACATATTTCTGTGTACATATTTCTTTCCAACATTTGCAAATACTTTCCCCACTCGAATGGACATCTCGTGTACAGCCTCAAAAAACTTCTTCATCTCAGAAGCAAGTCCACATATCGCATCATCGTTCAAGCTATCAGAATCAATTTCTGGAATGTCCTTCATTTTCAGGATTGGTTCATGGTCTTCTCCCATAAAATACTTCTCTATTTTCTCTTTCTCCTTTGGTGGCATGATATCCTCCCTTTTCTGCACCATTAGTTACAGTAATGGGGCGAACTGGTATCGAACCAGCACCCTCCGGTTTTTCAGACCGGCGCTCCGTCCTCGTAAGCTATCGCCCCTCAACGGGATCCCTCCCGTTAGCAACTTTGTTTATCGTGCCATGCATTTGCACTATCCGGTTCCAATTGTCACCAGCAACCTAACCCTCACGACAGATTCGCTCCGCCTTAACAGCAAACAGCTATGAGGGGGAAAGGATAAAGGCGAAATACCTCGCATGAATACGTCACATTCATGCTATTGGAGAGAATGGGATTTGAACCCATGTATAACCAGATAGCCTCCGGCCCCCTTGCCTGACTTGGGTATCTCTCCTGAATCCGGCCATTTCTGGCCGGACATGTATACCAGACTTATTCACTACTCGTATTGGTGTTACAAACTGCCTGCAGCATTCCGCTTATCGCATGGGATAAGACTTACGCTCCTATGCCGCAGGCTACAGCTATACCGGATGCCTCGACCTGTCGGATTCATAGGACATCCCAAAACCTTCCGAAACCGCAGGTGGACTTGATTTTATGAATTTCACCCATTCCCATATATAGAACAGGATAATCCCATAGCAAGTAACAATCATTTTTTAATCCTCATTGATAAACGTAACCGGAACAATCATCTCTGGAAGGAAGTTAACTTCGTAATGGTATTTATCCACTTCCGCTCCGCTAACATCCTCAATTACCCACAGTGTCCAATCATTTAACCCTACAGAATGTTTTTTATATTCGCCTGGTCCTGTTTCGACAACTGCAATGATACGGTCATTCTTCAAGGTAAAGGAAAAAGCCCCAACCAGTTCAAACAGTGGCTTGTCACTACGCGCATTCAAAACAGTCAGACGCCGAATCACATTAAAATTGTCCGCCTGCTGAGATACATTGCTTGACACTCTCTCTGCCTCCGTACATCCATAAAGCAGGATAAATGCAAATAACACTACTGCAAGGAACTTTATTTTCTTCATGGATTTCCCTCTCAAACTCATATCCTACCTCCAGTCATAAACATATTTGCGCAGGAGCATATCCCACACAAGATGCAGAACAGCCTATAATAGAACCCTTTTCCTTCCAAAAAAGCCCAGGCAAAAAAAGCAACCATAAAGGCATTAAATACAATTAGCAGCACATTAATCATTGTCATTTCCTTTCCATGGACTGACCTCATAGGATGCCACCTCTGATAATTCCACCGTTATTGTTCTAGTTTTGTCAAGGGACCAAAATGTCAATTCGGCCATCTTATGTATTGCATCTGATAATTCTTCTGTCATTTCTGCTAAATTATTCTCTGAGCTAATCTGCCCATATAGAATATGCCCGCTCTTAAGACCAAACCTCACGAACCACTTATTCATGAACTTTCCTCCAATCCTACGATCCTGTTTGCCAGCCCAACCGTCATATCTGCGGCCTCCTCTGGGTCAATTACTCCTTCGTAGTACTCGATCAAATAGCCCGCAATAGAATCTACCAGAGCCTTATACCAATCTCCCCTTTTTATTAACTCGTTACGAACAACCTCTGCGGCCACAGCAAGGGTCATACTGTATTTGACATTACACGGATCCAGAACAAACTCCCCTGCACCCCATGGAATATTTAATTTTGCAACTGGAATATGCCCAGGGTGAATACTTATATCCGCTCCTGTCACAATACTGTTCACTTCTTTTCCGTCAATTTTAACTGAATATCCATACTTCTCCTGTGTTCTAATCTCTACCCTTGCCATCATCTTCTCCCGTTCCGTTCCACTCCCAGTAAGGACCTCATAAAAATTTCTGCTTGTATACGTGCCTCTTTTTCATCAAACCTTTTCTTAAACTCCTCATATACTTTTACCTGTATTTCCACCATTTGAAGTATAGAAAGTACCATTTCTGAATTAACAAATCCCACTTCGACACCGCCTTTTTGTTTTTTATTTTTTTTAATTACCTTACAGCCCTATATACAAACGGCAACAATGGGCAGCTAAAACGTATTAATCGATTTGTCTTCCTCTTTCTGTAGGGTTTCAATCCAATAAGATTCCGGTAGGGGCATCCAGGCCAGTACCATTGTTTGATGTTCTTCCTCGTTCACCGCGCACACCCAAGTCTTTTCAGATCTATAAGAATACCCTATTCCTCCGTGATCATGAGCCGTCAATACCGTTTCATAAGTTGCTGGCAATCGCTCTGCTACCGGTATCCATTCTCGACTCTTTTGCAAACTTTCATACTGTCTCTTATACCAATCCGCTCTTTCAGTTTCATTTGACCATGGTGTATTTCCCATCTCACTTCTCCTTCCGAAAATTTTAAATTTGAGTGTGTACATTCCAACACCGCAACCATCTTTACTCTAAAGGTCTGGAAAACTGTGTCTTTATCCTCTTCTGCTCTTCTGTATAAGCCATATGAACACTCCTTTTTCTTTAAAATTTGGATGGGGGACTCATATGCCGCCAGGAATCCCTCGAATATACCCCCTGGCCCCCTATCTTATGTTTTGTTTCATCAATAGCCACAATTCAATGGGCACAATATTCATTCCGTTCAACTATGCGCGAAAGACAGCTTTCGCGCAGTCTTGATCCGACACTATGCATAAAACAGCGTCACATCATTGTGCAGATTGTACATAAGCAAGGCAATCAGCATCCTATTGTCCCTATTGTGTCTCACTCATCCATCATTATCTGACAATACTCCACTGGCAGAGGACTGAATCTCCTTGAAATCTGCATCTATGATGCCACTGTCATCTCCTGAATCCGGGAGCCGTTGGGCTATGTCATCTGCACTCATGCGATCACCAAGGGGTAAGTCTGTAGTTATGTTAACCTCTGACCTGTCCACATAGCCGTGGTTGTTTTTGGACAGGAAAATGAACGTCACCGGGTTTATCTTGCCTTTAAGGGCTAAAAATTCATTATATGAGGCAATTAATTGCTTTGCTTTTTTTATAACGTCTCTCCTGTCTGGGCCATTTTCCCCATGTTCCCACCGGTTTAATGTGCCTCTAGTGACCCCACAAGCTAGTGCAAGCGCCTCCACGCCAGGGCGTATACAGTTATCCTTGCACCAGTTAAAGAACCATGCCACACGCTCTGCAAGCTGATCTCTATTGCCTGTGTCTATTGGAGGAAGGTTGTATAACTCTATCATCTGGGATATGGCTTCCTCCCTATCTTCTGGCTTTACTCCCTTGTAACGGCCTCCAGATACAGGGCTTGCCTTATTTGCCTTGGCGACAGGTGTAAGCATCCCGCTGGGGCTTTGATCGCTCTCCTGTTGCTGGTTTGCAATCCTTTGTGCCTGCTGAACCGCCTTATACTCCGCTATCACATCCGCATGTTCCGGCCCCAGTTCCCTTTCCAGCAGTCCGGGTTTGTATGGCCTGGTTCTGGGCCTGCCTATTTTCTTTTTCTCCTCTTCCATCTCCCGGCCTCCTTTCTGAGCAAAATAAAAAGCGCCTATCCTGGATTGCCCAAAATAAGCGCTGTACATAATCTTTATCTAGTTCCAGGGGCTACGCCTGGTTGCTTGTCCCCTACATTTTAACAAACTCTATTCTTGTTTTGTATCCAAGGGCCGTGGCTATCTCTTCCAGATCCGCCGGGGTGAATGCCCCTCGCTTTAACCGTTGCCCCATATTCTGGCGTGTGGTCTTTAACCGCCGGGCCAGCTCTGCCGTGCTTACACCTTCCAACGCCATTAATACCTTTATTTGATCCGCTGGCGTGTAATCGTTAATATCCACGGCTATCTCCCTCCGCCTGCCTGCGTTTATATATAGTGTAACAGAATGCGTTTACATTCGCAATCCCGGAATGTACATTCGTTATACTGGCCCGAGGGTTGTTAAACCATTGCAAATAATGTAGTTTACGCCTTTTCTTCTACATACTCCATTATCTGCCCCGGCTGGCATTTCAACAGCCTACACAGATTGCATAGTACCTCACAGGTGACATTCCCATTGTCAACCAGCTTATATATTGTAGCCCTGTGTATACCGTTATCAATCAGCCACTGCTTTTTGTGTCCTCTTTTTTCAAGCATAGCCCATAGCCTTGTAAAATCCATATATCCATTCTCTCCATAATTCGCCATAAGTCCACCCCACTCTTAGATATAGTATCAATTCAATAATATTCTATTTTCATGTAATTGTCAATATTCTATTTTCGTGTAATATGCACAATATTTTTGTTCTATTTTCGTGTAATATGCAAATTGCAAAATATTCTATTATCGTGTAATATATAGACATAAAGAAAAGCGCTACACAAAGCGCCAATCTTTATAAACCAATTGAGAGGAGGTGGACATGATGGGATTGATAGCCATCCTCGTTATCAAAGTCTTTATAGTAGCCGCTATACTGACAAGCATTAACGAGTAATCCACCGAAGCAAGTACCAGTGTCGTGAGACAACCGGGAACGCTTCCCTCACAATTGAAATATAACATATGACTACCCAAAAATCAAGCAAAAACAAGGAGGTAAAACAATGAGAAACGAATATAAAGCACATCACACAGCATTAACCAGAGGTTATGTAAGCATTAAGGCAACCGAAGGAATCAAGGAGCCGTACAAAGGTAAGTTTGGAGAGGGTTACACAATTCGGAGCCACAACCCTAACAGCACACGCTATTGCTACATCACCTATTATGTAGCCTAACCACAATACACCCGCCCACCAGGATCAGAGAGGAGAAAGTGATAATATGAAGAACCTATATCTGGAAGATAAGGAAGGTAATTTAATTTACTGGGTAACGGAGCGCAACGGGGAAATTATCCGGGAATATCCGGACGGATACACCGAAGTAGCAAATGTACAAGAAATTGAGTTATACAACAGATAGGCGGCATCTGCCGCCCCTCTAATGCCGGTATCCGGTCGCAACCCCGGAGGAAGTCGCAGAGCGGAGGAAAACAGAAATCATAGGCGAAGTAGTAACGTCCTGGCGGTTGAATCAATCAGCCGGGATCGTGAAAAGTAGCCGCCATCCATAAGGAGGAAAAGAGAAATGAGAACCTATGAATTTTATGTAAAAGCCGCGGATTACTTTTTCCGCAAGGGCAACCAGAAACTTTTCAACAACTTTTATCGTATCGTAAAAGAATTGCAGGCACGAGGCCATAGCGGAATTTGACCGCACATATACGGCGGACCCGGCCCCCAGGAACAAGGAGAAAAAGAAAAAATGAAAAAATATAATAAGGAACTTTTTGAGGCTATGATAAATGATTGGTTGGCTGACCATGGCGAGGAGATGGAGGATTTAAAAATCGAGGAGATTTATCTGGGGGAAAACGGCTGGGAGTCATACGCGCATGATAATAAGGCCGCGTATCTGCTGACCGATGACGGTACAGGAAATATTTGCATTAATTACATCGGCGCATTGTAAAATTCCCGGCCCTCAGGGAGACAGGAGAGAAAGTACAACATGAAACAGATCGAGAAATGGTTACAGGATAATAACATCACATACTGTACCGCAAAATGGGGTAATCCTGATTATTTTAATGATGGATTTACGGTATGCGGGTTAATGGTGACGTTTGATTTTTACCAGGACCGGGACGCCCCCGCTAAAATGTCCGCCTTTGAGCGGTACATGGGCCGGAAACGAGCCTATAATTGCGAATACTATAAGTACGGCGCTGGCTGGTGGATCCGCGTCTTAACAGCCGCAGATGCGCCCAAACTGGAGGAACACGAAAAGCGCGTTTCCGATGCCGTAGAAGCATTTTGGCAGGCGGAGCACGCCCGCAGACAAGCAATGCAAAAAGCCTCATAATTCAGGCCGTTAGGATTTACCCGGGTTCGATTCCCGGGCGGCTCTATTTCAGGTCATCCACCTATGTATTGACCCTGCAACGGTTTTGGATCACGCCGTATAATGTGATCCGCTACGACTATACAGCCGTGAAAAGCACTCACGACACGCCTGGCGCCTGCCCGCTGCATACAATGAGCCGGCTACTGCGGGACGTGTCACGGCCCATAATTGACCGTACACTCAGCCCACCGGCGACACATTATCCAGTACGCAATCTGGCCTAATGTGCCCTTTTTGGCGTTGACAATGGCCCATAATGGCATTATAGTGTATGTAGGCATGATTTCCTGGTTCATTGCGAAAAGGCTCATAGCGTTCGTTTTAGCGCCATGACACGGATTTGTTATGCCGGTTCGCAGGTAAGGAGTGCCCAAATTCCCCCAGTATTTTATCTGAATATTCTGACATTTTATTATATCTTAGAACAATAAAAAACTGGCCCGATTTCTCCAAAAATCCGGGAGAAAATTCATCTGTGATTTTGGAGAAGTCGGGGCCTCAAAAATTATTTGTTCAATTTGCACATAGCAAAACGGTTGCTGACATAGTCGTGCTATGAAGTTTTATTCTGAGCTTTCTTCACTACGTTTGTTTCATCAAATCTCTTCCTCGTATTTACCACTTTCCGGTTCTTAATGCGCTTCCTTTCACGTTCGCCTGTTCCTTTAGCATTCCGGCGCCGTGTTCCGTATGCGTTTCTTCCTCCCATTCCTACCCTCCAATCTCTTCTGCATCTGCTGGATGTACCCATCAAGATATATGATTGGTACATCAACATCTATGTCTTGCTGCTTTCCAATCACCAATATCTTTTCCGGCCGAATTGTTGCTACCATAAAGCGCAGCCCCATTTCAAAGTAGTATTTCCCCTGTTCCGATAAACACCCGTTATTGCTCACGGCAATGATGCTATTACATGGCAGGCCATCTAAGCACCACTGAAAGCTTTTCCTGTCGCTCCATCCGGCCGTGGGTATGATATTCACTCCATTTTGCTGCATATAATATGCCAGAGCCCTGTTCCTATAACAGTTCCATATTTGCATGGCTGTTGGCATATCTGCATAAATCGAAAAATCGGGTGAGCATATATACTGGAAGTTCTGAAGCAGTGCAAGGTATTTGTCAGGATCGTTCCATATTCCGGTAAATCTCTTGTCATCAATAAAAAAATGAAGAGTAGATTTTTTAGGAACTATGCAGTGTCTAGCCTCACTATATGGAACGGGATTACATGGTTCAGCATCAATATGTATTGGCTCTAACTGTGGAAATCCGTAGTTGCCTACCAATTCTGCACCTTTGATCAGATACTCTCTCATTATATCATTCATATTTACCCCTTCTTCAGTGCATTTAAGATCTTCTGGGCCATCACAGCAACACCGATTGCCTTTATTGCCAATTCTATGGACGCCTTATATATAGCCTGGAATCTCACTTCAATTACATTATGCTTAGCACCTGCTGTTGTTGCTTTCCAGGCGCATCTAACACTACTTTCAAGCTTATCCATCCTATTCTTGGTTTTCTCTAATTCATTATAACAAAATGCACAAGATTCAAAATTACTTCTCGGCGGTCTACTCTCATTTAAAGCAACCACATCTTCAATAAGTTGTTTCACTTTTTCGTCCATTTTATCACCATCCAACTAACTTTATGCTATTACATTTCCTACACATTAATTCGTATGTCAGTTTAGCAGTTTCTCTATGATAAATTTCGGTACATAAACCACTCCATTTTCTTCGTTATCTCTTAAGTAGTGTTTTAAATCTGCTTCCATAATAATCCACTTTTTCAGCGCTTTAATACCCATCTCGCAGGCCTCAAGTCCTTCCAATGTTTGATGTGCACCATCAGATTTAGCTACTACCTGTCTATCAAATACCGCTAATATATTCATAGCCTCTGTTTTTGTCATAATCATTCCCTTTCTGATTATAATTTAAATATCAGTATTAACTTTAAGACTGCCCTGGGGCCTCAGATTTTCCGGTGACCATCTCTCGTATGTATCGATGAGGCACGTTGCAGTTTACTGCATTGATCACCAGTTCTGATTTTGTGCTCTCTCGCATGATTCTATAAAAATCCGAAAAAGTCACTTCCACTCTATCCTCTTTTGCAAATGCATCTAAAATAGTTGCCATATGTTTTTTCCATCCTTTCTTCTCAAAATATCAGTTTTACTGAAATTCTGACATTGTGCTTATTACTTTCCTAATTCGGTCTTCACTAACCCGGTATGGCCTTTTACGCAGACTATTATCTGCAATAATTTTTGTATATACCATTCTTGGTAATTCAAACAGTGCCACACATTTTGGATACAAGCGCACCGCCTGGTTTCGTATCTCTGAATCAATTTCATCTCTTCTTGTCATAATATTCACTCCTCAAATGATGAAGCAACTGGTTTTTTTAGTGGCACATACACAGTGCTTTCTGCATTCGCTTTTCCCCACACTACCCACATTACATCCATCAGCGGTGAACCAGATCCGCGTTTACCAAATAAAAAATCTGGTCTCCATGTTAATGGTAAAACAAATTGTGGTCGATATCCCCAAAACAAATCATAGCGTTTTTTAACATGCCAATACTGTGATTTTAACAGGAACGCAAATGACACCCCATATCCAATACTGCGCTCAATGAATTCCTGCGATTGGCTAAAGGGGGGATTTGTGATAATCCAATCACATTTCCGATATTCTGCGGACAAATAGTCCGTACCAGTAATAATATCGGTTCCGATCACCTTATAACCGTTCTCTTCCATTACATCAACCATGTGACCTTTTCCACATGCAGGCTCCCATATAACCGTATCAATAGGCAAATTTAGGAAATCTAATAATGCTTGCGTTACTTCCGGTGGCGTTGGGTAATAATCGCTCTCCATACGTTTATACGCCGTATTCCCTCCGTTAATACGGCTTCCTGTTTTGTTTTCCATCGTTTCTCCAATCTTGAAAATGTTAATCTTCTTCTCGATCTAAATCCAAAACAGCCACACCATCACTGTATCCTATGTCAGCAAGACCATTAACACTATATTTGTCCATGCTTAATCCCCAACCTGTACTCGGATATAAATGGACTGCCTCAACCTCAAATTCTGGATTCTCCAACAACTTTTCTGCCAATTCTTTCGCTTTCATGTATTTCTCCAAATCTTAATAGGACTTACACTGGGGAGCAGACCTACCGGTTGCAGTCTCCTATGTATCCCCAGATGCCTAAATGTTAATTT
>NZ_JYHN01000096.1:0-776 GCF_000954015.1 Clostridium sp. FS41
ATCCCCTGCATCTGGTCCCTGGAAAGATTGTATGTAGGCTGCTTTCTGTTCTGACGCTCCAAACGGCGCCTTTCTGCTCGGGTCATAATATCGTCTCACTCCCTTCGGTGGCTCCCGCAGTTCCGGATCCGGGCAGGCCACTGTATATGTATAGGCCGGCATCCTGGCGGACCATGTGTCTGGTGGCGGTTCCTTGATGGCTGATTCCGCGGAAGCCGCTACAGCTGATAACCGTAATACCTTATTGGCCTTGACCTGTTTACTGTCTGCTTTCTTTTTCAATCAGATGCCTCCAATTCACAATCATTGATAACCAATTTCGTATACTTTACACTACTGAAGGGTATTGTCATAATCTTATAGTTATCTCTCATTACGGTGTAATGACTCCCCTCGCGTAACAGAAAGCCATCACAGTCTACCGACAAGCTAACTCCGTCATTAAAAACAATTATCACTGTATATGATTTCACGTCATTCTCCTTTCTTTCACAAATCTCAGTTTTGTTGTGTAACCTTATCCTTTTTTGCGTATTCTATACAAAATTTCAACAGCGCTTCTTGCTCATCTTTTCTTAATATTTCTTCCAATTCAAGTGCATTATCAGAAATAAAAAATAATAACCGTCTTGCCTTGAAAGCTTCCGAATAACTACATTTATGCGCTTTTTGTATGTCTGAAATCTTGTATATATTAGTATCCTTCATACTAAGTTCCTCCAAATGTTAATTTTAGATAATAAAACCATCATCAAATAAATCCATTTGGCCTTCAA
>NZ_JYHN01000097.1:0-32104 GCF_000954015.1 Clostridium sp. FS41
CGTGACTCGCATGAGTCACACCTGCCCCTGTTCGGAACCATCTATTTCCCGACAGACAATCATGAGAGAATCTCACCACAATAAATGAAAACTGGATATTGGCTATACTCTATATAGTGGTATACTTAAGGTGCCGAATAAGGTCGGAAGGGGATTGGTGCTTCAAAGCCCGTGCGACAGACTGATTTTCAGCTCCTTAGGTGTACCACTTTTTGTTTCCATCGTATTTTGATGAGGACGCAGGACAGCCAACAGTTAAGCAAGGAGCTGCATCGGCTTATGCGAAGGAGGTTTGCTTTATGGAAGTATTGTATAAGCGGTGTTGTGGGATTGACATTCATAAAAATATGATGGTAGCCTGTGTTTTTACGAGTGTCAGAAAAAAAGAAGTCCGCCAGTTTTCAACAATGACGGAAGATATTCTTCAATTAGTTTCATGGCTGAAGGAAACTGATTGTGAGATGGCTGCCATGGAAAGTACCGGTTCGTACTGGAAACCTGTTTATAACATATTTGAAGAGGAACATATCCCGATTATGATTGTAAATGCACAGCATATCAAAGGGGTTCCCGGACGCAAGACAGATGTGAAGGATGCAGAATGGATTGCTGATCTGGTACGTCATGGGTTAGTAAAAGCAAGTTATATCCCAAATCGGGAACAGCGGGAATTGCGCGAAATGACCCGCTACCGCCAGGAGATGATTGAAGAACGTGCTCGTGAATTGAACCGAATCCAAGCTGTGTTAGAAGGTTGTAACATTAAATTAGGCAGTGTGATTACCGATATCAGTGGAAAAAGCGGAATGGCTATTTTAAAAGCGATCATATCCGGAGAAACAGATCCGATTGTTTTAAGTGAATTAGCAGAAGGGCGTGCCAGAAATAAACTTCAGGAAATGCGAAGAGCTCTGCAGGGACGAGTTTTAGAACATCAACAAAAAATGTTAGAACATCAGCTTGTGCATATGGAAAGTCTTACTTCTTTAATCTCAGATTTAGATGAAGATATTAAAAAAAAACAGACACTATAAGTTGGGCTGTTGAGGCTTTGGATGGGATACCAGGAATCGGTAGACAAAGTGCAGAACGCATTCTTGCAGAAGCAGGGGTGGAAATGGAACATTTTCAAAATGAATCGCGGTTTAGTTCGTGGGCGGGTCTGGTACCGGAATGTAAAGAAAGCGCTGGTAAAAAGATGAGTAGTCGAATACGAAAAGGAAATAAATATTTGAAAGCATGTTTGGTAGAATGTGCCCGTGCTGCAATAAGAAAAAAACAAAGCTATTTCTATTCACGATACCAACGAATTGCTGCACGCAGAGGAGGGAAACGAGCGCTGATAGCCATAGCGCACACCATGCTAATAGCCATCTATCATATGCTAAAAGAAAAAGTTCCTTATTACGAAATTAGGTGCAGATTATTATAGTGTAAAGAATCAAGAGAAATTAATCAAGAGAAATCTTCGTTCGTTAGAAAAGTTAGGGGTAGATGTAATGATTCAGCCAAAATAACTTCTCCCTGCTATTATCATAGGAAAGTGAAAAGCCCGCCAAAAGGCGAGCTTATTAAGAATGCTTGTTTATAGGTTATCGCTGAATTACGTTTTCAGGACAGCCTCTTGTAGGCGGTCTGATACAGCTCTGTCATGGAAACGGTATGAAGATAACGCGGATCGTTCATGCGCCGGATTCTCTCACGCATTTCCTCAATATTTTCCTCCGAAGGATTGCTTTCGCAGGTTTCATGTGGTATCCTCTGTTTAGTTGAATTGTGAGGCGGCTGCCCTCCATCTGTGCCAACAGATGGGATGAGGGCGGTCGTTTTCTCATTATCCGTCATTGCGCTCACCGTATGGAATGATTCAGGGATGTTTCGTATACTGATGGAAAAAGGGGCAGCAGTGCCGCTTTTTCCGTCCAGCCATATGGGAAGGGAGCGCCATACATCATCGATACAGGTGACTTTCCGCGCACTGACGAATTTTTTCTTCATGAACCCAATGGAGTTCTCAATCGGGCCCTTGCTTTCTGGATCTGCCTTATTACACACCCAAGGCCGGATGTCCTGTTCCCTGTAGAAATCTTCAAAGACTCTGGTTCTGATGACTTCATCGTAGGTCTCACCGAAAGCAAACACGGCATCCTGATCAATGACTTCAGGCGGCCTCCAGGCTTGCAGAAGCACCGCCAGATTGCCTGACAGGCTTCCACAGAGTTGTATTTATGGTCCTATGCATAGACGCATAAAAAACGGCTGTAACACAGCAACAGGCAGATAAAGTGGAGCCGCTTTGCCTGAGAGAGGTTCACGCTATTCTAAATATTTTAATGGTTACTTCCCAGACACAGCTAAATCAACTACGGTTTGAAATGGCCTTATTCTTTTTCTGTTTTAATAATCTATCCCGTATTGGGATGTTCCCTTCATGCGCCACGGTGACGCATACCATAGGGCACCGGAAAAGGCAGAGTACCCCCTTGGCGTAATCCCATCATTTCAAAATGGTGTATAGTAAGCTACTCTTCCCTCCCTTTCTCCGAAAGCGCTGTTCTGTTTTAATAAATCCGGCTTTTTCTAAATCTGCAACCGCCCGTTGGATGGTCCTCCGCGAAAGATTCAGCTCCTCTGCGATGGTACTCATAGCAGGAAAACACTGGCCCTTTTTATCCGTCCGCTCTTTTAGATACATATACAACGAAATCGCGCGGTGTGGTAATTCCTCTGAGTAGACCGAATCGTAATACCCCACATACCTCCCCCCTTAGTCTGTTCGAAGTGGTTGTCTGGTTCCTGGGACAGTCGATCGATTTGGCATCGGCACGTGCGCCAGACCTCCGCCTGAAGTCCCCTCTATTCCTGACGGTTCATCAAAGTCTGCCTCCCCATCCCCATCAAATTGTCTTCGGATAATCTCCTGCTCCAGTTCCAGCCGGTCCGCATAGGACACCGGCCGCGCCACATGCTGTTCTACCTCATATTCTTCCTCAAATTCAATCCCCCATTTAAAAAATAAGCGCAGTTCTACCCGCATTGGATGACAACCGGTCTTCGCCAGGATAAAGTGTCCCTTTGGCAGCGACTTCAATTCATCCGGAGTCATGAGCGGACGTCCAATCATCTGCAGGCTCTGGCTGGGATCATGTTTTCCCCGGCTGATGGAGCCAGACAACACGGTTTTGTTGCCCAATGCCTTTGACAGAATCTCCGCACTTTCCGAGTTGGGTGCAAAACCACCAAATAAAACGCCCTGACAGTTATCCACGATAATTTCACTCCCCTCTTTGCCATAGTTTTTCTGCAGTTGGGCAAAGCTTTGTATGATGGGTACCATACTGACCCGCCTGGACCGCCCGGCTGAAAAAAGCATTTCCAAAGACTCAATTTTGGGGATAGTACCGATCTCATCTCCAAAAATCACCACACGATTCGGAAGTTTCCCTCCATGCTCATCTGCGATGGACAGCATTTCCCGGTAGATTTGCTGCAAAAACAAGCTTACCATAAAATACTTTGTGCTGTCCTCCTCTGGAAGCACAATAAAGATAGCTGACTTGGATTTACAGAACATCTCCGTATCCATCGTACTGTCAAAACACAGGATCTGCTCCATCTCGGAATCCAGAAATGCATTCAGCCTGGACATGGCGGTGGAGAGGACCGAAGCCATGGCCTGTTCCGCTGTATTAAGTGCCGCGCCGGCAAACCATTTCGCCTTGTGGTCGGCCGGCAGCTTCTGCATGAGCAGCTGGAACTGATTCTTCCCTTTTACTGGTGACGGAGCCAACAGATCCTGGATTAATTTGAACACACTTACGATATGACGCTGTTCCTTAGGACAGTATTCGGAGATCAGTAAAATCGCACTTGTGAGAAGCCCCTCCGCTGCGTCATAGAAAAATGCGTTCTGTCCATAACTGGAGGCATCTCCGCCTCCGGAACTAATGATGGTCTTGGCTGTGATCTTTGCATATTTCTCTGCTTTGGCTTTCACAGCCAGATTCTCCGGATTCTCTAAGTATAGATCCATGTATTTATTCACCATGCCGAGGATGTTATCGCTATCAGAACAGGTCGGATTGCGCAGATCCAGGATGGAAGTCTGATACCCATAATACTTCTGAGCTATTCCCGCGTAGTTGCAGAACAGATCTCCCTTGGTGTCCGTACACAGCCAGCTCATCCCGCTGGCACAGGCATACTCAATGCAGGGATATAAAAAGTTGGCAGTCTTACCAACACCAGCCGCGCCGATCATCAGGAGATGGATGTCACCGGAGTCAACCAAAGCCGTCACTCCGGTTTTGGAAAACAGCCCTCCGACTACGATTCCCTGTACCTTGGGCAGATGTTTTCCCTGCCGCCACAACGCCGGCTCATAGGGAACCTGTGCAAAGGTCCGTTTGATTTCTGCCTCGCTGGCAAATCTGGCCGTGCCATATTGACCGTCCCCTACCGTCTTTGACTTAATCCCATTCAGAGAATAGTGGTTCGCAAGCAACGGGATTACCCCCATCAGGATAAACATCCCTGCGCCGGCACAAATGAGCAGCACCATCTGATTTGTTTCCATGATACCTCCTTTCTGGAACCGGGTACGATAGATGAAAGTTAGGAACTGACTCATTCCATTTTCAATAATTCCTGTTTCGTTTCCTGCTGATTCCCCGGAAGTTCTTCAGCTAGAATCGCAAGCTGCCCATGAAGGGCTTTTAAATCTTCATTCCAGTCCTTATACTGGGACAGATCCGTTTCCGTATCTCCATATCCCATTTCCAGAAGCTGTTTCTTGATCCGTTCTGCCGCTTTCATTCCTGGGATATCATGATCCAGACACAGCCGTATTTTGTTCATGTTCGGAAAATCCTGCAATAATTGAATGATCGGCTTAGAGCCTACGCTGCACAGTGCAACATAGCTATGCTGCTTCCAGCCTTCTTTGCGTAGGGAAACATAGGAGAGTAAGTCAATAGGGGCTTCAAACACATAGAGCGTATCGCTGGTTCCTACCCACTGGAAGCTATATTTCGGATCACTGCTCGTTAAGTTTCCCCGGAAGCTCGAACCGTAGGTATAGATTCCTTTTTTGTGCGCGTGCCTAGCCACTCCCTCCTTATCTCTCCCGACAAAGATTGCATTATGGTACTGCCTCGTTCCGTCCTGAGAATCCTCCAGGCTTTCATACAGCAGGTCTGCCTTTGCAAAATCTGTTACGATCTGTTTGTCCAGATACCGCACCTTTAACAAGTAGGCAAAGGTCCGGCGCATATCACGATTCTTTGGCGGAAGCGAAAATGGTGCAGATGGTTCCTTCTCCTGTTTTTGACTCTGAATGTATGGAATCCCCTGTTCCCCGTCAAGCAGCATCGACACTGCATCCGGATACGTTTTCCCATAGAAGTATTTTACAAAATCAATGGCCAGCCCTCCTTTTTCTATCGCATGGTCATACCAAATGTTCCCTCTGACCGTGATGCTGTGGTCGCTGCTTAAACGTTTGTCCCTCCCGGATGGAAGCATTTTTTCTCCCTGGCGCTGTAAAAAGTCCACCAGGTCGATGGAATTCGCCCGCTCCTTTTGCTCTTCTGTGAAATAAACATATGACATATCCAATACCCCCTCATGATAGATTCTGACGCAGAATTTCATCATCCGCTTTATGCCCCATTGCTTTCTTTTTCTCCCGGATTCTACTACGGAGTTTTCCTTCCAACTGCATGGAATTGCCTCCTGCTTTCCATTTTTCTTCTTCAAACATCTGTGCCAGGCGGTGCATGAGCCTTGTTGTCGCAAGAAAAACAGACGGCTCATAGAACGAATCCAAATGATCTAACAGAAACTGCGCATAGATATTTCCTTGGGCTGCCGATACTTCTAAGTACGGAAGGGCTTTCTCCTTATTCCGCGGCACTTCATGTCCGCACAGGTACAGTTTTCCGAGGGCATATTGAGCATACTGATTTCCCTGTGAAGCAGACTGCTCCAGCCACTGGACGGCCTCTTTTACATCCGCTTCCACGTCCTCCCCCAGCAGGTAAAACCGTCCCAAACGGTATTCGGCAAACGCATTGTTCTGGGCAGCGGATTTTTTCAAGTAGGTGATTGCTGTCCTAATATCCTTTTCCACTTTTTCTCCGTCCAGATATAATTTTCCCAGAGAATACTGGGCGTACTGGTTATTTGCAGCGGCGGATTGCTTCAACCACTTTATTGCAGCTTCCACATCTTTTTCTGTCTCTTCCCCCTGAAGAAATTGTTTGCCCAACTGGTAGGCTGCGTAGTCATGGCCTTGTTTTGCCGCTCTCGTAAACAGCTCCGTGGCTTTGGTAACATCTTTGGCAACGGCTTCGCCTGCCAGATAAATGTTTGCGAGAGCATACTGTGCTGACGCATGTTCTGCTTCTGCCGCTTTCTCAAGCCAGGCAACCGCCTGTTTCTGATCTCCGGTTCCATTTTCCAGCCAGAGCTTTCCCAATGCATACTGGGCATTCATATTTCCAAGCTGTGCGGCCCGTTCCCAGTATGCTTCCGCTACTCTATCATCCTTTACCGTACCGGTTCCTGTATGCAGCATCTGCCCCAGGCGGTACTGCAGCTTGTCATCATGGCTCTGCGCTTCCAGTCTGCAGAAACCGGAAAATGCATGTTCAAAGCAACTTTCCGCATTTTCCGCGTTAACGGCAACTCCAATTCCGTCCCGGTACATCTTTGCCATTTCATAACTGGCATAGGGATTTCCCTGCTCTGCGGACCTCTGATATAAGTTAAATGCTTGACTGTAGTTCTGTGTGACTCCCTGCCCCCGGTAATAGAGACCTCCAAGTGAATACTGGGCGTATTTGTGATCGGCCGACACTGCACGGGAAAACCACGCAACCGCTTTTTCATAATCCCTTACTGCTTTCCCGTCCCCGCCTTCTTCATCCGGCACTACAGGCAGCTCATATCCCAATCCAGCCGCATACATTTTTCCAATCCGGTACTGTAGATAGGGACGCTGTCTTTCTTCTGCACATTGCTCCGCTGCAACAAATGCAGTCAGCGCTTTCCCATACCATTCATGCGCTTTCGCGGGATCTGCTTCCCTTCCCAGGCCATCTGCATACATACGTCCCAGCTCAAACATGGCAAGTGCATTTCCCTCTTCTGCCTCTTCCAAAAACAGACGGAAGGCTTCCTTAAAATCCGGCTCCTTCTCATCGCTTCCATAGAGACATTGACAGGCTACTTTATAGGTATCACTCCACTCTGCATGGAAATCGATATCATTGTCACCTGGAAGTTCATTGTCCTCCGGTTCATCTGCCGCATCTCTTCTTTCTGATTCTCCTCTTCGTTCATCTCCCGCTATGCTACCCATCTCGGTTACCGCTCTATCGATCCATATATCAGTCTCTTCTGCAGATGATTCTTCCAACAAAAAATGGTGACTCCCAATCTTCATTGCCTCGGTAATCACCATATTTTTAATCCGTTTCAGTTCTTTTTGCTGGGAGAGTGGTGCCAGCGGTATTGGCTGATCAGAATAGGTCTGCCAGATTTTCTCCCGGGCGGTTCCCCATGACTGATACAGTTCCTTGATATGGGGTTCCTGTTCCAGCTCATCCACGATTCGGTCCACCATCTGTTTCAAGTCTGCTTTCAGATACCCGTACACCTTTTTTCCATTTGTTCTCTGCAACCGCTTGGACAGCCGATGTATCTGTTTTTCTATTTTCTGATTCTGACAGGTTCCTGACTGGATTTCCTGAATCAGCCGCTTCACGGTCTGTTCTGCTTCTTTCTTGAGTCCTTCGCGGGCTGCATTCTGCACTCCATAGAGATTAGCAAAGTCCTGGCGGAAAATATCGTGAGCCAGCTCGGAGCGCATCGCTTCAATCGCAGGCTCGGTCAGGAATCCGTCATGATCTTTTGCAGAATACACCATCACATGGACGTGCGGGTGGTAGCTCTCATTGTGGAATGCAGCGTACCATCTCAGGTTCTCGCTGTCTATTTTCATCTGCTTACAGAACATCGCCCGCTTCGACCGCAGCAGCTCCATCCATTGCTTTCCGGAATCATAGCCCAACCGCGCCGCGTCCTCTCTTTTTAAACTGACCACATGCGTCCACACCGGCCCCTTATGTGCTTTCACCTCCTCCTGCACTCTGGCAATCACCACCGGCTTCCCTGCATCTGTGAACAGTCCATGCTCTCCGATCCGCTCCACATGGGGACGGTTGGCCAGATAGTCCACATAGTTTTCCCGTTTCGACAACAGATCCAGATTCCATTCCAGGGCCGTGGAAATAAATTCAGAGGCGTTTCGTCTGGTTGGATGAAGCCGGTAATCTTCATATTCCAGCATCGCCCTTGCCTTCGGCAGATCACGAAGCAGCTGTGCAATCAGCTTCTTCTGCGCCGCGGTTGCGGGCAAGTGCCCCTTGCTCTCATCAATCTTTTCCACACCCTCTCTGGTTCCGATGTACTTGACATAGTTTCCAAGCTGCTCCGGCGGGGCATCCCGCAGATAGCGGCTGGTAAAAATAATTTTAGGCATGGAGTTCTCCCTCCATCATCCTTCCTCTCTGGGTGGACAATAAAAAATCAGTAACTGAAATCCATGTTTTATAGTGGTCTCATATTCCGTTTCATAATAATCACAATCCACATAAAAATCATTAGAGATAAATGCTTTCACATTCTCTTCCAGCAACCAGATCTTCCAGGTCTTAAAGTTTACAACACTAAATGCAGGTACATATCATCATGGTGCTGATTTAACATTCATTCAGATACTCCGTGCAGAGAAACTTCGAGACTTTTTCCAGCTCCAATCCTTTTTCATTTCTCATATGAGCTTTCCCAGAGTAATATCCTCTACTGCTGTCATCACTTTCCCACACGGTCATTCCATCTTCACTCGTACTCAAATAACTTGTACTGGATCCGCGTCTCGTTTTAACATTTTCTGTTCTGCCTCACCGGTCGTCTCCCTGTGCTCCTGCAGGGCCAGTTCCGTCAGGTCACGAACTACATCTTCCATAATTTGTTCTTTTCCCATGTTATACTCCTTTTTGACACACCATAAATAAAATAAGGGCGGTTGTCCATACGCAAGATTCATAAATCGTTTTGGCTACTCTTGTACTCTATACTTCACGTTTTTGATATTTGTATGCATCTTCAAACTCAACCGCCCCATTGACTCTCTTCACCTCATCCACGCATTTCAGATGTAGCTTTTTCAGGGCATCCTCATCTACCTCATGGGAATAGGCAATCACATGAGCCAGTTTGGAAATCTCCACTGCAAGCTTAAAATCCATACGCGCCAGACGGTTTTCACTGTCATGTACGGTACTGGTGAGCACGGAGGATAAGGACTGGAGCAGATAGTTTTCTGCCTTTTTAGAATTCAAAAATCCAATATAAAATTTAACCGCTTCTGCCACAAACTCATTACGGGAACGAGCTCCTACATAGCTCACCATCTCATCTGCCCGCTCTACCAGCTCTTTCTCCATATAAACGCCTATACGCTGTTTCTTTGCCCTGCCCGCCAATGCCTTCCCTCCTTCGGTATTCATAAAAAAGCCCGCAATCGGCGTTTTCTTTGCATCTTTTGGCTCTACCAGCACCACTTTCTTCTCTCCCTGCCAATAAAGTATTCAAACCAGAATCCCCGGACGGCTTTGCCGGCCGGTGTTTTCCGGGGGTGTGCTGCGAAAGCAGCATAACCCCTTTAACCTGCACCACTTTCGACCCAACCTGACCTGCATCTGCCTGCCCGTATAACGTTCGGTCACAAAGGCCGGGGAAGTCCGTCATTCCTGCCAGGGGTATCCCAGTCCCGCTCCGCCTGTCAAAGCGGCACAAACGGCCAAATACAGGCTCACGTTCCCGGAATAGGCGCTCTATCCCATCATGCCAGGCTGTCGCAGTTCCATCTCCGGCTCGCAAATCTCCACTTCCGACAGGTCAAACTCGGAAAGCGGATATAATTCCTGGGGAAACTCCCCCAAACCGTGAGCTTGCAGATAGGCTTCATTGCTGGCATTAATCCCAAGATCGTTCTCATCTCCTGTCTGCCAGGTATAGACCTGCTCTACACTACCATCCTCAAACCGGAGATACATTCCCTCGGTAATCTCATTTCCGTGCTTATCCTGATACCTCATGCACTGTCCGCCTATCCCATTTCCTGACCCGTCTGGTTTCTCATATGGCTCTCATCTGCCTGCCGTCTCGGCCTGGCCGGCTTTGCCTCCCCTTCCCTGGCAATCTTGTCATCCAGATACTCCCGGGTGGCCTGCGGCACATATTTCTCATACATCTTCTGTAAGTAATCGCTCAGCTCCTCCTTCAGATCCGCTTCCTTTTTGCCCATGTGATAGGCCAAAGCATCCAGGCGCTCCGTATTAAATGTCAGTGTCAATGTGGTATTTTTCATCCAGCTCTCCCCTTTCATGAATTATTTAGCTGTGGACTGACCGGCTCTCTCTCCGGTTCATTCACCCATGTTTCGTATTCCTGTTCGCTGCAATAGCCTCCAAGCATGCCGGAAAATGCCTCCAGACGGCCGGGCTTTACCCCGGACAATTCCATCTGCAATCCATAAAGTCCCTGATACACCCGCTCTACTTTTGCATTCAGAACATCGGCCCAGACTTTCTTTCCCGCCTCTGTCAACGTCCCGGAATCCAGTTCTGTAATAGTATGCGGCATGTTATCAACCTCTGTATGCACCAGATGGATGTTCTCCCAACGGGCACACAGGATATCTTTTAATAGTGGGGACTTTACATCTGCTCCTGCTTCCTGAACCGCCGCCTCTCCTTCTTCCGGAATATAGTTGGGGCTGAAATCCAGATAATAATAAATATCGAATCCCTCTTCCACACAATCAACGAGAGATACCTCCTGCCGTTCGCGCAGCATATCCTGCATCAGCTTCCACAAACGAGGATTCTCCGACTGCCCTCCTCCCAATAATGTTTCTACCTTGGAGCGGTCTGTCATCCAGTTGCCAGTGGTAGTCATGTTCGTTCCTTCCTCTACAATCTCTTCCACCGCTTTGGCCAGAATCCCATTTACCTTTGAAAGGTAATCATAACAAAGTGCTGTCGCATCCGGCACATAGGAGGCATATCTCGCATAGGGATAGCCATCTGCCTCCACAAGCACACCGTCCCGATACCCTTCGCCAGTCACCAGCATACAGTAAAACACACCGTTCTTTTCATCCATAAGCATCGACTTTGAGTTCTTCTCAATAAACTCATAGCTATCACAGGGACTACTTAAGAACTGCTCATACTCCTCCTTTGGCAGACGTATCACAGTTTCAATCACTACATCCCGCAGCCGAAAATCCGGCTTGCGTTCAAATACTGCTTGTATCAACCAATCCCTCCTCTATCCATGTTCGCAATCAGAACAGGCCGCCATGCCGTTACCCATAACGTACCTGTTCCGGTTCATATTCCGTTTTCTAAAGTCCTACCGCCATGATCAGGCGCATGGCATCCCGAAAGCCGTTCATGTATAACTCCCG
The DNA here is from genome assembly GCF_000954015.1 of Clostridium sp. FS41. Classification (NCBI taxonomy): domain Bacteria; kingdom Bacillati; phylum Bacillota; class Clostridia; order Eubacteriales; family Clostridiaceae; genus Clostridium; species Clostridium sp. FS41. The sequence continues at coordinate 11,543 of NZ_JYHN01000097.1, forward strand.
ACATTCCGTCTCGGATACACAGAACTTATCAATCAGCTGATTGTCCAGCCATTCCCGGTCCTCCTCTGACAGTGTGTGCAGGATCCGGTCCATCCTGGCCACATACTCTTTCATCTCCAGGTCATAGGTCTTGGACCGGCTCATCCCAAACTCATCCCGGAGTTCCTGAACACGCTTCACCATTAACTCTTCTGCCTGCTCTGCAAGCTCTCTCATTGTCGCTCACCTCCTTACACCAGCCAACATATCCTATGGCCGGCCACAAGTCGATACCTAAAACCACCAAAGATTTTCGTTGAAACCAATCAAACCTAAGCGGCTGGAAGTCGAGCAAATGCATAAAAATGGCTGCGCCAATAGTTAGAATCAATGTTCGCATAACCGATGGGATCCCCACAATGCAGCATCTGGTTTCCACCAACGTACAGCCCGACATGGCTGACCGGAGTGGATGAAGCATAGGTTTTTGTAAAGAATACCAGGTCCCCCGGCTTCGCTTCCTCCCTTGCAATCACAGCGCACTGGTCAAAAATTCCCTGTGCAGATGTCCGCGGCAGCTGATAGGTCCCGGACTGGGTGTAAATCCAACAGATATAGCCGCTGCAATCAAAGGATGTCTGTGGATTGGAACCGCCCCATTGGTAGGGAAAACCAATGTATTTTGTTGCCTCCGTAAGCAGGGCCTGATAGCTTCCGTCCCCCATGGCGGAGCCGGCTGCCATCCCTCCCGGAACAGCCGGGCCATAGACAGCTACCGTATAAATTCTCTGTGCATTTGCCACCTGCTCTGACCCTATTTCCAGTCCCAGCCGCTGTTTGATGTTGGCATAGATCGTTCCGGGATCTGGAATCGGAATCGCCGCAATATAGGAATCCCCCTCCTCATCCTCCCGTTCTTCATATTCCACAAAGCAGTCCACAAACTCTTTTTGAGCCAGAAGTGACGGCTGCGCGCTGCCAAAATACATGGCATAAAATACAGACTTCACCCATTCAATATCCAGTTCCCCATCCTCTACATGGTCAATGTCTGCAATCAAATCCTCCAGGGAGGCGAAGCTGGTCTGCATGTCCACGATGTATTTCCGGTACTCCTCCGGCACCTGGCTGGAGATTGCTCCTTCCCGGAACACCTGATCGACCGCAGACACATTATGGGAGCTGGCCCCATCCATGATACTTAACAACATTACAATTACTAAAATAAACGGCAGCAGAACTGCCGCCACCACCGAGGCAATCACCGTTCTGCCTCGCTTATCGGTTGCTACAGCGATTGCCGCTTTGACGGCAAGAATTGCTGCTGGAGCTGCCATATCTCTTCTCTCCTCTCTGTCCGCACCTCTGGTTCTTTGCCTTAAGATAGCAGGGATATGGCCTGTCCTTTACACCATGTGTCGCTATATCTGTTCTCTATTATACATAATATCGGTTTTTATTCAACCGATTGGAACGCTGTATATACACTATAAAGTAGGTTAAACTGTTGATATCGTGTATGAAACGGGGTGAACACATGACTGAACACAACGCAAAGGAAATTGGCCTGCGTATCCGCCGCCAGCGGGAAGCTCTTGGCTATAGCCGGGAACGGCTGGCTGAACTTTCTGAAATATCCAATTCTTTTCTCTCAGATATTGAGCGCGGTGACCGGGGATTTTCCGTTGCCTTGCTTGGAAGACTCTCCCGTGTGCTGGGGCTCTCCGCTGACTATATCCTGTTTGGAACAGAACAGGCCACAGATATCAGCGACATCACAGACATGCTTTCCGGTCTGGATGGGAAGTATATTCCTAAACTCAAGGAACTTCTGGGTGCCTATCTTAAAACGATTACACTTGCTGAAAAACAGAATCATTAATGCAAAAAGCTGCCGCTGTATGAGCAGCTTTTTGTTTAACTTATAAATGAAAACCGTCCATATCATCAAAGCCCTGCTGGTGATACTGGGAGTTCTCCTGCTCCATCATCTCCTCCGTCCGCGCCAGGGCATGTTCCAGCACAGCCGTATCAAATCCAATGCTATGGTATCCCTCCTCAATTATCCTGTAATAAACTTCCGAAGGCATCCCAAGTGAGCGCACGTCATTCATCACGTAAACCATGGCAGAAACAGTTTTTCCTTCCAGTTCCACATCTATCATCTCCTTCCGGTACAGATGAGGCCAGCCCTCATACCGGTCCAATGCCGCCTCATCAAGGGGTTCAATCTTCCATAACAGAACCGGAACAGTCGCCCCTTCCTTTGGTTCCACGGTGGCAACACCGCGGAATAACAATTCATAATTTTTAATCTCACTGGCCCCTACCACTTTTGCATACGGGCAGCGCTGCTCCATCTGCGGAAGATTTAAATTGCTGCCATACGCAATATACAGCCGGTCTTGTGCTGCTTTTTTTCCTGTCCTTCTTGCCATCCCTGTTTCTCCTTTACATTCCTGTCATCATAGAAAAGGCCGGGGACTGTGCCTCGGCTTCCACATACATGGTTTCTTCCTGTTCTCTGGTTTCTGATTCTACTGCGGGGACTCGCCCTTCCTGCATCTGCAGCTCCTTCTCCCGTTTCATACGAAGCCGCTCCTTCTGCGCCTCGGCCTGGGCCGGATCCTTCCAGGCAATACAGCCATCCAAATGTTTCAGCAGGTGAAGCCGCGCCGTCTTAAACTCATCCCCGTTTAATCCCAACCGCAACAGCCAGGTCCGGAACGTATATTTCTCATTGGTTGTCTGCGTTTTCCTCCGGCTGGCACTGGTCTGGTTGAGAGCCTGGGCCCCAATGGCCAGACAAAGTTGGATGTATGCCTTGATTTTACCTGCATGAGTTGTCCCATTAAACAGCCTGAACTCAATGGTTCCTTTCTGAAATACACTATGCAGGTTCAGGCAATGATAACGGCTGTTATTATAATGCTCCCGCTGCCGGCTGGCTCCGTTGTACCAGATCTGCCTCACTTCCTCCAGAGTCCCCGGTTTCTTCTGGTTGAGTTCCTCCAGAAACCGCTCCTCCACTGGCTTACACCAGCGGTTCTGTCTGGCCACCGATACCTGCAAAGCCTTATAGATTAAATCCTCCTTTGCCGCCATGATGTTGGTGATGTTGCGGAGGGTCCTTGCGTCAAACGGCGAAGCATCGATATGCACATGGATCCCGCAGCTGGAATTTGCCAGGGCTCCTGCCTCCCGCAGCTTCCGCACCAATTCCTGTATGGTCTCGATATCCTCATACCGGCAGATGGGGCTCACCATTTCAGTCTGGAAGCTGTCACTGGCTCCCACACGGTTCTTTCCTTCTTTTCTCTCCGGTTTAATGCTGGAATCGCTCATGAACTTCCATTCCCTGCCCTGGGGATCCAGCACAGCATAGATGTCATAATAAGTTCCTACATAGTAGGACTGGGTCCCGAAATAAACTGCCGCGATCTCTGCCCCACGCTTCCTGGCGATCCCTGTCAACTCAATCTCAATCCCAAACCGCTGCTGTTTCATGTCCATGGAACCACCTCCCGGTTCATCGTCCGCCTGCCTTTCCAAACAGCTTCGCCTTATAATCCGGCGCCGTCACCATCAGGTTGTAACGCTCGTTCCCACATTTATAGAGACACACACCGCGCTGTGGATAGCGGATCAGTCTGAATTCACTCGCTTCCAGCTGCAAGGTGTCCGTATAAAACTTCTCATCCACAGCCCCTGCATTGAACAGAAACTGGTGGGTGGGAATAGAAAACAGCGGCTTGGTATATTCCCGAATCCCCTCAATATTAAAATCCTCCAGATTCTGACTGGCAAGAATCACAGAGGAGTTTTTCTTTCTCACACGTTTCATGAAATTTCGGACATACTCCACTGCCGTCAGATTGGAGAGGAATAGGTAAAATTCATCCAGTCCCGCCACTGTATTGCCCACGGTCAGAAGCCGGTTGCTCATAAAGGAAAGCGTATTAAACAGCAATGCATCACGTAGGTTCCGGCTGGCCTGCAGAACCCCTTTCACTCCAAAAGTGACGAAGCTGGAATCCGTAATATTGGTATGACCGTTGAAAAACTTTGCCTCCGGTCCCCTGCACATGGAGTGGAGCCCCAAAAGGATGTTCTGCAACAGCTCCGCGGTATACAGCTGCCGCTCCCCACTGTCAAACTCTTTATATTCCGCCTCAATCAGCCCGTACAGTTCAGAAAGGGTAGGATAATCTTTGGATCCCAGCATCTGAAAATCCGTCTCATCCGTAAGACCGCACCTGGCATAGAGGCGTTGGACCATAATCTCAATCACGTCAATCTCCCGGTCCGTGAAGTCCTTATACGAACGGAAAAAGTCTTTTAAAAAGCTGATATGCTGGCTCAGCCGACTTCGGATCCGAAAGGTTTCCGGCGCATCCGGATCTTCCATACCTTCCCCTTCGTCCCACACCTTTGGCTCCAGGGGATTGTTCAAAAAACGGCCGCCCATCAGATCAATGAAGCAGCCCCCAAGATTATTGGTCAGATCCTCATATTCCATTTCCGGATCCAGGCATATGACATTCAGCCCGGCCTCCCGCAGATTGCACAGGATCAACTTTAACAGATAGGATTTTCCCTGTCCGCTGTTGCCCAGGATGAGGATGGAACCGTTGGTCTTATCGTCTGCCCTCTGGTTAAAATCCACCAAGATATTGCTCCCGAACTTATCCCGTCCCACATAGAAACCACGGGGATCCGTCTTCCCGCTGTAATTAAAGGGATAAAGGTTCGCCACACTGCTGGCCGGCAGAACTCGCTCAAACTGATCCCGGAACATATTTCTCCCGCTTGGCATCACACACTGAAAACCCTGCTGCTGGCGCAGGAGGAGCCGGTCCACGTTCAGTTTTGAACGGATCAGCTCGGTCAGCACCTCTGTCTGTAACAGCTTCAGATGGTCGTATTCATTGGCGGTCAGTTCCATGTAAACAGCCGTATGCAAGAGCGGCTCCCGGTTGCGGTGAGTCCTTGCCACAATCATCGCCACATCCTGGAGATTGCTCTCCGCCTGGACTGTCTGCTGTAAGTCATTGGTACTGGACTGATTCAGCCGGTTCTTACTGGCGGCATTGCTGATGATTTTCCGCTCCTCCGCCGCACTGACATGGCGGGTATAAATCTTTAAGGTGACCCCATCCTTTTCCCCCAGCCGTTTTAAGATTGCCTGCTCCTCTGTGGAAGTCGGGTACTCCCTCAGTGCCCACACACATCGGTATGTGTTTCCGCAGATGAAGTAGTCAGTTTCAAACTTCATGACGGAGGGCGCAATCATATCCAGAAATTCCTGGATGCGCACATCCTCCTTTTCCGCCTCCGGGGCGGTTTTTGCATGTTTCAACGTTCTCCCTCCTTGATTTTGGCGCAAAAAAAGCGCCGGACACATCTCTGTATCCGGCGTCATGCCGTTTTCGCTCTTCTGTTATTACATCCTTAAATTTTGCTGCATGTTCTGCGAAGGTATTATCATGCCCAGGTAACGGTCCAGCTGGTGGTCGACCAGGTCTGCAACCATTTCTGCAAACGGGGTCAGATTGCCCTCTACCGCATAGGCTTCCAGGGCATTAAAATAATCCAGCCGGTTCTCTTTTGCGATAGACACGGCTGGAAATGTGCTTGCCAAAAGCTGATAATTCATAATTAACCGTGCGATCCTTCCGTTGCCGTCTGAAAACGGAAGGATTTTTACAAACGCTGCGTGGGTCCATGCCGCCAGCTCAATCGGATTTTCTTCTTTGTCCATCCAACTCAAACCTTCATAAAAATCCCGCAGCTGCTGCCCCATCTCATTCGGAGATGGCGGAATATGCCCAGCACCCTTCAGATACACATCCACGTTTCGATAAACTCCACCGCCCGTAACATGTTCCATCAGCTGTCTGTGTATTCCTTTTATCATACATTCATCCAGGGGCTTCCCCATTGCAGCACAGTCTTTCATATGACGGAATGCCTTCTGATGGTTGACCGCCTCATAAAGCTCCCGCAGCATCTTACCGCCAATGGAAATCCCATCCTCCAGCAGAACCTTGGTTTCTATCAGGGTCAAGGTATTGCCTTCGATAGCGGTAGAGTTATGGGTATATTCTATCTCGAACGCTTGCTCGAAAGACTGCAGCGTCAGCTTTGGAATGGACAGCCTGCCAGTCTGGTATAAATCCCTTTTCTTCAATAATTCCGGATAATTCAATCGCTCCCTCCTTCCGTTCAGTAATGATTGCGCTCCTTTTACAATATACCACAGGCTGGCCGGACTGGAACCCCCAATTTATAATACCCGCAGGATTGCCTTCTGCGTTTAATCATCCGGAATGATCCACCGCGCCCCATCAAAATCTTCGAACTTCTCACTGGTCACGTTCTGCTCATAATACACCGCCAGAATCCGTTTGATGTCTTCCTCATCCGCCCGCCTGGAATCAAATCCCTGCTCCTTTAGGGATTTTTCAATGCGGTCCAGATACGAAAACACATCCTTTCCCTTCTGGTTCCTAAGCCGGATCAGGATTAAAAATTCACGGGCCGTTGCCATCTGTACCTGAATCCGGTCTAAGAAATTCTGATCCCGCTCCAGCAGCTGGCGGATGACCGGATTGCGTTCTTCTTCCGCCCGCCTGCGCAGAAATCCCTTGTTCTCCTCAAAATTTTCCCGGCTGTTTAAGCATAGCATCTCAATCTCCGCCACACCCTTCAGCACATTCATCAGAGCATACACCCTCGCTCCTACACTGGATTCTGAAAGAACCGACAGGTTGGTAGGCCGGATCATAAAGTACACCAGCTCATCGCCGTCATAGGTCTCCAGGCTGTACTCCGTAATCCTCCTGGTGTTCATCAGCTGCCTGGTGGAGAGCCTTTGTTTGGCTGTTGTCTTTCCCTCCCGTTTCCCTTTTCTGCTCATCTGGTCATCCTCCATTCAAAAAATTGCTGCCTGAAAAAATAGGCGCAGGCATAGCTGATAAAATCCAGGATACTGGTATCCTCAAAACGGATGGTCAAAAAGGCATAGGCAGCCGTAATAAGCGCCGGGATAATCACACCAGTCTGGACCGCCGCAAGCACAGAAAACAAAACTCCTACCCCAATCACAGTCAGATCCCGAAGCTGCCACAGCCACATGACAGCCCTTGCCTTCAAATGTTCCGGGTAAATATACATCCTCCACCTCCTACAGTTCCATGGACATACTGGACGTCTGGTCCTGTCCACACTCCTTTTCATTTGTAAATTCCTGCTGCATAGCCGCCAGTTCCGCCTTAATCTGCCCCAGCTTGTCAAGTACCTCACGGCCTGCTTTCTGGGCCTCGATGGATGTTTTCAAGTCCATACCCTGGTCCAGGTTCACATAGAAACTGCCTGCCAGCTCCCGCTCCGCCCTGCTTACAATGCGAATGGCCCGTTCATAAAGGGACGGCGTCTCCCTCATAGTTTTCTTTGGGTCTCCCATCTGATACACGCCTCTTCGCAGACGGCAGCAACCGCTTCCGTCCGTATTTGCTAACCGCCAGAGCGCTGAGGATATAACGGTTGCGCGCATCGGCTCCCCCATCACAACATGACCTTTACAGTTTTCCATCACATAATCATAGATTTCTGACATAGGATGCTCATCCCCATCCTGCAATAACGCCCTGATGTAATACAGCGCCATCTCTGTGTTGGTGTGAAAATACAAGTGCACTTTACTGCCTCCTTCACATATTTAGAGTCATGTCTGGATCTTCTGTTTCTTCCTCCGTTTCCATGCTCTGTATTTTGAGAAGTCTTGTTTCTACCTCCTGCTGAGCCAATTCAACCCAGCTTCCAATTGTCTTTCCGCATTTTTGCATATTTTTCACAGCTTCAACGTCAATTTCCGTATCCATTAAACTAATTTTAAAACAGGATTTTAGTTCTGCTTTTGCAGTTTGCAGAATCGTCATTGCACGTGTATATGCTCTAAGCGAGGCACTTCTACCATTCACTTGAGCATCGATCTTTCTATAACAGCCTCGCCTTGTTGTCTCATAGAAGCCTTTTCCCTGACAGATCACTTTCATAACAGAATTGCTTATAATTGGAATTGTCAGTGGGCCTTTGATTTCTCTCCCCTCTGAATTCGCCATCACATAATCTGTTATTTCCGGAAATGAATGCTCTTCCCCATCTTCCATCAGCTTCTCAATATAGTATCGGGCCATCTCCGAATTTGACCGAAAAATCATGTCATCCCTCCTTTGACCACCGATTATTTCGCCGCGGCCTGCACGATGGTTCTGGTCAAGTTTACCGCGCTCTGCGCTGCATACACACTGCCCATCAGATTTGCCCTGGTACTGGTATCCAGCCCAAACTGTCCGGCAATCCTTGGCACCTCCCCCGCCGCCAGCATGATTCCCAGACCCAGAAGGGCGTTCTTGCTCAGCACCATCAGACCGGCAATCAGCATCGTAGCCTGCAAAAAGGCGGTCAGGCAGATACCGATTACCTGCTTACACCAGTTCGTGAAACCATCCATATATCCCCTTGGTACACTGAACAGATACAGACTTCCCACTGCAATCTGAATCAGCAGAATCCCTCCCCGTTTCAGGTTGGCAAAAAACACTTTGATTGTGGAATACCCCATCATAAACAGAATAAAAATCATCAGGATCGGATTTGTGATCGTATTGATTCCACCAAACACTCCACTTACCATCGCGTCCTGCAGGGTTCCCGAATTCGCCAAGCTGTCAATGATGTTCCCTGCCATGGAACCAAAATCACCACCCATCCCGGTTATCCCTCCGGTAATTTCCCCCTGGAGGGACACACTGAACTTGTAAAGCTCTACCGGCACAACGGAAAATAGACCGGCTGCCATAAAGCCTTTTAACGCATTCAGCGCCGTATCACGGACGCTTCCCCTGCCGCTCTGGCATTCGATGGCACATTCAAATACCGCCACCACAAATCCCACCACATAGAGCATCCAGGCAAGCTGTGAGAAAAACAGGACAATCGCCTGGATCCAGTCCAGCTCGAACAGCTCTGCCCCCATCTGCCCCATGAGCGAGAAAAAATTCCCCAAAAAACCAATCATCTGGCCATAGATCCAGTCCACGATCTGGCCGAGAACCGTGTCTGCCACAAAGTCCCAGATAAACATCGAACTATCACCTCTTTCTTACTGTTAATCCCCAAATTCCCGGCTCCCTTACCGAACAGGCAGGACGTCCGTCATCCTTCCCACAAGCAGATATTCCGGGTTGACACCACCTTCAAATCCAACGCTCCCATACAGAACAGCGTGAACTCGCCGCCGACCAGTCCCCGACATTCTCCCTCTCCACTGTATTCATAACACTCAATCCTGACTTCCAGCTTCCTTACATATTGATAATCCCGGCAGATCTGCTGCATAAATGGTGTTTCTAAAACAGACATTTCCCGTACGTGATCCGGATACAGAGAGGCCCCTATCACATTTCCATCTGCAATAACAACTGCCCGAGCGTACCGGAGCGTTGCGTGATCCTCCGGCAGATAGCGCTCATTGGCTTCCTTCATCGGGTCATAATACGCCAAGTATTCGTTTAATGATTTCATAGACAGCGCACCTCTCTGCCTGTGTTACATCTGAAGTCCGTCCTGCATATGCAGGTTTTCTTCTCTGCCCTTCCATGCTTCGATCTCGTCCATCAGTTTGAATACATTTGGATTGGGACCATACAGCATGCTCCCGCTTTCATTAACCTCCGCCACACGGCTTCCCTCCAAATACAGCTGCAGCAATCCATTCTTTACTCCTTTTACCTCAAATCCCATTTTCACAGCCATGGTTGAAATGTCTTTAAAAAAGAGGTTCTTTTCCCTGGTTTCGGAAGGCGGCTGTTCACTATGTCCTGCCATATTCCTAATGAGGGAGCACAGACGATCCGCCCACTTTTGATCCATATCCCATCCATCCGCCAGTTCCCTTATGACTGATTGGACCTCTTTCACCTGTTCTGCTGCCTCTTGACCTTGTGCGGAAACCATTTCGCTTGCATAGCGGTACAATCCATTAACCGTGGCAATTTTCTGTCTCTCTGATATTCGATTCGTTCTTCCCGTCTGGACTGCACGCCGCAGCGTTTTGTCAAATTGCTCTTCGCGATCCTTTCGCTCACTTAAATCCCAATATGCCTCCATCTCCCCGATCATTTTCTTCAGCCGTCCGATCCTCTCATCCCCTTGAGTTCCCCGGTCAATTTTGATCATGGCCGCGTATTGGGTCAAATGCTTAATGCATGTTTCCATCAGTAACTTATCCTGTTTGTCATTTGAAACCATATTTTTCTCCTGATTTTCTGCCATCGCCATCCCCCATTATGCCTCACGGTCCAAGTTGATTCTGTAACGGCAGTTCTACCTCTTCGCTATTTTCCATTTCCTGATGCTCTGGCCTTTGTAATGAAATCAACTCTATTTTTGCTTCTGAAGATTCAATAAATGGATCAAGACGGCTGACCAGTTCTGCCATATGTTTCTGCCATCCAACCCAGTTCTTTTCCTCGAACCAACCGCCCCATCTAGCACCATCTCCGGTCTGGGACTCAGCATATTTTTTTATAGCATGGAGTGTATCAAAAATATAGTTCCGAATCCAATGGACTGTTTCTCCGGAAGCGGTGAAAGAAGTGACAGAACAAAATTTATGCTTCTCCCTATCCCAGTCCTCCTCATCATCCAGGCTCTTTACATCCCCGTCCACAAACTTCAGCATCAATTCCGCTAGTGCCATCACACTGGTGTGGGACCCTGCCATCTCTACCTCCGGAGGGGCATTCCATGAATCCCGCTTCAAGGCTTCCAGCAGCGTTTCAAGCTCCAGCTTACCATCCTTCGGAAGTCTCCTCCTGATAAACTCTACTGCGTCCAGACCTTCATCCGACTCAAATGCCGTGATTCCCCAGCACCCCATTCATTTTCCCTCCCGTTAGACATCTTCCTATCCAAAAATGCACTTCTTGGATTCCAACAATCAGCTAGCCAATGCTTTTATATAGGCGGTGCACGTCTAAAAAAATTATTCCATTTCATATTTTTATAAATCTCCTTCTTCATATTGACTTTTTTTGATATGACGCATATAATATGTTATATCAAAAATATTTGATACGAGGTGAAACACGTGAAAAACACACATGAGAAAAATGCAAAAGTATTTAAAGCTCTTTGTGACGAAAAACGACTCGCGATTCTGGAACTGCTGCGCAGCGGTGAAAAATGTGCTTGTGTACTTATTGACCTCATGGATATTGGGCAATCTTCCCTATCTTATCACATGAAAATCCTCTGTGAATCAGGTATTGTGGACAGCAGGCAGGACGGCAAGTGGACGCACTATCGTCTAAGCAAACGTGGCAGCGAGTATGCAGCACAGCTTTTAGTGGAACTCACTACGCCAAATACTACGCAGGATACAGAAAATGCTGCCTATGAAAAATAGCCATCGGCTTGATGGCTTTTCTTAAATACATTGTATCAAATTTTTTCGATATGAACCCAATTTATGAAAGGAAGGACTTTCTATGCAAGCTTTAAAAACGATATGGCTCTTTTTTCAAAATGAAATTCTAGGAATGCAATGGCTCAATGCACTGATTGGCAACGCACTTACAGCCTTGGGCCTGGATATAACCAGCCGAACGGGAGGCAGCATACAATTTTTTATCTATGATGTGTTAAAAATCACAATGCTTTTATGCTTCTTAATTTTTGTAATTTCCTACATTCAAAGCTACTTCCCTCCAGAGCGAAGTAAACAGATTTTAGGGCGTTTTCACGGCGTCTGGGCGAACATTATCTCTGCCCTTTTAGGTACCGTCACTCCGTTTTGCTCCTGTTCTTCCATCCCGCTGTTCATCGGGTTTACCAGTGCCGGTCTGCCACTGGGTGTTACTTTTTCCTTTCTGATCTCCTCCCCCATGGTTGATCTTGGAAGTCTTGTCCTGCTTATGAGTATCTTCGGTACAAAGGTGGCCGTTGTCTATGTGATTGTAGGGCTGGTCATAGCAGTGGTTGGCGGTACAATGATTGAAAAATTGCACATGGAAAAGTATTTGGAGGACTTCATCACTTCCGCCGGCCATGTGGATATAGAATCTCCTGAATTGAGCCGCCACGATCGTATCGAATACGCCAAAGATCAAGTGGTATCTACCTTTAAAAAAGTATTTCCCTATATTCTTGTAGGGGTTGGAATCGGCGCAGTCATCCACAACTGGATTCCTGAACACTGGATAGAGGCAGTTCTTGGCAGCAATAATCCGTTTGGCGTTATTCTAGCCACCCTGGTAGGTGTCCCCATGTATGCGGACATTTTTGGTACGATCCCTGTAGCAGAGGCACTGCTTTCCAAAGGCGCTCAGCTTGGTACAATTCTCTCCTTCATGATGGCGGTTACGACACTTAGCCTTCCATCCATGATCATGCTACGCAAGGCAATAAGACCAAAGCTACTGGCTCTTTTCATTGGTATCTGCACTGGAGGTATTATCATTGTAGGCTACTTATTTAATCAATTTGCCTACCTGTTAATCTAACAAAAAAATGGAGGTAATGGCTATGAATTTATTCAGCAAAAAGAAAGAGACACCAAAAAGCTGCTGCGGTATAAACTGCAATGCCGAAGCAATGGCTAAAGCAAAGGCAGCTAAAACGACAGGTGCTGGTGTCAAAATACTTGGTTCCGGTTGTGCAAAATGTAATGCATTGGAGGCAGCAACAAGAGAGGCTCTTGCGGAATTATCGATGGACACTTCTATCGACCATGTGACCGATTTTACACAAATTGCAGCTTATGGCGTAATGTCTACTCCTGCACTGGTGGTAGATGGAAAGGTAGTTTCCTTTGGCAAGGTTCTCAAAAAAGAAGAGGTTGCAAAAATCCTACAAAAAGCAAGGGGGTGATTTTCATTATGTCCAACCCCAAAGTAGCGTTTATCTGTGTGCATAATTCCTGTCGCAGTCAGATTGCAGAAGCACTGGGTCGACAGCTTGCTGCCAATGTGTTTGAAAGCTATTCAGCCGGAACAGAAACAAAACCACGAATCAATCAGGATGCTGTACGGCTAATGAAACATTTTTATAATATTGATATGGAATCGAAACAATATTCCAAACTGCTTACAGATATTCCTCCAGTGGATATTGTAATAACAATGGGGTGTAATGTTCAGTGTCCATCCCTACCCTGCAGATATCGCGAAGACTGGGGGATTGATGATCCCAGTGGGAAATCGGATGCAGAGTTTGAACAGACAATTAAGAACATACATGCACGGATCTTAGATCTCAGCAAACGAATACAACATAAGGACTTATAATCAATTGGCTGGCAAGTGTATCACTTCTTGCCAGCCCTCTGTAACTGCATTATATCCCAACAATCTGCCACACATACATCGGTGCAAACAGGCTGAAAACCAATCCTGCAAACAAAATGGCAGCCGGTGCCCACTCAATCTGACCATGTTTCCGGTAGTCCATATAGGCAGTTGCCACCTTGACAAAGAACAACACTGCCAATACCAGATCGATTGCCGGGAACACCACGTTGTTGACCACCGTCTTGATCTGGGATGAGGCTGCTTTCCAGGTGCCTTCCACTGCGCCTGCTACATTCCCGGTGTTGGAGGCAAAGGCTGTCATGCCAAACATAGTGGTCAGAAGTAATACAACAATCAGTGCAATCATCCATTTAAACTTTTTCATATAGCTCTCCTCTCATACCAATGAAATGAGCGCTCCATGAGCGCTTCATCACATACAGCAAAAGCCGCAGAAATCCTGCGGCCACCACTTCATTTATCTATTTTTCTGTTCTTAAACAACCGTTATCCTACCTCGGTTTCTGAGGCGAAATGTGCCAATCCTGCCAAAGATTCCCTTGCACCCGGACCGAATCTGTCAGATTCATAGATAGCATCCCGGCCGGCGTCCAGCAGTCAATCAGCCATGTATAGGGCGTATAGCTGCCATCGGGATACCAGATTGGCAAAAAATGTGTCCTTCGTTCATAGGTGCTGAATGGGTTCTCCTTAAACTCAAACCGGGTCTGATATCCCCGCCCCATCCGTTCCAGTACACGCCAGTAGCTCTGATAATCAAATTCCGGGAAGTAGGTGATGGCGTTCTGGGCTTCTGTCACCGCATGGCTTTGATTGGTGCTCACCCCTGCTGTCACTGTCTCCTGGATGCCATAACCGGACTTCAGTGTGTTTCCGGAAGCAGTCGGGGATTTCTCATCCGGGTAGATTTCCATCTCAGCTGATAGTCTGGCCTGGTAACGGTCATAATCAAATTTCCACCAGCCGTGATCGCACCAAAATCCATCGTCATCATCATCTCCGCTGTGCCAGACCCAGTAAGAATACCACCATGGCCTCCACACACCCCAATCCGCTCTTGTCACCTGTTCCCGGACTGAAACTGATGGGATGGTAAAACCGTCATTCCGGTCATCCGCGTTGGGATCCGGGGGCGGATTCTTATTCAAGTCTACGATATTTGCTGTAATCGTGTTTTTGTCGGTCCTTCCCCCGCCAGAAACCGTGACATGTATGGTCATGGTCTGCGGTGTGGAAGGGGTGGTCCATCGAATCCAGGCAATCTGGCTGTCTCCCTCTGGATAGTAAACGTGATCCACACGCATCGCCTTTCCGGCCACCCGGAAGGTAACGGAAACCGGATGATCCGGATCCGACTGGCCTCCCCTTACCGTCACTGCGGTGATAACTTCCGTATTCACCCGGTACTCATAATCAAAGGCGTCAATAGCCGGCGGCGTGGTTATCTCATTAAAGCGTACAATTCCCAGCCCCAGGGACGCGATGATTTCCTGGTTGGAACGCACACCGGACTTTGGCCCATTCCAGACAGGATATCCTAAATCCGCGGTCTCTAAGAACATGGATAGCGGCAGATTTTGAAAACCAATCGTGGGAAGCATCGCACGTACCGCACCATTTCCCGCCTGGTCATATAGAGCAGCTTCTGTTGCTGTCATTGCTATATTGGTTCCCTGAAACACAACATAGGCAATGGGTTCCAGCAACAGTTTGTATTTGCCGTTTGTCAGCACTTCAAAGTCTATTCCTGTCAGGTTTGCAATACTACGGATGACCTGCTCGTCTGTAAAATAGTTTTTAATCGCCTCTATGCTGGCCTCGCCAAGACTCTGTGAACTAATGATCCGCGGAAGGGACTGTCCCGGATTCACAAATGTATAAGTCTCGCTGCTTGCATTCAATGCAGTTCCCTTGTTATAGGACAGCTTGCTAACCTTTCCAAAATGCAGCTGGATATTGGTCGGCCTTTTGTTTGTAAAGTCAATGGGCTGTGTCACTGGGGTCCTGGTTTCCGCCAGGATGACTGTCACTCTTACCCCTTCCATGCCAGGAGTCCACTTGTTCTGTGAAGTTCCCTGTCCCATGGACCCACCTCCGCCATCCAGATTTCCTTCTCCGACTGCGTATACGGTGAGAGGGCATATAAGCATCAACACCATTGTCAGCACAGCCAGTCTTTTTGTCACATTCCCGCACATCCTCAAAGAAAAAACACCGCCGAAGCGGTGTCTCATCACGATACTTTTAATCCATAATGCCAATCTTATTCCCATTCTCATACATATCCTCAGCTACCGTTCCCTGCCCTTCTCCGATCTCATCAATCCAGCCAAAAACAGGTACATAAATCTTCCCATTTTGTGTAGTTCCATACTGCGGCTCCCCTGCCTGTGTGGGCACCTCGTTTGGCTGCACAACCTCTTCATGGGGTATGGCCTCGGGAGTTCCTTCCACGGACTCTCCATCCGGCTTTTGGGCAGGATTCTTTAACACTTCTTCAGGCGGAGCAGTTGGTTTTACTGGAGCTGGCTGCACGGCCTGTTCCGTCCGGTCCGTCTGTGCCGGCAGAGCCGCTGTTGGCTCCGTTGTCCCTGTCCCGGAAGGTTCCGTTTCCGGTTCGGTCCTCACTACGATATCCGGTTTGGTTGGCTCTGTTTCTTCCTCTGTTGTTACCACTTCCGTTGTCTCTGCCGGCATGACCGCTACTGTTACCGCTTCCGTCTGTTTTGTCTGCTCCTCCGTCTGGTTGCTTCCCTGTGTCTCACCTCTGAATTGGCTGCCGATTGCTGCAATCAATACAGCTCCCACAACCACGCAACCAAGGACAGCCAGCCGCCGTTTCATCCGCTCATTCAATTTCATTGATTACGCCCCCTTGTACTTTTATCTTTGTATGACATAACATACCGTAACCCGCTCTAAAAGTCCAGTGACTTTTCCCATTTCCCCCTCTTTCCCCCCTATTTTTCAGAATACTTCAATATACCCGGCCCGTACTTTAAGTTTCATCTTCATAGGAGGAAATGTCTTTCCTGCAAATTGTACCGGAACCTCCAGCCAGACCACGGCATCTGCTTCAAACCGTTGTGCATTTACAGGGTCTGAAGGCGCCAGGGGCGCATTGCGGATTGTAACATCCAGCCCGAAGATCTTATACTCCAGGACACCTCCAGTATATTTCACCCGGGTTCCTCCCTCCCGCCGTGTTCCCAGCGTTTCATCCAGGTGGTAATAAATATCCCCTGTATCCACCGATTCCTCAAAACCATATCCTTCCGTATAATATCCTCCCGAGTATCCCTCCCGTACTCCGTGGTAGACATTGGCGTAGTTGTCATTTACCACCACAACCACTGCATCCTGCAGCGCTTCTTTCACCCCAGAGGCAATCAGGCTCAGACGGAAAAATTCCATGATTCCACACAGAATCAAAAGGCAGGCCAGAGTCACCGCGATTACCAGGGGAAACGCAGTCCCACGTTGATCTTTCAAACACACCAGCCATTTTTTCATTTCCAATACACCTCAGACTTTCCGGTTGCCGCAGCCCGGAGGGTGATGGGGAAGGAACCAAATCCTCCAAACAATCCCAGATTATAGCGGCAGGTCAGCTGCACGGTTACTTCCTCATTGAGCTGAATCCGGCCACTGGTTGACCAATGAACCTCGGGATTAAGTCCTGTCTTTTCTCTGAGAACAGCCGCCCTCCGGTTCGTCTCACTCCCGATCCGGCCCGCAATCTCTGCCTCCCGGCAAAGTTCTGTCGCAAAAGTATCCAGCTGCTGTTTCGCTATAAACACCGGCAGAATCTTTACGGAAAGAGCCAGAACCAGCATCACGCACAAAATTAAAACTGCCACATCAATGTACCCTTCCCCGCCGCGGCCGGCAAGAATCTTCTTTAAATATGACACACCATCCCCTCCTCACTGGTTCTGGCAGGAATCACTTCTGGCTCATTTAACCGCGTCAACACATACCAGGTGCCCTCCGCATGGTTCATTGACTCCACCTTCTGCTGTAAAAGTTCCTCCGCCTTGATCTGGACGCATTCCCTCCAACTGTACGGACTTCCAGAGACGGCTTCACCCGCCAAAAGATTCCCAATCTGCTCCGGGACCAGATACACATATCCGCCGGGCGTCATCATAAACACCGGTTCTTTGGGATGTCTCTCCAAAAACTCCCGCACTGTCCCCGATAATTTTTGCCCGCTCCTGTTTTTAACTTCTTTTTCTGCCATTCCTGTCTGATTTTTAACACTGCTCATGTCCTTGCGCCTCCGTCTTTTTCTTTTCTAAAACATACTCCCCATGGACTTTAGAATCTCAAATACGATAATCGCCAGGTAAGTGATAATAAAACACACCAGCATGAGGAAGCTGAACACCCGAATCTTGGGCGGGATCTTCTGGGCTTCCTTTTTCAGCCGCTGCAGCTCCATCTGTTTGAAATCATGGGACAGCATCTGAAAATACATGGCACCATCATCGCCCCGTAGTACGCCGATCAGCCCCCGCACCACATCGGAGAGCATGGGGGAGTTGATCCGGGCCTCAAACCGGGTAAGCGCTGCCTCGTAGCTGGAAGAGCGCATATCCGCCGCCAGGATTTCCAATTCATTGGCAAACTCTTCCCCCGCGTTCTTTTTATAGTTCTCCACAATGGACAGCACATCCCGGCTGTTCTTCAGTTCTTGCTCAATGGTTGACACAAACCGGGGCAGCTCGCCCTCCAGCTCTCCCCTCTTCTTCGCCAGCAGCTCATCCGCCTGCTCCTGCTCCTTGAAATACACCATCACCGCCAGAACCACGACAATCACAGCCAGAAGTGGAAAAACCAGCAGACAGGGAATCACGCCCAGCAGCACAAGCCCCGCCTTGGAAATAACATAGGCCTGATACACCTCCGGTTCCATATTCAGCCCACTGGCCTTTAAGATGTTTTTCTGCCGCCCCCGTTTATAATCATCCATATGAATATAAGGCGCCAGCTTCACAGCCAGGGAAAGGAGGTACGTTTCCAGACTCTTTGCTGCCTTTCTGTTTTCCCTTCCTGTATTAATCATCGCCTTTGACGTCTTTAAATACGGCAGACGCAGCATATCCGCTGCCAGGAAAAACAATCCGGCCGCCAGCAGTCCGCCAAAGCAGACCAGTAATCCAATCATCCCCGTCACCTCCTGTATTCCAGCGGCTTGGTCAAACGGATCACACACGCCGTGCTGATAAAGATAAGAGCCGCCGATCCCGCCAGGATGATCTGTCCCATATAGGAAAACATCAGCGTCTCGTACCAGCTGCGATTTAAGAAATACATTAACGGGATATTTCCAATGACAAGGATCACCATAGTAATAAATTCCTTCCTGGGTTCCGTCACCAACAGCTCCAGCTCTGCATTTACGATCCGCATATCTGACAGCTTGCTCACAATCGGCGTTAGTGTGGTTTTTAGGCTGCGGTCATACTGGCAGTCGCACAGTGCATTGCACCACTCCTCAAACACATCGTTTTCAATCCGCCCTCTCAGTGCCTGCAGCCCGGCTTCCACATCGGGATTCACCATCCGCACTTGGGTTGAAAATTCCTGAAACACATTGCAGACCGGTGGATTTAAGTAGTGCAGGTTTTCCTCCACCGCGGTCAGGATATCCTCGTTCCTCAAATATGCTGTAGTAATGATGGACAGGGCTGTCTCCAGCTCCGCCGCCACGTTCTTCTTGTAATGGCCGGCCGTCAGGCGCACATACCAGAAAGGGAAGAACAGGAAGCCCATCGCCAAAACCGGGGCCAGAAAATAGTTCCCCATCAGGATTGCCAGCGAGCCGCCAACACAGAACAAGGACAAGCTGGCTGCGCAGATCATGGAAAAACGGCTTTCCCGGCCCGTCATGGCCAGGATTTCCTGGGCCGTACGGATTTCCCGGCGAAACACCCCCGGTTTCTTCCGGCTGGTGGCCTCGTTGATTTCCTCCTTTAACGTTCTGGGCTTTTGCATCAAAAAGCCAAACAGACCGTCTGTAAATTCCATCGGTTTTAGGCCCAGAATTAAAAAAGCACCGGTTATCATACCGGCACAGGCTAAAAGCTGCATCAATGTCATACATTCACACCTCCCCTCAACTTCTTCAGCGTCTCACCCGGCATCCCGTTCTCCAACAGCCGTTTTGCCAGCCCGTCCGATATGGCATGCACCTGCTCATGGTGGCCTTCAATGATGAATTTCCCGTCTTCCACCCGGTTTTCCGTGATCTTGTACTGGAACAGCGGCCGGTAGCTCCTGGTTCCATCCGGGCGGATTTCACACTCCTGGATTTCCATCAGGCGCCTTTCCCGGTTTTCCAGCTGCTTACAGAATGCCACGATTGGATAGGCCTCTGTCACATAGGATAGGAGGGTCTCATCGCTCATGTCCACCGCCCGTTTACACAGGGACACCATACGCCGGTATGTGGCTTCACAACTGTTGGAATGGATGGTGGTTACCACCGCCACACCGGTCCTGGCCGCCTCCTGGGCTGCATTGGCCTCCGGCCCGCGCATTTCCCCCACCACAATGATATCCGGGTTAAACCGCAGCGCCATGTCCAGTAAGGCAATCTGATCCACTCTCTGGCGCTCATTCTCACTGTCCCGTGCCAGGGTATGGATGACGGAATTCGTTACCGCGCCTTCCTTCTCGCGCACCAGCGCCAACTCCCTGGAACCACTCTCAATGGTGTAAATCCGCTTGTTATCCGGTATGGTTGTCAAAAGCCAGCCAAGCAGCGTTGTCTTCCCGGAGCTTGTCGCCCCTGCCACACAGATAGAGATCCCGTACCTCAGACACTCGGTCAAAAAATCCATCATTGGCTGGGTAGCGGTTCCCCCGTTTATAAAATCTTCCTGTTTCATGGATTGTGGATTTACAATACGGATAGAGGCTGCAATCCCTACGTCTTCATCCACCAACGGCGTTTTCATGGCTGCGATTCGGATGTTTTTGGATAAATGCCCCAGCACAGCCGGGCTGGCATTGTCCAGAACCATACCGGACGTGTGGAGCATACGGCGAATCACATTGATTGCGTGCTGAGGGCTCTCAAAGCGCTCGGTCAGTTTTTTCGTGACGCCTCCGGAATACTGGACTTCAATATCCCGCCAGCTGTTGAATAGTGATAGGTAATCCTTTGAAGTTATCTCCGGATTTTCCCCCACTCCACACC